>JBEKCW010000329.1:0-10100 GCA_050014675.1 Occallatibacter sp. | reverse complement strand
ACTGGGTGCCCCAGGTCCCTCGCACTTGGGGACCTGGGATCTCATTCCCTCAACGCGTCCGGGAGCCTGCGTTACTCATCTTTTGTTTTGTTGAACTTACTGTTTTGTTTCTTTCTAGGCTTTCGGACGCAGTTCTGTTTTCGACTCCGATCGCTTCTCAGCTTCAGCATGTTCGCTGGCGGCGGGACTTACAAACAACGCGGCAATCTTTGTCCCGATCGGCGAGCCGATGCCGCTGCAAGCGTCCGGTCCCACTGCTGCCGAATACATACCGTTGCTGCCAACGGTAATGTCGTTGAAAGCCTTCTGATTTTCCCAGAGCTTTGACGTCACAAACCCCAGCTTCTTGCCAAAAGCGGCAAACAGCCCAGCGTAAAGTGGAGCAACCGCGCTTGTGCCTCCCAGCACTGTAGCCGAACCGTGAATGTAGACCACGTAGCCGGTTTCAGGATCGCCGTCGGCGCTCACATCGGGCACCATGCGCCCGGTTCCGAATTGCGTGCTTGCCGGCGCGGGCGGCGCGCCAATCTGCCAGCTTTGCGCCGGGAAGATTGTCGAATAGCCGCCGCCGGTTCCCGAGCCGTCAGTCTGGCCGGGGTTATCGTTCCACACTGTCTCGCTGGTGGCTGTTTTACTGGTGCCTCCGCAGCCCACTACATGAGGACAAGAAGACGGGCAATCCACGTTGGCCGGCGTGGGTCCGCCATCGCTTGAATCGTTGTCGCCGGCCGCGCCAAATACCAACATGCCGCCCGCCGTGGCCGTCTCCGCCGACTGCTCAAGCGCATCGGCTTCGCTCGTGCCCCACTGCGCCTCGTCCGCTCCCCATGAAATGCTGCACACGTCGCACCCGTCCGAGGCGGCCTTGGCAATTGCGGTTCCAATGTCCTGCGACCAATAAACGCGAATCGTGGCAGTCTTGCCCGTGGCCACATAGTAGCTGGCGCCAGCCACTTCAATATCAAGCCCGACTTCGAAATCGGCCTCGCCAGCGCTGCCCGGCTGGTTGGGCGTGTTCTTGGTGCCGTCCACCGAAACATCGGTGATGGAGGGTACCGGCTGGCCGATCGACTGAAAGTACGCCGTTATGTCTGACTGCACCCATCCGCCGCCCAGCTCCACAATGCCGATCAGGCCGCCGCTTTCAATGCCTGTGGGCCAGTTGTAGGCCGCGCACAGGTTCGGCACCGTCCACGAGATGTTCTGGCTGGGAGCCGCGGTTGATCCACCGTCCGCGGCCTTCGCGCTGCGGGGCTTCCAATGCTTGAAGTAGGGATGGCATTTGACTCTGGTGGAATCAGTCATCGGTCGTACCTCTCGTATCCCGAGAGGATTGCACAGGCGGAAGACGTTATGCAACGTGGCGGAGAGTCGGAGAGGCAGGGAGCTAGGGGGCGAGTGAACGAGGGAACAAGGGAACGACGGAACGAGGGTGTTCCGATCTCCGCCCAGTAATCTCTGTTCTCTAATCTCTTTTCTCTGATCTCTCCTTGCTGCCGTACCATTGTTGAGTACCGGTCACAACCGGACGGAGCGCAACCTTGGCCTACGACGATCTGCGCGACTGGATCAAAGCCCTCGAAAAACACGGCGAGTTGAAGCGCATCGATGAAGAGGTTTCGCCGGAGCTCGAGATCACCGAGATCACTGACCGGGTGTCGAAGACAAGGATCAGAGATCAGGGATCAGGGGTCAAAGACGCCGGCCCCGAATTCAAAGTGAAGTACGCCCCGGGCGGGCCGGCGCTGCTGTTTGAAAACGTTGCGGGACACCCGGGCCACAAGGTGCTCATCAACCAGTTTGGCTCTGAGCGGCGCATGGCCCTGGCTCTTGGTGTCGACCGCCTTGATCAGATCGCCGAGCGCATTCACACGCTGATGAATGTGAAGCCGCCGTCGGGCGGCCTCTTCGACAAGCTCAAGATGCTGCCGCAATTGGCCGAGCTGGCAAATGTCTTCCCGAAAACCGTGAGCGCCAAAGACGCGCCGTGCAAGGAAGTAATTCGGCGCGAGAATTTTGATCTCAACTATTTTCCAATTCTCAAATGCTGGCCGCATGACGGCGGCCGCTTTATCACGCTGCCATGCGTGCACACCAAAGATCCTCGCAATGGCAAGCGCAACATCGGCATGTATCGCATGCAGGTGTACGACGGACAAACCACCGGCATGCACTGGCAGCGGCAAAAGGTTGCCGCAGAACATTATCGAAACGCACTGCGTGAAGCGGCGGCAAGAAACTCATCCGATAGTCCGCTCACCGCAAGGGTAGCCATGATGGCGGAATCGGCCGGCGGCGCCGTCAGCGTTCCTGATGGCCCCATCGGCGGATTGCCCCAGATCTCGCTGGGAAATCTGAAGGGCTCGCGTCTTGAAGTGGCCGTGGCCATCGGCACCGATCCCGCGACCACATTTTCCGCCATCGTACCCGCGCCGCCTGAGGTTGAGGAGTTTATGATCGCCGGCTTTTTGCGCGGCAAACCGGTTGAGATCGTCAAGTGCGAGACCGTCGATCTCGAGGTGCCCGCACACGCCGAAATCATCCTCGAGGGTTACGTTGAACTCGGCGAATTGCGCGCCGAAGGCCCCTTCGGCGACCACACCGGCTTCTACACGTTGCAGGATGAGTACCCGGTCTTCCATCTCACTTGCATCACGCATCGCAAAGACCCCATCTACGCTGCGACGATTGTGGGCAAGCCGCCCATGGAAGACGCATGGATGGGCAAGGCCGTCGAGCGCATTTTCCTACCTGCAATGAAGATGACCATCCCCGAGCTGGTCGACATCAACCTGCCGGTCGAGGGCGTCTTCCACAACCTGATGATCGTGTCGATCAGGAAGAGTTATCCGGGCCATGCGCGCAAGGTGATGAATGCCATCTGGTCGCTGGGCCAGGCCATGTTTACCAAGTGCATTATCGTGGTGGACGAGGATTGCGACGTGCAGAACATGGGCGAAGTGGTTCTGCGCGCAACCAACAATATCGATCCCGAGCGCGATATCCAGTTCACGCTGGGGCCGGTTGACTCGCTCGACCACGCCTCGCGCCTGCCCAATTACGGCTCGAAGATGGGCGTGGATGCAACGCGCAAGTGGAAGGCCGAGGGATTTGAGCGGCCCTGGCCGGCGATGATCGAGATGGATAGCGCCACCAAGGCCAAGGTGGACGCTATGTGGGCGAAGCTGGGATTGTGAGCCTTATCGCCAGGTAAGGCAAAAAGATATAAAATGTAAGGAGGAGGTTCCCATGGGGTTAAAGACTTCTGCCACTGTCGCAACGGTCGTTGAAGCCAAAGTGACCTCGAAAGGGCAGGTAACGCTGCCGAAAGCGCTGCGCAGCCACCTGGGCCTCAAAAAAGGCAGTCGCATTCGGTTTACGCTTAATTCCAAGCACGGGTTCAAGGGTGAACATTTAATGCTCAGCCTTGAAGATCTCTTTAAGAGAGCGGATTCGGGACCGAAGTCAAAGGGGACTATGTCATTAGAGGACATGAACCGTGCCAAGGCTCGGAGAATCTGGTGATGGTGGCCGCGGATACGAATGTGTGGGCTCGTGCGTTGCTTGACGATGACGCTTTACATTCCCCACGGGCGCGCAATGCACTCATTGGCGCGCGGTCGAAGGGAGGAGTCTTCGTGCCCCTGATCGTAATGGCGGAGTTAGCCTGGGTGCTCCGGTCGAAATGGGAAAGAGGCCGGGTGCTTGCCTCTCTTGAAGACTTTCTGCATGCAGAAGGAGTGACTGTGGAGAGCCCATCAATCGTCGAAGAGGCGATTGAAGCGAGCCGCTCTGGAAAGGGCGGGTTTGCTGATCAGCTTATCGCTAAGGTAGGCTATGCGAACGGCGCGTTTCAAGTAATAACGCTTGATCAGAAGTTTGCCCGGTCTGCCAATGTGAGACTGCTAAGGTGATGTAGCCCCTCCCCCCGTCGCATTCTGCTATACCTGAGTCATGCGTTCCATGTGCATCCGAATCGGGGTTAGCTGCGTGGCCGCGTTAATGGCATTCGCAATGCCACTCTGCGCTCAACAACAGCCTTCCCAGTCTTCTCACGCCGCCACTCCTCTTCCGGCAACAGATGAACCCGCCAAGAAAGCCATCAAAGATCACGCCGAGTACGACGCTTACGCGTCGGCGGTCAAAATCAAGGATCCCACTGAGCGCGCGACCGCGCTTGAGGCCTTCGCGCAAAAGTATCCGCGCAGCGTGGCCGTAGGTCAGGCGCTGACTGAGGCGCTGGCCGCGTGGCAGGAGGCAGGGAACCGCGATCAGGTTGTGGACGTGGCAAAGCGCCTGATCGTCGTTGAGCCGGCCAACATTCGCGCCATGGCGATTGTGATCGCGCTCGATCGCGCCAAGGCCGCGCAATTGGACCGCGCCGATGCGGGATTGCTCGGCGAGATATGCCAGTTCTCAGCCATCGGCCTCAACCAGCTGCCGCTGTGGCAAATGCCAGCTGGCATGAGCGACGCGCAATTTACCGCACTGAAAAACGGCATGACGGCAATCTTCAACGGCGGCGCTGGAACGTGCGCGCTGAGCCAGAACGACCTGCCCAAAGCTCGCGAGACCCTGGGCCGGGCGGCCGCCATCGACAGCACCGACCTGCAGAGTCTGTGGCAGCTTTCGATAGTCGACCTCGAGTCGACGCCGGTGGATGCGAACGGCTTCTGGTACTGCGCCCGCGCCATCGCAATCGCGCAGAGAGGCCAGAACCAGCCTGCCGCCCAGACCGCCATCGACTATTGCGATAAAAAGTACACGGCCTACCACGGCTCGCCCGAGGGATGGAGCCCGATCATGGTTGCTGCGCAAAGTCAGGATGCGCCGCCGGCAGGCTTCGAGAAGCTCATCACTCCATCCGGGAATCCCAACTCGATGACTACGCCCACCGAGCCGGTGCAGAATCTACTGCCGCAGCCTGCCGCGCCCGCTCCTAACCAGCCGGTCTCGCCCGCAACACAGCAGCCGTAAACGCCAGAGCCGTCGCACTCCTGCCACAAAGGCGGCGCGGCTGCACCACATAACCTACACTGAATTCTGCCTCCATGCCTGCGTTTTGCGAAGTCGCGTTGCCGGTGCCGCTCGATCGCACATTTACGTATGCGATCCACCATGGTCAGGCTCCGCAACGCGGGGCGCGCGTAATTGTGCCTTTCCGCAATGAGAAGCTGATCGGCGTAGTGATCGCGCTCGACGAGAAGCCTGAAGGGGATTTCGAGACACGCTATCTTGAGGCGGTGCTCGACGATGAGCCGATCGTAAGCGATCAGCTGCTGGAATTGGCAGAATGGATTGCGGGGTATTATCTCGCTCCGCTGGGCGAGGTGCTGCGTGGAATGCTTCCCCTGGTGGCCGAGGTGCGCCGCACCGTGTATTACCGCATTACCGATGCGGGACGCGACGCGCTGGCGACGATGATGGAGGGGGATGACGCGCGCGAGGGGAACCGAAAAGCAAATACAGGTCCTTCGACTCCGGTCGCTTCGGCGACCTTCACTCAGGATGAAATCTCAAAAAGAAAGTCCGGCCGCCCAAAGAAAGCACGCGCCGAAGAGCACGAGATTCATTTTCGCGTTTTGAAGCGCCTGGCCGAGGGCGAGCCGGTGAAGGTCTCCACGCTGCGCACTGCTACTGCGGTTTCGCTGCCTGCACTCGCGGGCCTGGTTCGCAAAAAATGGATCGCTCGGGAGACTGCCGCGGCCGAGCGCGATGCGCGCCGCATGGAGCGCTTTGCCGTTTTAGTTCCCGAAGCCAGATTGCCGAAGCTCACAGATAATCAGCAGGGAATTCTCGCCGAGCTGGCGGCATGTGGCGGCGAGATATCGCTCGCCGACCTCAGGAAAAAAGAATTGCCGTCGTCGACTCTGCAAACGCTGGTGCGGCGTGAACTGGTGCGCATCGAAGAGCGTCCGGCAATCTTTCATCTGGGCGGGCTGACGCCTGCATCCGACGCTGTGATCAAGCTGAATGGCCCGCAGCAGCACGCGCTCGACACTGTGAATACGGCGCTCGGGGCATTTCATGCCTTTTTGCTTTTTGGAGTAACGGGTTCAGGAAAAACCGCCGTCTACCTTGCCGCCATGCAGCAGGCGCTCGATCGCGGTTTTTCGTCGATCCTGCTGGTGCCTGAGATCGGGCTGACCCCGCAGATGGCTGGGCTGATGGACCGCGCCTTCGGTCAAAAGGTGGCGCTGCTGCACTCTGCTCTCACACCCGAGGAGCGCAGCGAGCAGTGGCGGCGCATCCGGCGCGGCGATGCGCCGATTGTGGTGGGAACGCGTTCCGCGATCTTTGCGCCCGGGCGCGGTTGCGGTTCTGGGCTCGGCAACTCCATCGCTCGAGAGCTGGCACAATGCGGCGCAGGGCAAGTACACGCGCATCGATTTGCGCGAACGCGTGATGAATCGCCCGCTGCCAGCGATTGAGCTCATCGACATGCGTACCGAGTTCCAGCAGACGGGCCAGGAGCAATTGTTCTCTCGCGCGCTGGTTGCTGAAACCAAGGCTGCTCTTGAGCGCGGCGAGCAGGCGCTGGTGCTGCTCAATCGCCGCGGCTACTCGTTCGCCGTCATCTGCCGGGCATGCGGCGAAAAGCTCGACTGCCAGAACTGCGCGATCGCGCTCACGCATCACAAGCCGGCCGACGAAGATGGCGTGGCCCGCGCAGGCCAGCGCCTTGAGTGCCACTATTGCGGTTTCAAGCGCACGGTGCCGGCGCGCTGCCCCAAGTGCGAGAGCGAGCACATGTACTTTCTCGGCGCAGGTTCGCAGCAGGGTGAGGAGCGGCTGCAGGAGATCTTTCCGGGCGCGCGGATTGGCAGAATGGACCGCGACACGGTGCGCGGCCGGTACGATCTGGAACGGCTGCTGGCGCGCCTGCACTCAGGCGAAATCAACCTGCTGGTGGGTACGCAGATGATTGCCAAAGGTCACGACATTCACGGCATCACGCTGGTGGGCGTGGTGGGCTGCGATCATGCGCTCTCAATGCCGGACTTCCGTGCGGCGGAACGCGTCTTCCAGCTCATCTCGCAGGTGAGCGGCCGCGCCGGCCGCGGCGAGCTGCCGGGCCGCGTTGTGGTGCAGACGTATTATCCCGATCACTACGCGATTCTTGCCGCCGCCGCGAACGACTACGCCAGCTTTGCCGAGCGCGAGCTCAAGTACCGGCGCTGGATGCACTATCCGCCCTTCGGCGCGCTGGCAAATGTGCTGGTGCGCTCGCCCAAGCTCGAACAGGCGGCCGGGTGGTCTGCCGAACTGGGCAAGTATCTCCAAAGTCAAAACAGCGGAGCGGTGAGAGTACTCGGCCCGTGTACCGCGCCCATCGCGCGCATCAAGGGCGTCTACCGTTTTCATCTCATCCTCAAAGCTGCCTCGCGCAAAGCGCTCAACGCGACATTACGCGGCTTGATGGCCCATGCTGAAAAGGCCGAAATCCCGCGCCGCAATGTGGTGGTCGATGTTGATCCGCAAAGGCTGATGTGAGCGAGTCGGCTACAGCGGTTCCAGGATCGCTATACTCGGAGCCGACGCACATAAGTCGTCGCGACCCCAAGAAGGGACAACCCTGCAAAAATGCTGGATAGGGTGCATCTATCCTGGAATCGCTCTAGTCAGCAAGTCAGTGTTTGGGAACTCAACCACGCAAGGCCAGAGGGTGCCCCAGGTCCGGATTCTCGGACCTGGGATAGCACGAACCCTCATTCTCTTCTCAATTTGTGATCAGACCCCGCCGCCAAGGCGAGAAAGCCCGGCTTTCGCTGCTGATGCGAAAGAACCGGGCTCCGCGCTGGTGCCGGGGCTGCTGCGCGCATTGCCGAACCGGCAGCGCTTCAGGACTCCAGGCTATGGAGCTCTTTGCCGGGCTTGAAGCGAACGGCCTTGCCGGGGGCGATGCTGACCTCAGTGCCGGTGCGGGGATTGCGGCCAATGCCGGTCTTGCGGGCCCGGACGCTAAACACGCCAAAGCCGCGCAACTCAATGCGCTCTCCGGCAGCTAATGCCTGCTTAAGGCCCTCGAAGACCGTATCCACCGCTGCTTCAGCCTTGGTGCGCGGCAAGCCAGTGCGCTCAATCACTTGATGAACGATGTCCTGCTTGATCAATGGAGTTTCCTCGCTCTTGCGTTTTCAAAAAGCCGTAAAAACTGCCGGTTGCCATTACCTTCAGACGCTCATCGCCGCCCAAAGTTCCACCAGGAAGGGTCTTGCGCCTGGCTGCATTCTGGCTTCCGTGACCTCAGGTCAGGCCATTTCTCGAATCTGTCTGGCCAGAACTGGTATTGACTCTACCACGACCTACATTGGTCATATTACAGATTTTGCACGCAATTGTGGAAGTTACGAACAAGCCATCGGCCGCAATTGGCCGGCAGAGGCGGCGCTCTGCCAATTCCGGCCCTTTAATCCACAGGCTCGCGGGCGAAACGGCCGTTGTGATTTACCCCCCGCTTTCGTAAGATGAATCAGCAAGTTGGAACATCCGCAGGGGTACTCGATCGGGCAGATTCGGGCCCGCGCATGGGAGAAGCATGTCGATCAAAAGCGATCGTTGGATCAGGGAGCAGGCAGTCAACCACCGCATGATCGAGCCCTTCAGCGAAAAGCAGGTGGCTCAGGGGGTTATCTCCTACGGCGTCTCGTCCTACGGCTACGATCTGCGGGTGTCTGACGAGTTTAAAATCTTCACCAATGTGAACAGCGCCATCATCGACCCCAAGGCCTTCGACGAGCGGTCTTTCGTCAGCGTCCAGGCCCCGTCGGTGATTATTCCTCCCAATTCGTTTGCACTGGCGCGTTCAGTCGAGTACTTTCGTATCCCCAGAGACGTTTTAACCATCTGCGTTGGTAAGTCAACCTATGCGCGTTGCGGCATTATTGTGAACGTGACGCCGTTTGAGCCGGAGTGGGAGGGATTCGTGACGCTTGAGATCTCGAACACCACGCCGCTTCCGGCCAAGGTGTACGCCAACGAAGGGCTGTGCCAGATTCTGTTTTTCCAATCCGACGAGACCTGCGAAGTTAGCTACGCTGATCGCAAGGGCAAATATCAGAACCAGCAGGGAATTGTTCTTCCCAAGCTCTGAGGGCGCGCGAAGGCGCCCGATCGGGCCGTGCCTGATCGGCAACGTCTGAATCGCTGTGTGGCGAGCGCGCGGAAAACGGGATAAGTGTGACGGCGGCGGGTCTCGTATCCGCCCCGAACGGGTGCGGCTCCCTTCCTAACGCTTGTGCGGGAGCGCGAAGATGTCGAAAAGTCCCAAATCCGACCTGATCCGGATCGGCGTGGTGGCAGTTGAGCCCATCCGGCTGGCTGGGCTTACCAGCATCTTCGATTTGCCTGCCGAACAGGGGCAGCCACAGATTTTTCCCGTTGTGGGCACCCTGGCCGATCTGCTGGCCGATCAGAGCCTGGGTTACCTCGTCTTCGATCTTCATGCTTCCCTGGGCGGACTTGAGGTGCTGGAGTCGGTCCGCAGGCTCCGTCCCATGCTGCGGCTCATCGTCATTGGTCCTGAAGGCGACGAGGAACTGGTGCTCAGCTCGATTGTGGCGGGGGCACGGGCCTATCTCGATCTCACCGCCGACCCCGAGGTGGTGCGCCGGGCTGTAAATGTCGTAACCTCCGGCTCCATCTGGGCTCCGCGCCGGCTGCTCTCACGGCTTATCGACCGCCTGCTGAATATTCCCGATAGCAGCCTGACCAACGCCGATCCGCAGCTCACCGCCCGCGAGCAGCAGGTGCTGAAGCTGATCCTGCTGGCCCGCTCCAATCGCGAAATTGCCGCAGAGTTGGGAATCGAGGAGCGCACGGTGAAGGCCTACGTGGGCCGTCTGATGAAGAAGACGGGGGCAGACAACCGCATCAAGCTCTCAATGTCGGCGCTCAACCGGTCCCTGCTGACGCGCGAAACCCCGGCTGCCCGGCCTCAACACGGTGAAGAGCGCAGTAAATCTATTAACTAAATGGCAAACTTGGTGGTTACTAAATGGCATTGGCCTTAAGTACTCTTGTGTATTTCTTTGGTTTTCCACACTCTAGTTAACAGAAACAACGCAGATCTGGGGAAAGGAGTTCCCAGGCGCCATGAT
>JBEKCW010000328.1:0-6549 GCA_050014675.1 Occallatibacter sp. | reverse complement strand
TGACCGGTTCCTCTCCGCTTGTGGCTCTGAACTGTGCTTCTTCCAGAATCACAGCCTAACCCACGGTTAGCACAGTGGGCCGGTCACTCCATTCTGACTAGCCGCAAAAACAAAGACGCGGCAAGGATGGGGCACCCACACATCACATCAGGATCAGGTCAACTTGATAACTACGGCATCATCGAAGGGGCGACTTTCAGGCATTTGCAGGATCAGGCCGTCTGGACCCCACTCCCAGTGGATTGGCTGCGACGATCCGAGAAGCTCCGCCTTGCGGAGTGTTCCGCACGGCAGCGGTGTGTCGCGGGTAATGGAAGCGACCTTCACTTGATTGCCCGGCGCTCCGAGCACATGGATATAAAAGGCTCGATCGCGCGTGGTGAAGCGGATATCCTGCGCGTTGAAGTCGCTGTTGTGGTCGGCCACATAGTTGCCTGCTTTAACCTGCGTGGGGCCTTCGCCAAAGCGGAAGGCAGGGCGGGTGCCGTAGATGGCTTCTCCGTTGACTTGCAGCCATGCGCCAATGTGACGAAGACGACTCTCAATTTCGGCGGGGATGGTGCCGTCGGGGCGCGGACCTATATCGAGAAGCAGGTTGCCGTTCTTTGAGACGATGTCGATCAACTGGTGGATGACCCGGCCGGCGGATTTGTAATTGGGTTTCGTAAGGTAGCACCAGGAATCCCAATCCAACTCATCATCGGTTTGCCAAACGAAACTGGCTTTTTCAGTCAGTTGGCCGGCCTCGATGTCCCATACGCCTGAGGAGGTGGCAAAGTCGTGTTCCTTATAAGTCATCACGCCCTGGTGCCCGCCGTGGCTGGAGTTGTAAAAGTGTGCGAGCATCTGCATGCGGTAGAGCTCGGGAATGTTGGCCACGCGAGTGTCGAAGTAGATGAGGTCGGGGCGGTAGTTGTCGACCACTTCAATCACCTTGTCGCGCCAGATCTCGCAGAAGCGGGCTGACGGCGCCGGATCGGGGTGACCGTAGTTAAATGCTCCGGTATAGCCGGGCGTGAACTTATGCGGCCAGTACAGGTCGGCGAGTTCAGGCCGGTAGATATCGGCATCGAGAACAGGGCTTTCGTACCAGCCCCATAGCCACGAGTGATGAAATGTGGTGATGAATTTCAGCCCCTGCTTGCGGACTGCGCGCTCCATCTCGCCAACCACGTCGCGGCGCGGCCCCATGCGTGTTGCGTTCCAGCGGTTGATCTTGCTCGCCCACATTGAAAAGCCGTCAGCGAATTCGGTAACCGGCCCGATATATCGCGCGCCGGCATCTTTGAAGAGAGCAACCCAGGCATCGGGGTCCCAGTGCTCGGCGGTGAAGGCGGCGGCAAAGTCCTTGTAGCCAAATTTGTCGAGAGGGCCGTAGGTGGCCAGATGATGCTCATACTCCGGCCGGCCCGGCACATACATCCAGTGCGAGTACCACTCGTTGCCGAAGGCGGGGACTGAAAAAAGTCCCCAGTGGAAGTAGATACCGAACTTTGCGTCGCGGTACCAGTCGGGACACGGATGCGCCTGCAATGAGTCCCATTGCGGCTGGTAAGGGCCGCGGCCGGCGATCTGGGAAGGCTGAGCGGCCAGCCCATATTGCAAAAGGGGCGCAGCTGCCCCTGCTGCAAGCCACTCAAGCGCAGTACGGCGAGTGATGGACATGAATCCCTTTCGAAACTGCAACCGCTATTGCAGCGTTACATCCGCACTGAGCGGCGTATTCTCGCTCGATTCGCCTACACGCACCACAAACTTGCCAGGATCGATCTTCCAGTTGTGCGCCGCCTCGCTCCAGTAGCTGAAGGCCCGCGCGTCCAGCTGGATTGAAACGCGCTTGGTCTGGCCCGGCGCCAGGCGAACCTTTTCGAATCCCTTCAGCTCGCGCTCCGGCCGGCCAACCGTGGCCGAAGGATCGGAGACGTAGAGCTCGGCGACCTCGGCCCCGTCCACGCTGCCCGTGTTGGTGACGTCGAAGCTTACCTCAATGCCTTTCGGGTCAATGGCGCCGATCGTGTACAAAGCTGGCGCGTGCAGATTTGAAAATTTGAAGGTGGTGTAACTCAGGCCGAATCCGAACGGGAAGAGAGGCTGCTTGCCCGTCGTCGTCCAATAGCGGTAGCCCACCATCAGCTTGTCGCCGTATTGGATCTGCGCGATGGTGTAGTCCTGGCCCTTGCCGTCTTGGCCCGGAGTATGCAGAACGGTGTCTCCGCCCTTGATGCCGTAGTACCAGTTGTACGAGGGATTATCTTGCCAGCTGCGGTCAAAGCTGACCGGCAGCTTGCCCTCGGGATCGTGCTTGCCGAAGATGACCTCAGTTGCGGCGGTGCCGCCTTCCTGGCCGGGATAATAAAGGTGCAGCAATGCGGGAGCTTTGTCGATCCAGCGCTCCACGTCCATTGCGCCTCCGCCCATGAGCGTGACAACGGTGTGCGGATTGGCCGCAAGAATCGCTTCTGCCAGCGCGTCCTGCCCCCACGGCAGCGTGAAGGTGCGGTCGTGGCCTTCACCCTCAGTCTCAGGATTGAAGCCCAGCGACAACACCACCACGTCGGCATCGGAGGCATACTTGAGCGCATCCTCTGAAATCAGGCTGGGCTCGTAAGCAATTCCAACGCCCAACCGCGTTCCGTCGGCGTAGGGCACATAATCCACCTGCACCTGGATAGTTTGTCCGGCGCCGAGGCCAAGCGAAACATATTCGGGAACCTGCCCTTCGGCCTTCACCTGTTCGAGCATCTCTTTCCCGTCGACCAGCACCTTGAAAGCATCTTCACCCGACGCCGCTGCCAGCAGCAGATACTTGCCCGCCTGGTCGGCCTTGTAGCTTGCGGTGTAGCGCACGCTGCGCACTTGCTTCGATGCAGGCAGCCACTGCCCGCCTCTGAATTCACCCATGTTCCCTTGCGTCGCGGACCTGGGCGATCCGGTAAAGTCGTTGCTCGGGAAGGTGTCGACATTTACGCTGCCTTCCCAATGCGTGCCCCTGAAGACGTCTCTCATCTCAGGCAGGCCGCGCGCGTACAACGCGTGGGCATTCGGTCCCAGCAGGTTGGCGATTCCGGTCAGCAGGCTTACCGGCTCAAATGCAGTCGCTTCTGACGATCCTCCGCCGCCCACGATAGCCGGCCATGCATTGGGTCCGATCACGGCAACCGTCTTGACCTTGCCCGGATCGAGCGGTAAAAAATGGCCTTGATTCTTGAGCAGCGTAATGCTTTCGAGCGCGCCCTTGAGCGCAACCGCGCGGTCGGCCACCGAGTATGTGGGATATTCGGGGCTGAACTGCGGCCGCGTTGTAAAGCCATAGCGCAACTCGGTACGCAGAATGCGCAAAATCTTGTCGTCGATAGTCGACGGCTTCACCTCGCCGCTTTGAATCGCGGGGATCAGCACCTTGTCGTTCATGAAGGCGGGGTTTGGCATCTCCAGGTCAAGGCCATTGTTGGCCGCGGCTACGCCGTCGTAGGTCGCAGCCCAGTCTGACATCAAAACGCCCTTGAATCCCCAGTCGCCCTTCAGCACATCGAGGTTCAGAAACTTGCTTTGCGTGGCATGCGCGCCGTTCACCATGTTGTATGAGTTCATTACTGAATCCGCGTGGCCGCGGGTCACGGCAGCCTCAAAGGCGGGCAGATAAATTTCGCGCATGGTGCGCTCGTCAACCTGAGCGTTGGCATCGTGCCGATTGAACTCCTGGTCGTTCAGCGCGTAGTGCTTCACGGTGGCAATCACACCCTGCGACTCCACGCCCTGAATGTAGGGCACGATGATGGAGCCGTTCAGGTACGGATCTTCGGAAAGGTATTCAAAATTGCGGCCGCCCACCGGCGAGCGCGCAATGTTCACGCCGGGCCCGAGCAGAAAGTTCACGCTGCGGGCGCGCGCATCGCGGCCCAACCCCTCGCCCAGTTCGCGGGCAAATGTGCGGTCCCAGGTGGCGGCAAGAGCAACGCCGCCGGCGTAGGCCGTGGTCGGTCCCCAGGTGCGCACCCCGACCGACGCGTCCGACATCTTCAAGCGCGGCAGATCGATGGACGGAATGGCATTGGTGTACATGCCGTCAACGCCGCCGATCAGCTTGATTTTGTCTTCAAGCGACATTTTTGAAAGCAGGGCCTGTGCCTGCGCCTCGATGGCCGGCGAATCGGATGCGGGAGCCTGCGCGGCACAACCGGCGGAAAGCGCAAAAGCCAGTGCAACAAGTGAAAACAAAGCCGGCAACGACGAGGAGTGCAATTTTGAGTACAGCCTGGGTGTAGGTTTCATATCGGGGCAAGGTTAAAACATCGGGCGCTGTCGTGTACACTCTCCCAAGTTCAACGGACAAATGATTTCTCTCCGGGAGGCAAAGACGTTTCCGCCGTCAAGCGAAGCCTCAACCTCCCTGTCAGATCGATGAAAGCAAAAGGCCGGCTCCGCCAGCCCAACCCGCACCGCCGGCTCTCCGCCTTCGAAATTCCCTGTCGCCCGGCCCCGGAAGAGGCCCTCAATCGCCGCAACAAGGCCTCAGGTTTCCGCGCCCCAACGTCTCGAAAGACGCCGAATATCTGCTGATAAATCAGCAATTTGCGCCTGTGATTTATATCACAGGCGGGGGTGAATGGGGTCACTGCGCACATACTCCACACAAGCGCAGACTTCGAAACTAGCAGGCTAGGAATATTCGTCACACGGCGAGACAGCGGTCTCGCGCGGGAGCATTCGATGAGCTTTCAGGATGGCTTGAAGACAATTGTCGTAGCGACAGACCTCGACGGCCAGGCGGAAGCGGCGCTCGAGTATGCCGGCAAACTGGCCCATGCCTACGGCGCGCGAATTGTGCTCGCCCACGGGCTCGACCCAATGGAGTACGCGGATGTTGAAGGCGTTCCAGGCGCCGTGCTCGGGACATTGACGAGCCGTGCCCGCGAAGTTCTTGATAAGCTTGCCGGCGACCTGGTGCGCGAAGGTATTCACAGCCACTCCGAGATTCGCCAGGGCTCAGTTGCCGAGATGCTGCGGGACGTGGCGCGCCAGTACCAGGCCGGGCTAATCGTTATCGGCACCAGGGGCAATGAGGGCGCGGGGCCAATTGTAGTGGGAGCCATTGCCGAGCAGTTAGTGCGCCTTGCTCCGTGCCCGGTAATGGCAGTGGCGGCAGACTGGAACGCAGGCGCGAATCGTCCCACTCCCGGCGGGCCGGTGCTGCTTGCGCTGGAGCGGAACGAAGCCTGCGCCGCGGCGGTGGAAGCTGCGTATTCGCTGGCCAAAACCTTCGAGCGTCCGCTGATTGTTCTGCATGCGCGCACCGCCGCCGAGGCTTCCGCGTTCCTCAATCCCGGCGCCACCACGTTGGCTGACTTTGGAATCACAGCAAGCGGGAGCGTTGCCGTTCGCAACGTAGTGAAAGATGGCAACCCCGCCGATGCAATACGCGGGGCAATCGCGCAATACCGTCCCTGCATTCTGGTCGCAGGCGTAAAACGCGACAGTCACACACCAGGCCCCCACGGCACAATCTTTGCGCTTCTGGCCGGCTCACGCGTGCCGGTACTTTGCGTGCCGCCCGCCGTTGTTCCCCTGGGAAAAGAGCGGGAGGCTCAAATTCCCGCAGGGGTTAAATAGAAACTGCCTGCCGAAGCCACGCCGGCGCGCACCGGGGCAGAGCGCCGCCTATCTGAGGGGCGTTAATATCAGACCCTGGACCGGACCCTATTGAGCGGCCGAAGCAGCCAAGACGCCATGGCGGCAATCACGCCGGCAAGAGATTACACCCAACGCGACATCACCGGGCCAGAATGGGAGAATCAATCGTGCAATCCGAGGCAACAACCGAGCGCATGATGGCAGCGGCAGCGCATCCGCTGGCTGAACTGCTTGAGTGCCCGCCCACGGCAGGCGATCTGCTTAACCACTCGTCGAAGTGCCTCGGCTTCGACGCTGGAGAGGTTGTGTTTCGCCAGTCCGGACCCTGCAAGGGCTTGTACGTCGTGGTCTCAGGCAACTTTCAGCGAAAGGCAGAGAGGTTGAATTCACACGTGATTCTGGGCCAGGGGCGTGCCGGCGACCTGGTGGAACTTGCTGCTGCGCTGGGTGATGGAAACCACACCTACACGCTCAGAGCCGTGACCGCGGGAACGCTGCTGCTGCTGCCTATCGACGCGTTGCGTCGCGCCTTTGAAGACTATCCGCCACTGCGCATGCGCCTGCTTGAAGAGCTGGCCCGCGAGGTTTCCCGGGCTTACTACGCCTGCATGATTGACCGTGTAACTCCGCGCCGCCGCAACCGCGTTGCGATCGCCTGAAGTCCGTTTCTCCGCATTGAATTGTTGGGGCCTGCGCCGACGGGTCGAGACAATCCCTCGGCATACGATCCACACTCGCCGATAACCCGTGTGATCTAAATCACATTCCCACTTCCGCTGATCGCCTACAGTCTTATTAGCCCGGAAGGTCGCCATTCAAAATGGGATATACTCCAAGTAGCCCCAGCGGGAAATTTATGGCCGTAGTTCACTCTCATCACCCCCCGGAAGATTGCCTCAATTGTGAGCACCGTCATCT
>JBEKCW010000327.1:0-6559 GCA_050014675.1 Occallatibacter sp. | reverse complement strand
TTCAGCTGGTCGGCGCTCAGTTGCGTTCCGTAAGGAATGGGAGCGGGATTGTTCCACTTGATCGTGGTGGGCGATATTTCGCTCACTTCAAGCGCCACCGTCGCCTCCACTATGGTGTGGTTAAAGGTGTCGGCCGGAGTAAAGACCGCCGAAAGCGTGTGTACTCCAGGCGGAAGTACATCGCCGCGCCGGGGACTATAGGCAAATGTTCCCGGCACCGATGCGGTTGCGTTCAGCTGAACCCGATTCAGAGCCGTGCCGTGGCGGATTCTGTCGGGGGCCGGCCAGGTAACCATCGGCGTCGTTTTGGCCACGGTCAGCAATACAGCCGACGACGTTGGCATGTACCTGGTGGATGCTTCTGGCGCATACATCACTGAGATTGTGTGCTCTCCCGCGGCCAGCAAAGCGCCGGGGCCGGGGTTGTAGGTCAAAGTCCCGGGCGCATTCACCTTCGCGTTCAATTGCGTGCCATTCAGGCGAACCCCGTAGCTGATCGCCTCGGGCGTCGGCCAGCTGATCTCCGGAATCGCGCTCACTACGGTGATTTCAGCAGTGGCTTCCGCTTCGGTGTAGTTGCCCTCGTCGTTCGGAGTAAAAGTTACCGCCAGCGTGTGCCGGCCTTCGGCGAGCATTTCACCGGCCGCCGGGCTATAGACGAACGTTCCCGGCACTGAAGCGACGGCGTTGAGCTCCGCACTGCTCAGCGCGCACCCCGAGAGCAACACCTCAGGCCCGCGCCACGAGATCGCCGGCGTGGCTTTCAAAACCATGATCGGAACTTCGGCTTGGACCACGGGCCCATCGCCTGCCTCGGCCGGGGTGAAGGTCACCCAGATCGAGTGTGAACCTGCCGGCAACACGTACCCTGCCGACGGGGTGTACACGAAAGCGCCTGCAACTGCAGCTTTCGCGTTGAATTGTTCGTCTCCCAGCGCCGCGCCGTAAACAATCGGATCGGGCTTCGGCCAGCGCACCGTCGATTGGGATCCAGCAGCCGCCGGCGCCGGGTCGAGCAGGCCCAGGAGCTTTTCGTCCATGGTTGTTTTCTCCGTCTGTGTTTTATTACCTCTTGAACTCGAGGCCCTCTTCTTCTCTTCAGGAACAGAACGGCCGGTGACCGAGCCGGCCATCTCCAGAATCATTCGTGCAATTGGCGAACTCGCTTGTATGCGGGCAGACGCCGTGGTCTGAATATCGCGCGTCCCGGCATAATCATCGGGAAGCTTCCAGCGCACAGGTCTATCGATAGCCTTATCGATCGCATCTTCGGTAACGCCCGGAGCGCCGGACTGGAACCGGTTGATGACCACCTCGAGGTTTGGACCAACACCCCGGAAAAACTTTGAAATCACTCGATTCGAGTTGCGCAGTTCCGAGATGCCCGCCTGAGTGACCAGAAAGATTGTAGTCGCAGTATTGAACAGGCTGGTGTCTCTTAAATCGAGCCTTGAACCAAGATCGACAACCACATTGTCAAATGCCTGCCGCGCCACCGCGATCAGCTTGTCGATCGAATTCCCGGTGGCATCCACTTCTGGAACTTTGCTGGGAGCCGCAAGAACCGAAACTCCCGATTGATGTTTCACCAGCAGCATGCGCAGCCTGTCCGCATCGAGGCTATCCACGTTACCCAGCACGTCGTCCGTTGAATACTCCGCGGCAATCCCCATATTCAAGGCCGCATCGCCCATGGGAAGCGCGAGGTCGATCAGCAAGGTGCTTTCGGTTGCCTCCTGGGCCAGCGCGATTGAAAAGCTGCATGCAATCGTCGTTACCCCGGAACCGCCCTTCGCGCCCAGAAAAACCAGCAGTCTGCCGGGCGTCTTCTGTGGCGTCCGCGCCTCGGGCCGGCGAGCCGCTGCAACCCTTACCAATGCCTCCTCGATCGCGTCCTGATCGTACGGCGCAGTCAAAAACTCCCGGGCGCCCGCGCGCATTGAGCGAACCACCAGGTTCGGATCAGAAGACACCGAGTAAACCATCACCGTCGCGGCATCGTGCACGCTGATGCTGTCCACCAGGTCGAGTGCGAAGTCCGTGTCGCCATCCAGATCGATAATCACAACGTCGAACACCTGTTCCAGCAGTCTCGGCGCATCGTCGAGCGATGTGGGATACGAAGTAAACTCACGCACATGCGCGCCCTCGCATCTTGCCAGGGCGTTGGCCAAAGCCCAGCGCTGCCGTTCATTGGGACCGATCAATGCAATCGACAATCCGCCGGTTCCGAGTGATTCGGAGCTCTCAGTGCTTCGATTTGGCGAAAAGTTCGGCTCCAAGGCGTTCTTCCTTCAGTCGCTCCCACGTCTCTGCCGATTTATCTCAACTCGTTCGGCCAGACGGGAATCGGGACCAACACACTCTTCGCGTCAACTTGCCGGCGCGGAAACTACCAGATCCGGGAGTCCCAAGGTGGAAAAAATGTCCATCCGTCCCATCTTTCCAACGTTTCGGCGGACACAATTTAAGTGGAGACACGAACGCGTTGCGTTGTAAGGCGTCGAACGCCTGCCATGTGTTAATGGTTATAGCGTTGATTTGAATCTAAGTAAATCGGTGGTTTAAGGTAACATATTACTAAAGTTTAAATTTCGGTACCCCGCCGCCACTCTCAACCCAGCACGAACTTGGATGCCCCAGGTCCCTCGCATTTGGGGACCTGGGATGGAAGCTCGAACAAGGCGAACCCTATACGCCCTTCACATCCGCTACAATCTGACCCCCTTTTCCCACCGCCGATTCATAAAGCCAGCCGTAGGTCTTTCGTCGTACTATTGCGCTGTACGCCCCCCAGGCGCATCACACCAAAAGGCGAAAGCTCAATAGAACAACCCCCGAAATGCCAGAAAATCTGACTCTCGACAACCGCCTGCGCTCATCCCTCGACCCCGCTTCCCCGCGTGCCAGGTCCAATCGCACCGCGATTGAGGCGCTCCTCGCCGACCTTCGCTCCACCGAAGACACCATCCGACAAGGCGGCGGCACAAAAGCTGCTGAAGCCCAGCGTTCCAAGGGCCGCCTCATCGTCCGCGACCGCCTCAACCTCCTCCTCGACCCCGGCACAGAGTTCCTGGAGCTAGGCATGTGGGCCGCCCATGGCATGTACGCCGACTACGGCGGCGCACCGGCCGCCGGCGTCGTTACCGGCCTCGGCCGCGTCTCCGGCCGAAAGTGCATGATCATCGCCAACGACGCCACCGTAAAAGCCGGCGCATTCTTCCCCATGACCGCCAAAAAGGTCCTCCGCGCCCAGACCATCGCCATGGAGAACCGCATCCCCACGCTCTATCTCGTCGACTCCGCCGGCGTCTTTCTACCCCTCCAGGAAGACGTCTTCCCCGACATCGACGACTTCGGCCGCATCTTCCGCAACAATGCCGTCATGAGCGCCATGGGCATTCCCCAGATCACCGCCATCATGGGCATGTGCGTAGCCGGCGGCGCATATCTCCCCGTCATGACCGACACCGTGCTCATGACCGAAGGCTCCGGCCTCTTTCTAGCCGGCCCGTCGCTGGTTCAGGCCGCCATCGGTCAGAAAACTGACCCCGAAGAGCTGGGCGGCGCAACCATGCACGCCGAAATCTCCGGCACCGTCGACTTCAAAGAGCCCAACGACCACCTGTGCCTTGCCCGCCTGCGTTCCCTCGTCGCAAAAATTGGCGAGCGCTCTTCAGCTCCCGAGCTCTTCCGCCGCCGCGCATTCAACGCGGAAACCGACGCGCCCCGCCACGCCGCCGAAGATCTCTACACCCTGCTCAACCCCGCTCCCGGCGCAAGCAACGTATACGACATGCGCGAAGTCATCGCCCGCATCGCCGACCGCAGCGAGTTCGACGAGTACAAAGCCGACTTCGGCCGCACTCTTCTCTGCGGATACGCCTGGATCGGCGGCCATGCCGTCGGCATCGTAGCCAACCAGAAAATCAACCAGCGCGAAACCGTAGCCATGGGACCATCGGCAGGCGCGATGAAGATCGAGGTCGGCGGCGTCATCTACACCGAGGCCGCGCAAAAGGCCGCCCGCTTCATCATGGATTGCAACCAGAACCTCATCCCCCTCATCTTCCTCCACGACGTCAACGGCTTCATGGTCGGCAAAGATGCTGAGTGGAGCGGCATCATCCGCGCTGGAGCAAAGATGGTCTCGGCCGTCTCGACCAGCGTCGTACCCAAAATCACCGTCATCATCGGCGGCAGCTTTGGCGCAGGCCACTACGCCATGTGCGGCAAAGCATACGACCCGCGTTTCCTGTTCGCCTGGCCCACCGCCCGCTACGCAGTAATGAGCGGAGCCTCTGCCGCAACCACTCTCGCCGAAGTTCGCGCCAAACAGCTCGAGCGCAGCGGCAAGCAGCTCTCCGCCGAAGAAAAAGCCGCAATTCAAGACCAGATCCGCGCCGACTACGACGCCCAGGCCGATCCGCGATACGGCGCAGCCCGTCTCTGGATCGACGCCATCATCGACCCCGCAAAAACCCGCGACACACTAATCGCCGCGCTGGAAGCCTGCGCCCTCAACCCCGAAGCCCCAAAATTCAACCCCGGAGTCCTGCAAACCTGACCGAGTGTAGCGCCGGCTTTTCGTAGCGCCGGGCTCCAGCCCGGTTGTCGTACGGGTCTCCAGACCCGTACATAGGCACAACACACACAAGGCCACTTCGAATTCCCCAACAGGAGCCTCAAATGCAATCCACCCTCGAACCGGCGCAAAGCCTCTACCCTTTCGTACTCACTGAAGATCAGGAACATCTGCGCCGTGAAATTCGCGACTTCGCCGCCCGCGAAATCGCGCCCAACATCTCCGCGTGGGACGAGGCCAGCGAGTTCCCCATTGCCACCATCAAAAAACTCGGCGCAATGGGCCTGCTCGGCGTCATCTTCCCGCCAGAATTCGGCGGCGCGGGCCTGGGCTATGTCGATTACGCGCTGGCCATTGAAGAGCTCTCCGCCGTCGACGGCTCCATCGGCCTCACCATCGCCGCCCACAATTCTCTCGGCAGCAATCACATCTTCCTCGCCGGCAACGAAGCGCAGAAGCGCAAATATATTCCGCTGCTTGCGAGCGGCGAATGGCTGGCCGCGTGGGCGCTCACTGAGCCCGGCTCCGGTTCCGACGCCAGCAACGCCCGCACCACCGCGACAAAAAAAGGTGACCGGTACATTCTCAACGGCAGCAAAAACTTCATCACCAACGGCCACTACGCCGACGTCACGGTGGTCATTGCCGTAACCGACAAGACACAAGGCACGCACGGCCTCTCAGCCTTCGTCGTCGAAAAAAACACCAAGGGCTTTCGCGCCGGCAAGAAAGAAAACAAACTCGGCCTGCGCGCAAGTGACACCGCCGAGCTCATTTTTGAAGACTGCGAAATCCCCGAAGAAAATCTGCTTGGCAAAGAAGGCGAAGGCTTCGTCGACGCCATGCGCGTGCTTGACGGAGGCCGCATCTCCATTGCCGCGCTCTCGCTCGGCATCGGCCGCGGCGCGCTCGACGCCGCACTCAAATACGTCAAAGAGCGTCGCCAGTTCGGCAAAGCCATCGCCGAATTCCAGGGCATCCAATGGAAACTCGCCGACATGGCCACCGAGCTCGACGCCGCCCGCCTGCTCACCCAGCGCGCCGCCGTGCTCAAAGATGCCGGCCGCAAAATCACCCGCGAATCCTCCATGGCCAAGCTCTTCGCAAGCGAGGTGGCCGTCAGCATCTGCGAACAAGCCGTGCAACTCTTCGGCGGCTACGGCTTCATCAAAGACTACCCGGTAGAAAAATTCTATCGCGACGTCAAGCTATGCACCATCGGCGAAGGCACCAGCGAAATTCAGCGCATGGTCATCGCAAGAGAGATACTGAAAGTGCATCCGTCGAGAGGATAGAAGACAGCCAGTAGCCAATAGCCAATAGTTTTCGGCTCACCGCCAAGGGTCACCGGCTATTGGCTACAGGCTATTGGCTACTGGCTTTCTCCTGCAGGACTTCATGAACGAACCTGTCAAGATCATCGAATGCCCCCGCGACGCCTGGCAGGGCCTGCCGCATCTCATCCCCTCTGAGATCAAGGCTGCTTATCTCGGCACCCTCATCGACGCCGGATTCACGCACATCGACGCGGTCAGCTTCGTCTCTCCCGCCGCGATCCCGCAGATGTCCGACTCCGAACGCGTACTTGATTTGCTCCAGCCGCCGGCCAATGTCGAAATCATTGGCATTGTCGTAAACGAAAAAGGAGCAGCCCG
This sequence comes from Occallatibacter sp., assembly GCA_050014675.1. Lineage (GTDB taxonomy): Bacteria > Acidobacteriota > Terriglobia > Terriglobales > Acidobacteriaceae > Telmatobacter. The sequence continues at coordinate 319 of JBEKCW010000327.1, read as the reverse complement.
CGCCGTCGCCACCGGCTACGTCAATACGCTTGGTTTTCCCTACTCCATCTCACCCGTGTTTCTCCACCGCAATCAGCGTCAGACCCAGGAAGATTCGCTGCGCATCCTGGGCTCCGTTGCCACAATGGCTGAGAACGCACGGAGAAATGTCGTCGCCTATGTCTCAATGGCTTTTGGCAATCCCTATCAGGATCCATGGAGTGTGGACGCAGTGGCCCATGCATGCCGGGAACTCACCGGCCTTGGCATATGGCAAATTTCACTGGCTGACACCGTGGGAGTCGCAACGCCATCGCAGATAGCCGAGACTGTTCAGGCT
>JBEKCW010000326.1:0-6561 GCA_050014675.1 Occallatibacter sp. | reverse complement strand
GGTCGTACGGCTTTCCGTCAAAGCGGGCTGTGTAGCTGAACTCGCCTGAAAAACGCACCCCATCGTTTCCGTCGGCCTCGATCTTGACCGGATACCCTTGCTGCATAAGCGTCTTGCTCAAATCCTGAGTCCAGTCGCCTGCAAACAGGTCGCGGCCGGGCTTTGCATTTCCGTTTCGCGTCCACACAGTGACCTGGTCGGGGTGGCCAACGATTACGGTCGTGATTGCCAGTTCGCTGCCGTCGGCAGATAGCTGCTCGCGAACCGTCGCCACCAGTGCGCCGCCTTTCTTCTCCTTCACCTCGGCGTGCCGTTTGTCGCCCCTGTGCAGCTCAACTTGATCGAATGCCGGGTTGCCTGCGACCGGCGTATCGTGCCCGTCGCCGCCCGCCGTAAAGTCCATTCGCTTATCGCCGGTCATGACCACATGCACCGTGTCTTGAAGATCGATGATGGAGAGCTTGTTGGCGGGGTCGAGCGTGCACTGCGCGGAGACGAGCTTCCACGAGCCAATGCGAGGGTCGGCCGCCCATAAGGGAACGGCGAAAAGCAACGCGAGCATGACGAATTTACGAATAGGTCCTCCTCAACCGGTTGGGGCAGCAAATCCCGGCAAATCGCACAAGTCGGCTCGCTCAGCTTTGCGAAGCCGCATCCTTACTACTATACGAAGTGTCGGCGCACCGGGCGTTTTTTTGGGCTTGAACCAATTTGGTCCCGTCAAAGAAGACGAATAATTCTTAACGAGGGGCGATCTCATCTGAAATCATGGGTCTCATGCATGTGCGCCGTTTCTGGCTGGCCGGGATCACCCTTATCGCCGTGGCGGCGCTTCTGCCGTTTTCGTTTCACGCCGAGCGCCATCTTGAGACGGCAACCCGCGTTGAGGGGAGCGAAGCGGAAATTGTCAGCCAGGAGCTGACCAGCCGTTTCCATTCACCATTTGTCGACGAGGTTGTGCTGGTGGTTGAGGGAGTGCCTCCAGCGGATTCCGAGCAGGGCGGGCAAGCGCTGGCCACCATTGAGGAGGCGCTGAAAGACGAGCCGGGCGTTTCGGGAGTCGTGTCGTACCTCGATTTGCGCGATCCGGTTTTCCTGGGCAATGGCGGTGGAACGTTTGTACTGATCGGGCTGGAGTCGGCTGACGGCCCGGTTGAATCGCTCGTTCCCGCGCTTCACCAGAAGGCAAACTCACTTGAAGACCAGCTGCGGAGCCGTTTTCCCGCCGTAAAACTCGAATTGACGGGCGAGATTCCGCTGAATTTCGACATTCGGAAAGCGAGCGCCGACGAGGTGCGGCGCAGCGAGAGCCTGGCCATTCCGGCGACCCTGGCGCTCTTGCTGCTGGCCTTCGGAAGCGTGATCGCCGCCCTGATTCCATTGGCTGTTGGCGAACTTGCCATCGCAACCACGATGGCGATTACCGGGCTCCTGGCTGCGCGGTTTCACCTTTCAATTTTGGTACAGAATCTGGCTACCATGCTAGGACTGGGCCTGGGCATTGACTACGCGCTGCTCATGGTGAGCCGATTCAGAGAGGCGCTCTGCACGGGATGCGACGGGCGTGCGGCCGCGGCGATTGCGGCGCGCCAGGCAGGGCATACACTTCTGATTTCGGCCTCGACGGTTGCCATCGGATTTCTAGCTCTGTTGACGGTTCCCATCAGCGAGATTCGTTCTATCGGCGTGGCTGGAATCCTGGTGGCGGGAACGTGCATGCTGTTGGCAACAACGGTTGTGCCGGCGGTGCTGGCGCTGCTCGGTCACCGCATCGAATGGGGCAAGCTGCCCTTTACTCCGCGATTGGATTCGCAATGGGCCGAGCGCACGGGGGCTCGCTGGAGGCGATGGGGAACGGTAATTGTGGCCCATCCCTGGCTTGCCTTGCTACTGGCCGGCGCACCCATGCTCCTGCTTGGCTGGCAGGCCGCGCGGCTCGATACCAGCCTCCCTCGCGGGAATTGGCTTCCGCAGGCGACGGAATCGGTGCATGCGCTCAACACCCTTGGACAAATGGGCCGGAACGGCGTTGTTGAATCGTTGCGCATCGTGGTCGAGCTGCCCTCGGATTCGATTTCGCAAACTGACGCGGGATGGAATGCGATCGATCGCCTCTCAAAGCGGCTGGCGAACGACCCGCTTTGCGACCGCGTTATCTCAATCACCACGATTGCAGCGGGCAACCGGTCTGCGCTGGGCGATCTCTCGCGGGAGACGCGCCGTACGTTCTTGAGCAGCGACGGACGGGCCGCTCTCATTGAAGTGATGCCGAAGTCTTCAGTTTCACTGCGCCAACAGGTCAGCTGGGTGAGGGAGCTGAGGAAGACCGGCGCTACAGCTCTTACCGGAGTGCCAGGCGCCACGCTGCTGGTCGGCGGCATTCCAGCGCTGAACGCCGATTACCAGACGATTGTGAGCGACCGCTTTGTGCCGGCAATGGCGCTGGTTGTGGTGGGCACGCTGGTGGCGTTGCTGTTCGGGTTTCGGTCAGTCTTTGCCCCGGTCAAGGCCATTATGCTGAACCTGCTCTCGGTCGCCGCTTCATTCGGAGCCCTGGTGCTGGTATTTCAGGACGGACATGGGAGCGGGTTGTTTGGCGTTCCTGGAGGAACGGGCAGCATTTTCCCCCTTGTTCCGATCGTCGCCTTCGCCATCGTCTTCGGGCTCAGCATGGATTACGAAGTGTTCCTGGTGGCGCGCGTCCTTGAAGCGCGAAGGAGCGGGCTGAGCGAATTGGACGCAATCCCCGAGGGGATGGCCCGAACTTCGGGACTGATTACCAGCGCAGCCGCCATCATGATCGTGGTATTCGCGGCATTTACCTTCGGAGACTTCCTGGTGGTCAAGATGATCGGATTTACGTTGGCGGTCGCCGTTTTGATTGACGCCACGCTGGTTCGAATCGTGATCGGCCCCGCGCTGCTTCGAATTGCCGGCGACTGGAACTGGTGGCCTGGCGGGCTGCGCACGGCACGCAACTCGCCGGCAAAAGCGAACGGCGAATGACGCGTACGGCCGGCACCGACTAAACTGATCGGTCGTGAAATCGGAACTGAAATGTTGATCCGGCCAGTAAATTGTGTGTTGGCGTCCCACCCATTTCGCGATAAGGCCTGCGAAATGGATGATTGCATGACAGCGTCGGCTCCCTGGCCCTGAGTAAACTGGTTGCGGCTAAACGACCACTAAGCTCGGGAGGAAAGGAGCCGAGCATGATGATTATAGGCTGTGATTTTCATCCGCGGTTTCAGCAGATCTCCTTTTTGTTGGAGGAGACTGGCGAGTGCGGGCAGCGGCGGTTGATGCATACGGCAGAGGCAGAACAGTACTACCGCTCTCTGCGCGGGACTGCGGTGCGCATTGGCATGGAGGCCACGGGGAACTATGGCTGGTTTCGACGCTTGCTGAGCGAACTGGGCCATGAACTTGTGGTGGGCGATGCAACCCAGATTCGCGCCTCGAACCCGCGCCGTCAGAAGACCGACAAGCGGGATGCGGAGCATATCCTGGGCTTGCTGGTGGCGAATCGTTTTCCCGCCGTCTGGCAACCGCCGGCGGAGAACGAACAACTGCGGCAACTGCTGCTGCATCGCAGCCGCCTGGTCAGGTTGCGCACGCGTGTGACCAACCAGTTGGATGGGATGGCCAAGAACGAAGGCTGGGTGATTCCCGGTGGATGGAGCGGGAAGCGACGCAAGGCCATCGAAGCACTACCGCTGCCGGGCTGGTATGGCGAGCGGCGCAAGGATCTGCTGGCCCTGCTGGACCGGGTTGAGGAACGGGTTGCGCCGTTGAACAAGGCGGTCAGCCAGGCAGCGGCCAACAACGCGGAGGCCTGCCTGCTGATGACGCATCCGGGCGTGGGACCGGTGGTCTCGCTGGCCTATGTGTTGACGATCGGCAACTGGCAGCGCTTTCCGCGCGGCAAGCAGGTGGGCAGTTATCTGGGGCTGATTCCGTCTGAGGATTCCAGCTCCGACAAGCGCCGTCTTGGACACATCAGCAAGCAGGGCAACACGCTGTTGCGCTGGCTGCTGGTAGAGGCGGCGAGCACGGCGCAGAGGTATGACGAGAGCTGGCATCGGCAGTATGTGCGGCTGTCGATGACCAAGCATCACGGTGTGGCGAAAGTGGCCATCGCGCACAAGCTTGCCGTGAGGTTGTATTGGATGTTGCGCTCCGGGCAGGACTATGGACAGATGATGGAGCGCGGTTCGCATGCGAGGCAGTCCGAGTGCCCCGTTGGTCGCAACAAGAGACCGATTGAATGATTGGACGCCTCGCCTCTTTCCGCGAGGGAAGAGTTTGAACAGGAAATCATGGTGCTTTACCAGGCCGAATACATGGTTGGTGGAACCTGATGGTTGCCATCGAAGGTGATTGAGAATCAAGGTGCGAGCTTGGGTCGTTTAGCGACGAAAGACCGGTTTTCAGAAATGGGTCGAATCTCAGAAAGAACGTCTGCGATTCGACCCAAAGCCAATTGTGGAAGTGGCCGGGACGGTGTCAAGGGTCCAGATGAACGCCAAAGTACGGCGCCCTTGACACCGACCCGACCACAACGGGAACTTACGCTCTGTTTTTGCTTGACAGCAGTGGAAGCTGTCATACATGGGGCACGGTGGCTGTATTTATTGGCCGGATCGTTAGAGGAATGAAAGAGGAATTCATTTGAGATCTCATCATGCGGTTTGTGCAATTTTAGTTTGTTGCCAATGCTTAGCGTTCGGGCAAAATGCGGCTGTTCCATCAACTCCAATCAATCCTGATCCCATCGCAGCCTACCTGCAGCCGCTGGTCGACAATCACACGATCGCGGGCGGCGTTACCCTCGTTGCCACCAAAGATCGCGTCGTTTATCTCAAGCCGATTGGCTACCAGGATATTGCGGCCAAAACGCCCATGCCGACAAACGCGCTGTTCTGGATTGCATCCACTTCAAAGCCCATGACCGTGACCGCAGTAATGATGCTGGTGGACGAAGGCAAGATCGATCTCAACGCTCCGGTCGAAAAGTATCTTCCCGAGTTCAAGGGGCAGATGGTGCGAGTGGCCAATCCTTCTACACCGGCAGGCGCACACGGGGCCTCGGACTCGAAGGCGAGCACGCAGCTGGTGCCCGCGGTTCATCCAATCCTGGTGCGGGAGATTTTGAGCCACACCAGCGGTTTGCCGTTTAAATCGAATGCACAGCCCGGCGCGCTCGATCTGCTGTCGCTCAAGGACTCGGTAAAGAGCTTTGCCTCTGAGCCGCTCATCTTTCAACCCGGCACCAGCTACTCGTATTCGAACGAGGGCATCGATACCGCGGCGCGCATTATTGAAGTTGTGAGCGGAGAGCCCTACGAACAGTTTATGCAGGAGCGGCTGTTTACCCCGCTCGGCATGCATGACACCACATTCTGGCCCACGCCTGAGCAGATCAGCCGTCTTGCGAAATCGTATCGGCTCGACGCGCAGACCAAGACTTTAGTTGAGCAACCGGTCGATCAGCTAACTTACCCGCTTGACGATCATGAGCACCGCTACCCGATGCCTGCCGGTGGGCTATTTTCGACGGCCGCAGACGTATCCATTTTTTGCAGGATGCTGTTGAATGGCGGGGTGCTCGACGGCAAGCGCTATATCTCCCAGGCTTCGTTCCATGCGATGACGTCCGTCGAAAGCGGCGGGCTCAACAAATCGAGCTATGGATTTGGCTTGTCGGTATCGGCGACCGGCTTTGGCCATGGCGGAGCCTACAAGAACGCAATGGAAATCGATGTCGCGAAAGGGCGGATTCTGGTCTTTATGGTTCAGCAGAATGGACCCTGGGGCACTGCGGATGGAGACGGGATCGTCACCAATCTGGAGAAGCTTTCAGATGACCTCGTCGCTTCGAGCCATTAGTCTGCTGCCCCGGCGCGGCCTGCCTGCTGAAGCCGATGAGTGCAACTACAAATTCGGAGTCTTCTTCTTTGCCAGGTGGGCTTCCTGGAGCCCTTCGAGGTGTAATTTTTCCTTCGCCTTGAGTTCCAGCAGCCCGGCAGCAGGGAACTCATACTTTTCGCCATTCGGCGCGGTTGCAATATAAACATCCGCGTGGCGTCCTGACGGATCGACCGTCACCGGGATTCCCTGCGCCTTTAGCTCCGCGATCGCGTCAACTACTTCTTTATCCATGTTCCCGCCCTCAGCACCTATTGCATTTGAAAGCCCGACTCGCGCGGACTCTCTCGGTTCAGTCTTCTCGAGTGTGTGTGTTCCCGTGCTTCGCGTCCCCAGTCTCTTTTGTTTCATCGGAGCCGGTCGAATCAGCAGTGTCGATCGTCCCCAGCGAATCGTTGACAAGCTGTTTTTTAACTTCGGCTGCGGTAAATGTGGGCGGATTGGTTTTTACAGTCATTAGATGTTTCTCCGTCGAGTCAATTTGATGCCTGATGTGCCAATTACGCTGGTCAAAAAAAGACACACCACAAGCCGCTGAAATATATCCTCATCACGATTCGATGGTCAGGATTCGAGCGGCTTCGCGGGCGAAGCGACTGGAAGGGACGTCGTGCGGTACCCGCTATATTTCTA
>JBEKCW010000325.1:0-6570 GCA_050014675.1 Occallatibacter sp. | reverse complement strand
GAGCGGCTGACTAGTAAATCTAAAGGAATACGATGGTTATGGTGCGGTGAATTGCTCTGTAACCGGGGACCGGTAAGACGGGCCTCCCTATGATGGGGCGATGGATACAGGCAACGATGCAAGTGAGGATGGTGAGATGAGGGAGATTGTCGCAGTCATCTTCGGATTGGGGCTGGTGGGCAACGCATTGCTGTTTGTGCCGCAGGCCATCGCGCTATGGCGCAAGAAGACCGACGAGGGCGTATCGCTGGTGACCTTCGGCGGATTCAGCGTGCTGCAGGTGGTGGCCATTGTGCACGGCGTCTACGAGCGCGACTGGTCGCTGATTCTGGGCATGGCCGCAAGTCTGCTGACCTGCGGAACGGTGACCGGCCTTACGGTGTTTTATCGGCTGAGGAGATTGCGGAATCTGAGACGTGTCTGAGATCGGAGCCTGGCAGTCCCACCCAACATGAATTCGGGACACCATCCTCACCCCAAAAACATCCCCGCAATCGAAGCGCTGATCAAATTCGCCATGGTTCCAGCCAGCATGGCCCGCACACCAAGCTTGGCCAGGTCGTTGCGTCGCTCGGGAACCAGCGCGCCAATGCCGCCAATCTGCATGCCGATCGATCCCAGATTCGCAAATCCGCACAGCGCAAAAGTTGCGATGGTGAATGCGCGCGGAGAAAGCGTAGCCTTTTGCGCGCCCAAACCGATATACGCAATCACTTCGTTCAATGCCATGCGCGTGCCCAGCAGGTTGCCGATGGCCGGGCAGTCGTGCCATGGCACGCCAATGAGCCACGCCACCGGCGCGCCAACGTAGCCCAGAATCTGTCCCAGGCTCGACGGGAACCAGGCAACTCCGCCATGAACCCATGCCAGCAACATATCGAGCAGCGCAACAAGCGCCAGAAAACTGATGAGCATGATGGCCACGTTCATGGCCAGCTTGCCGCCGTCGATGGTGCCGCGCGCGATTGCGCCGATAAAGTTCTCGTCTTTGTGCAACTCGTCTTTGGGGATGATAACTTTGCCCTCCGTGGCCGGGGTCTGTGTTTCGGGCACTAGCATTTTTGACAACAGGATGGTGCCCGGGGAGGTCATGATGACGGCCGAGAGCAGGTGCCGCGCCTCCACACCCTGTGAGATGTACATGGCCATAATGCCGCCCGACACATGCGCCATGCCGCTGGTCATGATCGTCATCAGCTCACTGCGCGTGGCCTTCGCGAGAAAAGGCCGGATGGTGAGCGGCGCCTCGGTCTGGCCCATAAAGATGCTGGCCGCCACGTTCATGCTCTCAGCGCCAGAGATGCGCATGGTCTTGAGCATCACCCAGGCCATGCCGCGAATAATAATCTGCATGAGCCCGATGTGATAGAGCACCGCGAAAAACGCTGAGATGAAGATGATGGTGGGCAAAACCTGGAAAGCGAAGATTGCGCCCGAGCTCGGGCTGATGACCTTGCCGAATGCGCCGGCGTTGGGTAGACCGAGCTGACCGAACAAAATCTGAGTGCCCGAAAAGGTGGCCGACAGCATGTTGGTTACAACGTCGCCGGCCCAGCTCATCAAGCGCACACCCCAGTCGAAGCGCAGCACACAAAACGCAAAGGTGAACTGCAGTCCCAGGCCCCACGCAATGGTGCGCCAGCGGATGTGTTTGCGGTCGGTTGAGCCGAGGTAAGCCGCGCCGAGCACAGCAAGGATTCCCAGGATTCCCGTAAATCGGCCCAATGGCGTCTCCTCCGGAAAACAGTGGTCAGTGCTCAGTGCTCAGTGAACACGTGCGCGGTGCTGCAGTTGAACGCTTGAGCAGTGAAGATCAATTAGTGGACAGTGTATCGCGCCCAAACGCGAATCCCGCCGCAAACACGCTCGAGTTCGGGATGGATTCCCCGGCAAAGCAATATCTGTTCCTCTCTGACCACTGATCACTAACCACTGACCACTAATCAGTGACCACTGAGAAATTCTTCCGCGTTTTCGCGCGTAACAATGCGGCTCACCAACGGCACCGCCGCCGCGTGGGGCAGATCTTTCGACAAGTGAATTGCTGAACGCAGGATTGCTTCCGGCTCGTCGAGCATGGCTTCGTTGGTTGCGTAGATGGTCGCAACGGGCTCGCCAGCCTCGACGTGCGCGCCGCGCCGGGCGTGGAAGACGATGCCCGCGTGCGGATCGACCGGTTCGCCGGCTTTTTCGCGGCCCGCGCCGGTCCGTTGCACGGCCCATCCCAGCGCGGTCGTGTCCATTGAAGCAATTACGCCGCCCTGCCACGCCTCAACCACGCGCGTTGCGCCTGGCTTATGAAAGGCCGCCGGGTCGTCGAAGACCGTCACGTCGCCTTCCTGCGCGTCCACCATCTTGAAGAAGACAGCGAGCGCGGATCCATCGGTGAGCGCGGCTTCGGCAAATTGATAGCCGGCCTCTGGCGACCGAGCCTTGCCGCCAAGATGAATCATCCAGCCGGCCAGAATCAGCGAGAGCTCGCGCAGATCTTCAATCGCGGGCGGGCGATTGCCGCGCAGCAATTCGACAGCTTCGGCCACCTCGATCCAGTTGCCGGCGGCCTGGCCCAGCGGCTGATCCATATCGGTAAGCAGTGCCACAGTGCGGGTGCCGGCAGCCTCGGCCGTCGCCACCATCAATGCGGCTAGATATTCGCACTCCTCGTAGCTGCGCAAAAAAGCGCCGGAGCCGGTCTTTACATCGAGTACAAGAGCGTCGAGCCCCGCAGCCAGTTTCTTGCCCAATATCGAGGCGCAGATGAGGCTCGGATTCTCAACCGTAGCGGTGCGGTCGCGCAGCGCATAAAGCACGCGGTCCGCGGGAACCAGTGACGGCGTCTGGCTCACAATCGAGCAGCCACATTTTATTAGAACTGTCTCGAATTCAGACAGTGATAGCGCGGTACGATAGCCGGGGATCGACTCCAGTTTATCGAGAGTTCCGCCGGTGTGGCCCAGCGCGCGTCCGCTGATCATGGGCACAGCAACCCCGCAGGCCGCGGCCAGCGGAGCAACCAGAAAGCTGGTCTTGTCGCCCACGCCGCCCGACGAGTGCTTGTCGACAGCCATCTTGCCGAGGCGCGCCGCCGAGAACTTCTCACCCGAGTCGCGCATGGCCAGAGTGAGCGAGCGCGTTTCATCGAGATTCAGTCCGTTGAGCCACGACGCCATGAGCCAAGCGGCCAATTGATCGGTAGGAACCGCGCCCGACGCAGCGCCCTGAGCCACGAATTCGATCTCGCGCGCACTCAACGCGCCGCCATCGCGCTTCTTGCGGATGATGTCGATCATGTGCAGCGGAGATTCAGCAGAATGGCTCATCGGGGCAAATCCATTTGGTTATTAGAAATCCTCTAATCGATACGTGCAGATCATTCAACGCTTCCGCGTTGCCTTTCTATTGCGGCTGCGGTTTTCTGATCACTGACAACTGATCACTGCTTCCCTACTTCAGCTTCATCTCAAACGCCAGCGGCAACAGTTCGCTGAAAGTCATCGTCCGCGCGCCGTCGCTGGCAGGAAAGGTAACCGGCGCGTCAGGCAGCACGAATTCGCTCAGCATCTGCCGGCATGCTCCGCAGGGCGGACTGGCCGCATCGTTCAGATTCACCACCACAACGGCTTCTACGCGTATACCGGGCCCGAACTGCGAGACCGCCCTCACCAGAGCCGACCGCTCCGCGCAGATCGTCAGCCCGTAACTCACATTCTCCACATTGGTACCCGTAACAATCTCGCCGTTCGACAATCTCATTGCCGCGCCCACGCGAAAATGCGAGTAAGGCGAGTAGGAGTTCCGCGCCGCCTCAACTGCGCGTTGGGTCAACAAATCGAGCGCGGTCTGGTCAAAATCCGTCATTAATTAATATTCTCTCAGGTCAAACAATAGGGCGAGTTTTGAGGCTAATCCATCTCCTCCTCGAATGTACAATCCCGGCCATGTCAGCCATGCGCATCCAGCCCAGTTCCTGGGCCGGCGTATTCATTCTTCCCCTGCACTCTCAAGTAGTTCACCCGTTCATCCGATAAGCTCTCTGAGCGTCGCCGCGCCCATCCCTTTCAACGGTAGAGTGCGGCCAGCCACCGATGAGTGAATGCCCATGGACGAATTGACAAGAGAGTTCCTTATTGAGAGTCAGGAAGGCCTGGACCGCATGGAGCGGTGCCTGACCGATCTTGAAACGCGTCCGCAGGACGCTGCGCTGCTGGGCGAGATCTTTCGCTCCGTCCACACCATCAAGGGAACCACCGGATTCCTCGGTTTCAAGCGCCTTGAGAGGCTCGCGCACCGGGGCGAGAACCTTCTGGGACTCTTGCGCGACGGCAAAGCTGTTGCCAGCCGCGGGGTGATTACCGGCCTGCTCCACCTGCTTGATGGGTTGCGCGCGATTCTCAAATTCATTGAGGCCGATGGCACCGAAGGCACCGGAGACGATCAAGCGCTGATTGAAGAAATCGAAGCGCTGCAAGCTCCCGCCGGCGGCGCTGAAAAAGTATCGGTCGCGCTGGCCTCAGAATCCGGCCCTGCCGCATCCGCGGCTCTCAAACCGGCGCCTGCATCGGCTAAGCCCAGTTCCGCATCCCCGGTCCCAGCCGCCCAGTCTTCCGCGCCCCAACCCGAGCCGGCGGCCGAGCAGCTTGCCGCAGCTGCGCCTGACGCGGGTAGAGCCCGCACCCAGCCCGGCGCCAGCACTGCTGAAAGCACGTTGCGCGTCGACGTCGCCCTGCTCAATCGCATGATGAACCTGGTTGGCGAGCTGGTGCTCACGCGCAACCAGGTCCTGCAGGCCACCGCCGCCGATCCCAAAATGACGCTGCTTTCACGCCGCCTCGACATGGTCACCGCCGACCTGCGCGAGAGCGTAATGAAAGCCCGCATGCAGCCGGTCTCAAACATCTTCTCCAAAATGCCGCGCATGGTGCGCGATCTTTCGCAGTCGCTTGGCCGGCGCGTGCACCTCGAGATGGAGGGCCAGGAGACCGAGCTCGACAAAAGCCTGCTTGAAGCCATCAAGGATCCGCTGACCCACGCTCTGCGCAACGCTCTCGACCACGGCATCGAATCTCCTGAAGATCGCAAGGCCGTCGGCAAAAATCCTGAGGGCCTGCTCAAACTGCGCGCCGTGCAGGAGGGCAGCCACGTCGTCATTGAAGTCTCTGACGACGGCGCCGGCATCGCCGTTGAAAAGGTCCGCGAAAAAGCCATCGAACGTGGCCTCATCACGTCCGATCGAGCCGCTCTGCTGGGCGAGCGCGAGCTGCTGCAACTCATCTTTCTGCCCGGCTTCTCCACGGCCGCCAAAGTCACCAACGTGAGCGGGCGCGGCGTGGGCATGGACGTCGTCCGCACCAATGTCGAAAAAATTGGCGGCAAGGTCGAGCTCGACTCGCGCGCCGGCAAGGGAACCACGGTGCGCATGCGCATTCCACTCACGCTGGCCATCATTCCCGCGCTCATTGTCAGCAGCCTCAACCAGAGCTTTGCCCTGCCGCAGGGCGCGCTCTCTGAGCTGGTGCACATTCCGCCCGAGAAGGCCGGCACAGCCATTGAATGGATTGAGAGCGCGCCGCTTTACCGGCTGCGCGGACGCCTGCTGCCGCTGGTCTTTCTCAGCCGCCTGCTCGATCCCACCCGCACCTGCCATCTGGCTCCGGACCGTGACAACTTTATCGCCGTGCTCGATGCCGATGGCCGCCGTTTCGGTTTGGTCGTCGACGGGCTCGCCGATCCCGAAGAGATCGTCGTCAAACCGCTTTCGGCAGTGCTCAAAGATATTGGCCTCTACTCCGGCGCGACCATGCTTGGCAGCGCCGATCTGGCCCTCATTCTCGATCCCGGCTCCATTGCCTTGAAGGCCAATATCATCATGAACTCCGAAGAAGAGGCTGCCGCGCAGGTTGAAGAAACCGACGACGCTGCCAAGGCCGAATTCCTGCTCGTCGAAATCACCGGCCGCCGGGCTGCCGTTCCGCTCGCCGACGTGCTGCGTATCGAGCAGCTTCCGCTTTCGCGCATTGAGTACGTGGGCTATCGTCCGGTGCTCAACTTCGAGGGCCACCTGCTTCCGGTTGAGGACACGGGCGGCATTCTTGCCCAGGCCGCTGAAGCTCAGGGCGTCGATGCAAGCCCTGAAGGCGCGCAAATCATCGTGGTTGTTTGCCGCGACGGCAACCGTCACGTGGGTATCGTGGTATCGCACGTGCTCGACGTTGCAGCCGGCTCCGACTTGTTTGAAGCCGGCACCGGGGTGCAGACCAGCGGCGTAACCATGCTCAAGAACCGCGTAACCGGCGTTGTCGATCTGGGCAGCGTGGCGCCGCTTGCCCAGGGTGAGCCGGCGCACGAGGAGTGGACGCAACCGGCGGAGGTGATGGGATGACGGCCCAGGCAATGGCAGTTCGCAACGTGAAGTCGGAGGCGCAGGTCGAGCTCTGCTCGGTGCGCGTCGGAAAAACCATGTTTGGCGTGCCCATCGGCCACATTCTTGAGATTGTTGGATCGGCGCGGCCGCAGCCGGTGCCCCTTGCGCCCGACTATGTCGGTGGCCTGGTGCACTATCGCGGCGACGTG
>JBEKCW010000324.1:0-6578 GCA_050014675.1 Occallatibacter sp. | reverse complement strand
CGCGAGGGCGCCCAGGTCGCCCGAATTGTTTTTCATCCAGGCGTCGATGGCGGGGTCGTGTTGCTTTGTGCCGTTGAGCCGGAGGATTTCGGTGTTCATTGTGGGTACATTCTAGCGGCGGGGAGCCGGGGGGTGGAGGGGGCAGGGAATTTGCCCGCTTCCGCCACAGCCGGATATACCCCCCCCTCTCTGGGTACCCCCCACCCCAGCCACAGGTCTCAAGGTCCATTGTTTTCAGCATGATAGAGGGTAGAATTGGCCTCCAGGTCTATTGTTTTCAGACAGTTAGGTTCTAGAGGTCTTCACGATCGGGCCTGAAAAGTGGCCTCAATGGTCAGCATACAGCGGCATGGGGAATTAAACCGCAAGGCCTGCCGGGACCAAGTCCTTTTGAATGAAGGCCGTGGGAGGAAAGTTTGAATAGGAGGGATTGACAAGCGAAAAGCACCGGCATTATGCCCGGCAACATTGCGGCGTTTACGGTTTGGGTTACGATGGCAGTAATTCCTGGCAGGGTGAGTCGTGGTTCGGGCACCTTTGAAACTCAAGCGAATGAACCATGACTGTGGAGGCAGCGATGACATTAAACGTCAAACAGGCGGTGCCGTTTTTCGGAGTCACCAACATGGAGGCTTCGCTGAAGTTCTATGTTGACGGGCTGGGGTTCAAGATGACGAACTATTGGATTCCGGATAAAGCTTCAGAACATTCCGGCGCCGAGCCTGACGGGAGAATCCGCTGGTGCTGGCTTGAGCTTGGGTCCGCCGCCATCATGCTTCAGGAGTTCTGGCCTGGTGGCCAACCCAAAGAACCGCTTGGCACCGGAGTGAATATCTGTTTTACATGCGAAGACTCGCTCAAGCTTTATCGCGAGTTCAAGAGCCGCGGAGTTGAGATGCGGGGGCGTCCGTTTGTGGGAAACCGTTTGTGGGTAGTTGGGCTGACCGATCCGGACGGGTACCGCATGGAGTTTTCAAGCCCTACGGATGCGCCGGAGGAAAGCGAACTGGAAGATGACGGGAAATAGGGGGCAGGTATTGGAGGCGCGGCGGAGTAGTGGGAGCGAGTCGGCTCATTTTGCCGGCAAAAGTACTTCGTTGATGAGAGCGCGACTTCGTTGCTGACCAGGCCTAAACGAGTCACTCGCCGATTCTCTAGCATGTGAGCCAGAGGGGGTCCCGCGAATTCTCTCAGCAGTGAGCAAAACCGAACAGACAATGCCTTTGAGTCAGGTCGATACTGTGTAAGACATTGGTGTCGCAAGCCTCAAATGCGGGAAGTCCGTCCCGGAAGTTGGGGCCTCAACCAAGGGGCGACTCGGGGCCTGCGTTGCCGGTCGGGCTGCGCGGAATGTTCTGTTCTAACGCTCTGAAGCAGTTTCTTTGTGGCCTTTGATCCACCAACCGCAGCCTGCGCAGGGCTTCCGGGCAGGCTCGAAGGAGGGTTCCATGCCGATGACTAATGAAGGCAATTCCACGTTCGACCCCGCCGCTTTTCTTTCGCACGCCGGCCTTGGCCGGAAAATCGTCGACGTGAAGCCGCACCAGACTTTTTTTGACCAGGGAGACGCGGCGGACTGCGTCTTTTACCTTCAGAGCGGCCGGGCAGAACTTACTGTCGTTTCGCAAAATGGAAAAGAAGCGACCATCCTGCTTCTCTCGGCCGGCGAATTCGTTGGCGAGGAGTCTCTTGCGGCGGTGCCCGGCCTGCGCCTGGCCACGGCCACTGCGGTAAGCGACTGCACGGCGCTGAGAATTGGCAGTGCAGAGATGAGCCGCGTGATGCATGACGAACCGGCATTCTCCGACGTATTCCTCAATTTCCTGCTGACCCGCAGCATGCGCACCCAGGCCGACCTCGTCGATCAACTTTTCAACTCCTGCGAAAAAAGGCTGGCTCGGATTCTTTTGTTGATGGCGCAATTCGGCAAGCCTGGAGAACCGGAAACCTTCATTCCTCCCATAACCCAGGAAACCCTGGCGGAGATGATTGGCACCACAAGGTCCCGGGTCAGCTTCTTTATGAACCGCTTTCGCAAGCTCGGTCTTATCAGCTACAACGGCCGCATCCAGGTACATAAGTCGCTGCTCAATGCGGTCCTGCTCGATCAATTGCCCCAGCGCAATTCCGAAAAGCCGCCTGTTCTCCCCGACGCACAAAATATGCCTCATCGGTCAATATTGGGCAGCCCTCGTCCCGCAGAACACGCCAATCTGATCTCAGCCCGCTGACAAAGCTCTCAGGCGCATGAGCCTGCCTGATGGTGAGGTGATTGAGATGGTGAGGTGACCGAGATGGAAGATACCAGGTGCAGGATCGCGGCGATTGAGGCGGAAGGCCCTCGGCGCGGGGGCGTGCTTAAGGGGGCGGTAATTGAGATGGAAGACCCACGGTGCAAGAGCCTGCGCTATGGCGTAATGCTCCAGAGCCCAGCCATCGAGATCGACGACCCTCGGTGCACGAGGGTGCAGATTGTGGTGGAAGATCCTCGATGCAAAGGCCTCGGCAATTGGTGATCCGGGCTTCAGCTGAGCCACCGGTATCATAAGCGGTCCAGGAGTTCTGGCCCGGTCACCGCCCCCAAAATCCGCTCGGAACCGGAGTCAATATCTGTTTCCAGTGCCACGACTCGCTGGCGCTTTATCGCGAGTTCAAGAGCCGCGGAGTTGAGATGCGGGGGCGTCCGTTTGTGGGGAACCGTTTGTGGGTAGTTGGGCTGACCGACCCGGACGGGTACCGCATGGAGTTCTCAAGCCCTACCGACGTGCCGGAAGAAAGCGAACTGGAAGACGAGTGAACGGCGGACGGTGCGCGGCGAGGCGGTGGGAGTGGGCGTCGTCTTCCGCAACTTGCTCGATCAATCTCAGCGCGCCAACTGCGAGCGGTACGAATCCTGCCAACTCATCAGATCTTTAGCGGGAAGCGGGCGGCTGAACAAGTATCCCTGCGCCTCGTCACAATCGTGTGCTTTCAAGAATGCCAGGTCATCTGCCGTTTCAACCCCCTCCGCAATCACTCGCAGATTGAGGCCCTGGCCGATGCTTATGATCGCGGATACGATGCCCGCATCTTCGGGCTTGGGTGTGATCTGGCGGACAAATGACTGATCGATCTTGATGGAATCGAGCGGAAACTTTCGAAGATAGCTCAAGCTGGAGTAACCAGTTCCGAAGTCATCGACTGACACTCGCACCCCTCTATCCCTGAGGGCGCGGAGAATGGTTCTTGCCACTTCGGCATGTTTCATAAAAACACTTTCTGTTATTTCGATTTCGAGAGACCTCGGATCCATGCCGGTTTCGCTCATGGTTGCAAACATGCGTTCGAGAAAGTCCTTGCTTCGAAACTGGATGGCGGAGACGTTGACCGCCATGGTCATTGGAGGCAGGCCGGCATCGGCCCAGGCCCTGGCCTGCGTACAAGCTTCACGAAGCACCCATGCGCCGATGGGCACAATCAGGCCGCAGTCCTCCGCGATCGGGATGAACTGCAATGGAGGGACCATTCCTCGACGAGGATGGCTCCAGCGAATCAGCGCCTCTAATCCGGAAATCTCTCCTGTCTTCAAATCAATCTTCGGCTGGTAATGCAGCGAGAACTCGTTGTGCTCCAGCGCGCTGCGCAGGTCTTCTTCAATCGTTTGCCTCTCCACCGCACGCACATTCATCTCCGGCCCGAAGAACTTGTATCCCTGGCGCCCGCCTTCCTTGGCCTGATACATGGCGGTATCAGCGTTCTTTATCAAGGTCTCGGCATCCAGGCCATCGCCGGGGTAGAGGCTTACCCCGATGCTGGTGGTGACATGAAGCTCGCGGTCGTTAACAAAGTGAGGAATCGCAACCGCCTCAAGAATTCTGTTCACAGCGACGATTGCATCATTCGATTTAGGCAAATCCTGCAGCAGTACGATGAATTCATCGCCACCCTGCCGGCTTACCGTGTCAGGAGCTCGCACACAATCCAGCAGCCGTGTTGCAACGCTTTTGAGAAGCTTGTCGCCCGTCGAATGTCCAAGGGAGTCGTTGATGTGTTTGAAACCATCGAGGTCAAGGAACAGCACCGCGACTTTGCCGTGTAGACGCGCAGCCATGGCGATGGCCTGTTCAAGCCGGTCATTCAGAAGCAAGCGGTTGGGCAAATCAGTAAGAGGGTCGTGCTCGGCTGAGTGGACTACCTGCTCCGCGAGCGCACGCGCCGCGCTGACGTCGCGGAACACAAGAACCGAGCCGGTTATATTGTCTGCGCGGTCGTGAATCGGGGCCACGGAGTCCTCAATGAAGACCTCCCGCCCGTCTCGCTGGATGAGAACACTGTTTGCCGGGAGTTTTCCGGCCCGGTTTTGAACAACCGACTTATCCATCGGATCGGGGATGGTTTTGTGCGTGTTGGCGTTCACGATCTGGAAAGCCTCAGCCATGGGCTTGCCGATCGATTCCACTAAAGTCCAGCCGGTTAACGCTTCTGCGACATGATTCAGAAAAGTAATCTTTCCCTCGATGTCGGTGCAGATAACGGCATCGCCAATGCAATCGAGCGTCACCTGCGCGCGTTCCTTTTCATCAAATAGTTTTTCTTCGATGATTTTGCGTTCAACCGCATAGCGCACGGCTCTGATAAGCTCGCGCGGCTCGATCTGGCCCTTGATGAGATAGTCCTGCGCGCCTTCCTGTATGGCCAGCAGGGCCACCGATTCGTCGTCCAGGCCCGACAGCACTACCATGGGGGCGTGGGGTGCAACTGCGTGGGTCCGCCGCACCGCTTCCAGCCCTTGCGTATCCGGCAGCCCCAGGTCGAGCAGAATCATGTCAACCGCAAATTCCGCCAAATGCTTCTCGGCGTCCCTCATGCACTCCACATGAGTCAGGTCAACGTGCCGTTGGCCCTGCTCTTTGAACATCTCGCGAATCAAACGCGCGTCTGCTGGGTTGTCTTCGACAAGAAGTACCGATTTAATGGAACGGTTAGGCATCGGCATTACCTGCGGTGGGGCAGTTTCACTTTCGTAATCCAGAAATCGTTAATGCTCTTCACCACGTTTTCAAACTCATCCAACTGCACAGGTTTGGTGAGATAGCAGTTCGCCTGAAGTTGATAGCTCTTGAGGATATCCGCTTCGGAATTAGAGGTAGTCAGGATGATGGTGGGGATCGTCTTCAAACCCTCGTCTTTCTTGATGCAAGCCAGAACTTCGCGGCCATCCATCTTGGGCAGGTTCAGATCCAGCAAAATGAAATCCGGGCGGGGCGCATCGCGGAAGTTCCCCTCCCGCCGCAAAAATTCCATAGCCTCCAGTCCGTCTGAAGCCACATGCAGGCGGATGCGGCTGTCAGCTTCGCGGAACGCTTCCTGCGTCAGCCGCACATCGCCTGGACTGTCTTCAACCAATAAAACCTCGACGCCCATTTTTCCTCCTTCGGCAGCGTTTATAACTTGTTGTTGCCCCCGGTCACGGTAAAGCGAAAAGTCGATCCCAGCCCCAGCTCGGACTCGACTGAGATGCTCCCGCCGTGCCGCTCCACGATCTTCTTGCACAGCGCCAATCCCATCCCGGTGCCGGCGAACTCTTCCCGTTTGTGAAGCCGCTGGAACATGCCGAAAATCCTCTCAAAGAATTGCGGATCGATTCCAATCCCGTTATCCCGCACTGCGAATATCCACTTCGCTCCGCCGTTCCTGGTTGCTGAGACGTGAACCGTCGGAACTCCCGGCCTTCGGTACTTGATGGCGTTGCCGACAAGGTTTTGAAACAGTTGAATCAGTTGCATCTCGTCCGCCATCACCATTGGCAGCGGATCGTGCGTCACCTCGGCGCTGCTTTCTTCTATTGCGACACGCAGGTTGATCACAGCCTGGTGCAGGCATTCGTCGCTGGAGACATCGAGTAGCTCCAGGCCTCTTTTCCCCACGCGCGAATACACCAGCAGATCCTGAATCAAATGCTGCATGCGGTTGGCTCCATCCACCGCGTAGGCGATGAACTCATCGGCATCGGAGTCCAGCTTTCCCTTGTACCGCTTGGCAAGCAGCTGCGTGTAGCCGGCCACTATCCTCAAAGGTTCCTGCAAATCATGTGAGGCAACGTAGGCAAATTGCTCCAGTTCCTCATTCGAGCGGCTTAAATCCTCAACCATCTGCGCCAGGCGCTTCTCCGCATCCACCACCTGCGCCAAATGTTTGTCCGCGGCCTTGCGCACGGTAATGTTGCGGATAGCGGCGGTTATCAGGATGCCCTCGGTAGTTTCCAGAGGGCTCAGCATGATCTCGATCGGAATTTCGGATCCATTTTTCCGCCGCCCCGAAAGCTCAATCCCCGTGCTGATCTGTTGCGCCAGCGCCTGTGCCGCGGTTCGGGTTCCGTCGGCAATCAGCCGCTCCGCGAAGCCTTCGGGGATAATGTTGGTCACCTTCTGGCCGAGGAGTTCGTCGCGTCGATAACCGAATTGATTCTCTGCCTGAACGTTGAGCAGGACGATCTCGCCGCCCTGGTTCACCACCACCATCGCGTCCGGAGCGGCTTCCAGCAGGCCGCGGTACCGGGCCTCCATCTGCACCAGGTGCTTTTCAGCGTCCTTGCGTTT
>JBEKCW010000323.1:0-6594 GCA_050014675.1 Occallatibacter sp. | reverse complement strand
ACTCGATGAAGGAACGCCGGCAGCGTGCATGGGCCAGGCATTCTTTCGGAGTGCCCGGAACGATAAACTGATCGAGCCGGAGCCAGCAGGCTTATGCCGTCGCCGGCTCATTCGAAGGGAACTCGCCACGACAATCTCTCTCTCATCCGTTCTCGAATCATCAGGCGACTTCACTGTTGCCACTCACGCTCGCGGTCCTGCCGGCGCGCTGCCGCTTACGGCCGAGATGCTTCTCATCGAGCCATCGGGAAATCTCTTCGGCCTGACGCAAAACGCAGGCATGGGCTGGGAGCCGAACCGCCTGCTCGATCCCGAATTTCTGATTCTGAGCACGCATGGTGGGCTTCGCGCTGAAAACGGCGAGCCAATCGCATTGGGCTTTCATTCCGGCCATTGGGAGGTTGGACTGCTGGTAGCCGAGGCCGCGCGCGAATTGAAGGCCATGCACGCAACGCCGTTCGCCGGCGCGTGCACCGATCCCTGCGACGGGCGCACGCAAGGCACGACCGGCATGATGGATTCGCTGCCCTACCGCAACGACGCGGCAACGGTGCTGCGGCGGCTCATGCGATCGCTGCCGACCGGTAGAGGCACGCTGGGCATTGCCACATGCGACAAAGGACTGCCGGCCATGATGATGGCGCTCGCGTCCGCAGGCGCCAAGCCCGCGGTGCTTGTGCCCGGAGGCGTAACTCTGCTGCCCGAGTCCGGCGAGGACGCGGGGAAGATCCAGACCATTGGCGCGCGCTTTGCGCAAAACCAGATCACGCTTGAGTACGCGGCCGATGTGGGTTGCCGCGCCTGCGCATCGCCCGGCGGCGGCTGCCAGTTTCTGGGCACCGCGGCCACTTCGCAAGTGGTGGGCGAGGCGCTCGGTCTCAGCCTGCCGCATACCGCGCTTGCGCCCTCAGGCCAGCCCATCTGGCTCGATGCCGCGCGCCGCTCGGCCCGCGCATTGTTGCGGCTGCACGAGCTTGGCATCGGCGCCAAACACGTGCTCACCGATGCTTCCGTCCGCAACGCGATGGTGCTGCACGCGGCCTTTGGCGGGTCGACGAATCTGCTCATTCATCTGCCCGCGATTGCCTATTCCGCGGGCCTGGCGCGGCCAACAGCCAGCGACTGGGCCCACGTCAATCGCCACGTTCCGCGTCTCGTGGATGCACTGCCGAACGGTCCGCGCGGCTTTGCCACCGTGCAGGTGTTTTTAGCCGGCGGCGTGCCCGAAGTGATGCTTGCGCTCCGCGCTCTTGACCTTTTGGACGAAAGTGTAGTCACAGTTAGCGGCGAAACGCTCGGCGCATGCCTCGACTGGTGGCAGCAGACCGAACGGCGCGCAGCGTTGCGGCGATCGCTCACGGAGCAGGACGGCATCGATCCCGACGACGTAATCATGTCGCCCGATCGAGCGCGTTCGCGCGGCCTCACTTCTACCGTTTGTTTTCCCGTTGGCAATCTCGCGCCCGAGGGCTCGGTCATTAAAAGCACAGCCATCGATCCGGCATTGGTCAGCGACGATCAGGTCTACCGGCACGTTGGCCCAGCCAAAGTTTTTGTCTCAGAGTCTGCCGCGATTCGCGCCATAAAATGCGGCGAAATTGCCCAGGGCGACGTGGTGGTGCTGGTGTGCAGCGGGCCGGCCGGCGCAGGCATGCAGGAGATTTATCAGATCACATCGGCCCTCAAGCAATTGCCGCACTGCAAACACGTTGCGGTGCTCACGGATGCGCGCTTCAGCGGCGTCTCCACGGGCGCATGCATCGGCCACATCTCGCCGGAAGCCCTCGGCGGCGGGCCAATCGGCAAGGTGCTCGACGGCGACCTGATCGAGATTGTCATCGACCGCGCTGCATTGACCGGAACCGTGAACCTGGTGGGCGAAGGCGGCGAGACGTTCGATTCGGAAGAAGGTACGCGCAGGCTCGCCAGCCGCAAGCCACGAACCGATTTGCGGCCTGACCCAAACCTGCCCGACGATACGCGCCTGTGGGCTGCGCTGGTCGAGGCCAGCGGCGGTGTTTGGGGCGGCTGCGTGTACGACGTAGACAAGATCATCTCTCGATTGGAGACCAACAAGTGAAGCTTTACCGAACAGTACCGGGAATCATGGTCGAGGAAAATGGGAAGTATTTTCGCGTGGTGGAGAGCTCATGGGACAAATTGATCGCGCGTGACGATTTGTTCGAGCATCTTACGCGCATTGTCTCCATCTGGCAGGAGGGCGGCGATTACATGCCAAAGACCATTCTTGCGCCCATCGGCAGCCAGGAGGTGTGGGCCGCGGGAGTGACCTACTACCGCAGCCGCGGCGCGCGCATGGACGAGTCGAAAGACGCGGGCGGAGGCGATTTTTACGATCGCGTTTATTCTGCCGAGCGGCCTGAGCTGTTTTTCAAAGCGACGCCCAACCGCGTGGCCGCGCCCGGAACGCCGGTGCGCATTCGCAGCGATGCAAAGTGGTCCGTTCCTGAGCCGGAATTGACGCTGGTTATCAATCCCCGCGGCCGGATTATTGGTTACACCATCGGCAACGATATGAGCTCTCGCGATATTGAGGGCGAGAACCCGCTTTATCTGCCGCAGGCCAAGGTCTACGACCGTTCGTGCGCTCTCGGGCCCTGCGTTTTGGTCACCGGCGAGATGCTTCCTGTCGCAACAGCGATCCGCCTCAGCATTGAACGCAACGGCGCGGTTGAATTCACCGGCGAAACCACGCTCGCATCTCTCGTGCGGACGCCGGAAACGCTGGCTGGGTACCTTTTCCGCGAGAATCATTTTCCATCGGGCGCGTATTTGATGACTGGCACGGGCATCGTTCCGCCGGACAGCTTCACGCTCGAGCACGGCGACAAGGTGACTATTTCAATCGACGGCATCGGTACGCTCCAGAACGATGTGGTCCAGGGCGGCCCGATACCACTTTCGTAGCGGACCCGCAAACCGATTGATGTAGGGTGAAGATAGGGCAACGGCGCATCTTTTCAGTGCGCCACACGTCCATATCAACTGGGGATAATTGAAGTTGAGACCCGATTTGGGCTGAGATTTTCGCGGGCGTAACCTTCGGGGTGCTGGCCGGGTTATTCTTACTCCTGTAACCTCACTTCATGCACAATAATCTGACGGGGGATTTTCAGTAGTGCCACGCATACACTTCCAGCAGCAACTTGCCGAACTCAAGGACAAGCTCCTTGCGATGGCTGCCCTTGCGCAGCAGGCGGTTGAGTCTGCTGTCGAGGCCTATTTGCAGCGGGACAGAGGTCTGTGCAAGTTTGTGAAGCAGAACGAGACCGCCATTAACAGCGCGCAGCGCGAGCTGGACGAGATGGCCTACGAGCTGTTGGCCAAGGAGCAGCCGATGGCCGTCGACCTTCGCTTCATTCTGGCGGTGATCAAGATCAACGGCGACCTGGAGCGGGTGGGCGACCAGTCGATGGCAATTGCGCGGCGCACCAAAGACATTCTGAATATCGGCGAGGTGGAGCTGCCGGTCGATTTTGCCGCCATGGGCGAGTACGCGGCGCGCATGATCCGGACTTCGCTGCAGGCGTTGCTCGATGGCGACGCGCGACTGGCCGACTCGGTGCGCGAGATGGACGATGAAATCGACCGCATGAACCGGCGCGCCCATGCCGACCTGCTGGCGCTGATCGAGCAAAAGCCGCAACTCACGCAGCAGGCCATGAACGGCATCCTGGTGGCGAAGAATCTGGAGCGGATCTCGGATCACGCATCGAATATCGCCACCGATGTCATCTTCTGGATTCGCGGCGCCGATGTCCGCCACCAGCTCAGCGCGGCGATGGACTGATAAAAGCAGCTTTCAGCTATTAGCTTTCAGCTTGTTCACGCGAGAGCGAATGCTCACGGCACCCCGAAGAAGATCCAAAAGATAACAGCTAAGAGCTAGACTCCAATCACTGCGCAAAGCTCCTTGACCGCTGCGGCGCTCTTTTCGAGAGATCCTTGTTCTTCGGGCGTGAGCTTGATCTCGATGATCTTTTCGAGGCCCATCGCGCCCAGCTTGCACGGCACGCCGATGTAGTAGCCGTTAATGCCGTATTCGCCTTCGAGATACGCGGCGCAGGGCAGAATTTTCTTCTTGTCCTTCAGAATGGCTTCGACCATTTCAACGGTTGCTGCCGAGGGCGCGTAGTAGGCGCTTCCGGTCTTCAGGTACTTCACAATCTCCGCGCCGCCATCGCGCGTACGCTGAATGAGCTGCTCAAGCCGGTCGGGTGCAATCAACTCGGTAATGGGAATTCCGGCCACGGTCGAATAGCGGGCCAGCGGCACCATGGTGTCGCCGTGTCCGCCCAGCACGAAGGCGGTTACGTTTTCGACGCTGACGTTAAGCTCTTCGGCGATGAAGGTGCGGAAGCGCGCCGAGTCAAGCACGCCGGCCATGCCGATGACGCGCTCACGATTGAAGCCGGCCTGGCGGAATGCCGCCTGCGCCATGGCGTCGAGCGGGTTTGAAACGATGATGAGGATGCACTCCGGCGACTGGGCCACCACCTTCGCCACCACGTCTGACATGATTTTGAAGTTGGTGTGCAGCAGGTCGTCGCGACTCATGCCCGGCTTGCGCGGAATGCCCGCGGTGATGACCACGATGTCAGAGTTTGCCGTGGCCGCGTAGTCGTTGGAGCCGGTGACGCTCACATCGCGCTTTTCAATGGGCATGGCTTCGAGCAGATCGAGCGCCTTGCCCTGCGGCACGCCTTCGACCACATCAACCAGCACAACATCGGCCAGTTCCTTGGCTGCGATCCAATGAGCAGCCGTCGCGCCCACGTTGCCGGCGCCTACAATTGAAACTTTCTTACGCATTTTTTCTCCTTGAGATCCCGCAGGGACTAAAGTCCCGTTGCCTTATTCTGCGTTTGCGTCCGGGCTAAAGCCCGGACCTGCCAGCCGTGCCCCGATACAAAACCGCGGCTGACAACTGACCACTGACAACTGATCACTGACAACTGCCTTACATGTTTCCGATGATTCTAGTGGCAAACTCGCCGGTGCCGACCTTGGTGGCGCCGCTAAGCTGCCGCTCAAAATCGTAGGTAACAAGCTTCGACTGGATGGTCTTTTCCATCGCCGTCTCAATCATCTTGGCCGCTTCTTTCCAGCCGATGAAATCGAGCAGCATCACGCCCGACAGAATCACCGACCCGGGGTTGATGACGTCTTTATCGGCGTATTTCGGCGCGGTGCCGTGCGTGGCCTCAAAGACCGCGTAGCCGTCGCCGATGTTGGCGCCGGGAGCAATGCCGAGGCCGCCAACCTGCGCTGCTGCCGCGTCGGAAATGTAGTCGCCGTTGAGGTTGGGTGTAGCCAGTATGCTGTAGTCCGAAGGGCGAATGATGATCTGCTGAAAGATCGAATCGGCGATGCGATCGTTGATAAGGATCTTCGACTTCCACGCGCCGTTGCCGTGGCTCTTGCCGATCGTATCGACCACCGACTTGATTTCAGCGTAGAGCGAATCGCGAAACGCCTGGTTGCCGAATTCGAGCCCCGGCTCGATGAGCGCGGCATTCTCCTCAATCGAAATGGCGGGGTTGGCATCGATGTTACCCAGGATCCACGACTCGCGCTCGGTGACCACCTGGTCGCGGAATTCTTCAACCGCAACTTCGTAGCCCCACTCGCGAAATGCGCCCTCAGTAAATTTCTGAATGTTGCCCTTGTGCACCAGCGTTACCGTCTTGCGGCCAGATTCAAGCGCATGGCGGAGGGCCGCGCGCACCAGCCGCTTGGTGCCGAAGATGGACATGGGCTTGATGCCAACTCCCGAGTCAAGGCGGATTTTCTTCTTGCCGCCCTTCAGCAGATCGTCGTTGATGAATGAGATCAGCCGAGCACAATCCTCAGTGCCTTGCTTGAACTCGATGCCGGCGTACACATCCTCAGTGTTTTCGCGGAAGATAACGATATCGACCTGCTCGGGGTGCTTCACCGGGCTGGGCACGCCCTGGTAGTACTTCACCGGCCGCACGCAGGAGTAGAGATCGAGAATCTGGCGCAGGGCCACGTTGAGCGAGCGAATGCCTCCGCCGACGGGCGTGGTGAGCGGCCCTTTGATTGAGACGCGAAGGTCGCGCGCCGCGGCTACCGAGTCGTCGGGCAGCCAGTTGTTGAATTGGCGGAACGCCTTCTCGCCGGCGTAGATCTCAAACCAGCGGATGGCCCGCTTGCCGCCGTAAGCCTTTTCAACGGCAGCATCGAAGACGCGCTGCGAGGCCTTCCAGATGTCGCGGCCGGTGCCGTCGCCTTCAATGTAAGGGATGATGGGGTTGTCAGGAACCGTGAAATGCCCGTTCTCGTAAGTGATTGGCTGGCCGTTTTCAGGCAACGCGAGGCCGTTATAGGTGCTTTGCATTTTGGTGGGTACTTCCTCCGCGGATGGTCAGTCTAGAGGCTAACACCTTGGATTTTTGAGTGGCAATGTGGGGCAGCCAGTCTGGCCGAGTTTAGAGGGCGCAATTGCGGGCAGGGAGCAAGCGCCTTCACTGTCTGCGCGAGAGTTTGTCTTGCGCCAACTTGCTAACCCGCCATGCCTGCAAAGCAGGCGCCAACTTGCGGCTTTTGATT
>JBEKCW010000322.1:0-6601 GCA_050014675.1 Occallatibacter sp. | reverse complement strand
CTATTGCTCATCGCGCTCGGTGCATTCCTCATCGTCCGGCGCATGCAGGGCCCACAAGGAGGTCCCAAATGAACCGGTACATCATGATTCACCATCTGCGTTGGCCCGCCATCCTGCTCCTGGTCGGCACCCTGGCCCTGCTGGCTCAGCTCAATGTCATCGAAGACTTCTGGCACTGGTTCTGGCCTCTGCTGCTTATCCTCATCGGCGTGCTGAAGCTCGCCGAGCGTATGGCCCTGGCCTCTATGGATGGCGATGGCGGCAGCGGCACGTGGCCCTACGGCGGCACGCCCGTGCCTCCGGCGCCACGGCCCGAAACTTCGATTGTCCCCGTGAATACAAGCGGGCCCGGCACAGACGTCTTTGGCCGGCCCACCAATGGAGGAAACCAATGAGCACGCCTCCCAACATGCCTCCCGGCGGCGGACCGCCGTATCCGCCCTACGATCCCAAAGCGCAATGGCAAGCCTATCGCGAACAGCAGAAGGCTGCCTGGCGCGCGCAACGCCAAGCATGGAAGGCACAGAAGTACGCATGGAAGGCCGGCTACGGCGGCAGCTATGGCGGCGTCTATGGCCCGCGCGTTCCGTCCATGGTCGGTCCGGTCATCCTCATCTCGATCGGCATCATCGCCCTGCTCATCATGACCGGCCATCTGGCCGCGGAAAACTTCTGGCAGTGGTACTCCCGCTGGTGGCCGTTGCTGCTCATCCTGGCGGGTCTCGCTCTTCTGGCCGAGTGGGCCATCGACATAAAGCGTGAAGTTCCGATTCGCCGCAGAGGCAGCTTCATCGGCCTCCTGTTTCTTCTTACCGTTGTTGGCCTGGGCGCTTCGGGCTGGCGGCAGATGGGCGCGTGGAACTGGAACTGGAATGGCGACAACGACAACTTCTTCGATACCTTTGGCGCGCCTGAACACGACATCGACGCCCAGGTATTGAGCACTTCGATTCCGGCCAACGCCACCGTCGATATTGAAAATCCTCGCGGCGACGTGAGCATTACCGGCGGCGACGGAACCGCCATCCAGGTACAGGCGCACGAAGAAGCTTTTACAGACTCCGATAACAACGCCAAGACCATCTGGGGCTCCGAAGCGCCCAAAGCCACTGTCAGCGGCAGCACGGTGCTGATCAAGTCCGACGGCAACAACAAGGGCCGGGTCAACCTGACCGTCACCGTTCCCCGCACGGCCAAAGTCACGGTAAACGAAGGCCGCGGCGAGGTTACAGCCACAGGCCTTGCCGCGGGAATCACCGCCAGCGTGCCGCACGGCGAACTGCATCTGAACTCCATCACCGGACCGGTTGAGGTTCATCTCTATCACGGCAACAGCGATGTCTCCATCCACGACGTCAACGGCGATGTGACTGCCGACGGAAACGCGAACGAGCTTACCCTCTCTGAGATTCACGGCCGCCTCTCAACCAACGGAGACATTTTTGGCCCCGTGCATATGGAGAACATTACCGGCCCCATCGCGCTGCACACCTCGGTTACCGATCTGGACATCGCCGCGCTTCCGGGCGACGTGACGCTCGACTCCGACGATCTGCACGTGACTGAAGCCGAGGGCTCGGTGCGCGTCTCCACCCATGCCAAGGATGTGGATCTGAGCCAGATTTATGGCGATACCTCGGTGGACAACCGCGACGGCCGAATCGCAATCGAGCCGGCCGGGGCGTATTCCATCACCGCAACCAACAACAAAGGCGATGTTGAAATTACGCTGCCGCCCGACGCCGCCGGCGTGGTCGACGGCCATACGCACAATGGCGAAGTTGTGGACGACTTCGACCTCAGCGTGAGTGGCGACGAAAACAAAACCGTCACCGGCCGCATCGGCAACGGGGGCCCCAGGATTTCACTCACCTCGAATGACGGCGACCTGCACATCAAGAAAGGGCCGGCCTTCCCGCCACCGCCGCCGGCAGCTCCCGCTGCGCCCGCTGCAGCGGCGAAAGCACCGACCCCTCCCAGCGCACCGCACCTGAAATCCTCCAAGGCACTGCCGCAGCAACCCACAGCGCAGTGAGATCACCTCACCCCAAACTGTGAAAATGGGTGCCCCCGGTCTCGATTTTGAGACCGGGGATAGCAAGAACCTCAACTGACCTTTGACTGTCGGCCCTTTCGCATTCCACCGGAATCGTTGTATGCTCCAATCGCAGAGGGGCATCAGCGCCATGGGGCATGCGCAGGTAAGGGTTATTACCGTGGAACGCGAGTACGGTTCGCGCGGGGGCGAGTTTGCGCACGATCTTGCCGAGCGCCTGGGCTGGCGTCTGCTCGACGCGGAACTTATTAACCGCGCAGCCGTTGCGGCAGGCGTCGACCCCAAAACCGCCGCACGTTTCGACGAGCGCCTCGACCCCTGGTACTACCGCTACGGCAAGCTCTTCTGGCACGACTCGTCGTTCTCCAGCTTCGGCAAGGGCGAGGAGCACGTGTTCGACTCCGAGCGCATGCTTGAAATCATCAAGCAGCAGATTCTGAAAGCCGCAGATGAAGGCAATTGCGTGATTGTGGGCCGCGGCGCTGCCTGCGCGCTGGCCGGACATCCCGGCTGTTTTCATGTGTTTGTCTACGCAACCTCGAAGGCCAAGCGCGAATGGTTTACCCGCGCGTTTCCCAACCAGGCCGATAACGCCGAGCAACACCTGGCCGCGTTCGACAAGCGCCGCGCCGCGGTGATCCGCAAGTTTTATCAGCAGGAGTGGTGCGCCCGCGGCCTTTACCACATGCTGCTGAACTCCTGCATCGGCAACGAAGCCATGATCCGCGCCGTCGAAAGCTCCGCCGGCGTTGGCGCGCACGCTGAAGTTGCGCCGCCGGGCGACTGCTCAACGCCGGCTGACTCGGCTTCGCCGGCGAACTGACTGATCACCGTTCACTGATCACCGTCCACCGCTCGTCTTTCCACCCGCGCCCCGATCCGCGTAAATACCTCCCAAGGAATCGTGCCCGTCGCATCGGCGTGGTCGAAGGCCGTAATCCGCTCCTCACCGGGGGCCCCCGGTCCCTCGCGGACCGGGGTGGATTGCCCGCCAATGACGACCACCTCGTCACCCGCCTCAACCCCTGCAATCTCCGTTACATCGATCACGGTCTGGTCCATGCTCACGCGGCCAACAATTGGCGCTCGCTGGCCGCGAACCAGCAGATCGAAGCGGTTGCCCAGCTTGCGGTCGAGTCCATCCGCATATCCAACGGCCACCAGGGCCAGCCGCATTGCCTCGGTAGCCACAAAGGTGCCGTTGTACCCAACCGCCGCGCCAGCCTCAACATGCCGCACGCCCACCACCTGCGACTTCCACTCCATTACCCGCCTCAGCGTCTCCCGTGCGGCCTTCAACCCCTTGGGCTCCGCAGCTTCAAAATTGGGATCGAAGCGGGGAACCACACCATAAAGCGCAAGCCCCGGCCGCAGCATGGCCTTCATGCCGTGCCGCGCCGCCAGCTCGGCAATGGCATGCGCCTCGCCTGAAAGCAGCGCCGCCGAACTGCCCACGTTCAGCCACTCGGCAAACTGGCCGGCTAACTCGATGCGGTTGAGCGCCTCGCTAAGCCGCGCCAGCTGCTCGGCGTTCACGCGGCCGTCGGCTTCATCGGCGGCAAACAGGTGGGTCATTACGCCTTCCAGCCGAAACGGCGATCCCGGCGTGATGCGCGCCAGAATTGGGCCGAGATCGGCTGGGCCCACCCCCTGCCGGCTCATGCCCGTATCGACCTCAAGATGCACCGGCAGCGACCCCGGCTCGACGCCTGCCGCGCGCGCAGCTCGTTCCAGTTCGTCCAGCTGCCATAGCTCCCAGATGACCGGCGTAAGCCCGTGCCGGATCACAGCCTCGCCCTGCCCGGCAAACACGCCCCCGATTACCAGAATGTGCGGGGCGGCAACTGGACCAGCCGGGCAAACCAAACGCGCCGCCGCACCCTCTTCCACGCTGTTCACGCCCAGCCAACCTGCGCCCGCCCGCACCACCGCCGGAGCGCAAATGGCCAGCGAATGGCCGTAGGCATTGGCCTTTAAGACAGCAAGCAGTTCGGCGTCGGACTCAGCCAGCTTTTTGAGGAAGCGGAAGTTATCGTCAAGGGACTGAGTCGAGATTTCAACCCAGCACGGGCGCGTTGGCATTGAGCGATTCAAACTTCAAGTTTAACGCTGTCATCCCAGGTAATCGTGTCACACTGAATCTGCGGGACTTGAGAAAATCGGTCCGAATTTCATGTCCGAATCCCGCGCACGCCCAATCCCCAATCGCTCCTGTAACGTCCATACAAATACACGGACTCGGAGAAAGAGACAATTTGCAGCCTGTAACCCCAATGCGGAAAAGAAGAGCATGGTTCCTCGGGCTCTCGCTTGTGGTCCATCTTCTGCTCTTGTGCGTGGCCCTCCAGGTCATCCACAACTTACGCAAGTCAGCCGTCGTCTCCACGCAGGCCAAACTCAAGTTTTACCCCGCCATGCTGTTCATCCCTGGCGGATCGAACCATGTAAAGCCGTCGCCCAAGCCCAACGGCCGCAAAGTGCCGCCTCCGCCGCCGAAACAGAACCCGACCACCGATCTCGCCGTCAATACTCCGCCCGCGCCGCCCGTCGGCCACTTGCCATCGGCGCAGCACGAACCTGTCCCCGGCAACGGCAACGACGCCCAGAGCGCCGACCCGGCGTTCCCTGTGTTCTCGCCGCGCCCGCCGGTTACCGACCGCACCCTTCTTCCATCTTTCAACCAGCAGGTCATTGTCGACGTGAAGGTAAGCGCCGCGGGAGACGTGCTGGAGGCTACGCTGGTGAAAGGCATCGGCAACGCGCTTGACCAGATCGTGCTCTCGACCGTGAAAACCTGGCGCTTCCATCCCGCAACGATTAACGGTAACGCGGTTCCAACCGAAGACGAGCTGATCTTCCCCTTCGACCAGAGCTATCCGATCGCTGAATCTTGAAAGACGGTGAACGGGGGACGGTGAGCGGTGAACGGGAATAGCACGAACCCCAGCTGATCTCTCTCAACCACGCACGAAAATGGGTGCCCCGGGTCCCTCGCTTTTGGGGACCTGGGATAGCACGACTCACGAACCGCGAATCACGTCCAGCAGCGCCCAAGCCACCACCGTCTCGCCCTCCGCGCCCATCGCTTGAATCAGCTTGGCCTCAAGCTCATGCGGGACCGGCATCTCGCAAGCGGCAACCTGTTCCGCAGTCGCCCCGTTGAAGCACAGCTCGCAGTGTCCCAACCCCTCGGCGCCCTCTTCGCCGGCCATTTTTACGGGAGGGCCGAACACACGGCAGGTCATCGGCCGCCACTCGTACACGCCGCATAGTCCGGTTGCCGCGTCGAGCGCCGGGCAAGCCGCCTCGGTTGCGAAGTCTTCGAACCGTTCGCGATCCTCGTCGCTCTCGCCCAGCTGGCCCGTCTCCTCATCGCCCGGAAACGCCGCGCCATGCTCGGCAATCCACGCCCGCGCCCGCTTTTCGATGGCCTCTGCGGCCATCGGCTCCGCTGCACGCAGTGTCTCCATACCGGTCCACAACCGAGCCGCGTCAAGCTGATTGATGGCGAACGCTCCATGGCAGCACTGGGTGCATCCCGGCCGGCACACCAGCCATTCGCCAGCCTGCACGGCCGCGCGCTTGATTGAGGCATTCAAGATCTGCACGAGTTCCCTGTCTGCCGCCGGTAATCGCATTGCGGCAATCATAACGCCGCTCGCAAAGCTCCCTCGAGAAAGCAACAGGAAGATTCGCCGCCAACGTACATACCATTTTCCGATTCTCCCAATTCAGCGAAATCGGCAGCCCCTTCTCGTGCTATAACCAGCTCGAGGTCACCCGTGCTCTATCTTGAGCGCATTCCCGCCCCTCCGCTCCGCCGCTTTGTGCAACCTGGGCGTCCCGCTCGATGCGGCCTGGGGCACAGCCTCGCTTACGCAGCGTAGCCGCCTGCGCGAGACAGACGACGCTTGCACGCAAACAGGAGGTCAACATGCCAGACGCCGCGCCGCACTCCAAATCCACCGTCATACCCGCGCTTCGTTACCTTGACGCGAAGGCCGCCATTGAATGGCTCTCGAACGTCTTCGGTTTTGAGCGCCACGCTGTTTACGAAATGCCCGATGGCTCCATTGCCCACGCCGAGCTGACGCTCAACGGCGGCATGATCATGCTTGGCTCGCAGAAGGACGACGAGCATGGACGACGCTTCAAATCGCCAGCCGAACTAGGCGATATTGAAACCCGCAGCGCCTACATTGTGGTGGCCGATGCCGAAGCCGCTTACGCGCGCGCGCAGGCCGCCGGAGCCACTATCACCCGCCCGATCCAGAACACCGGCTACGGCAGCCGCGAGTTCGCGGTAGAGGATCCGGAAGGCCATTCGTGGAGCGCGGGAACATACGATCCCTGGCAGCCGCACTCTTAACCCGCATTTCTCACAATCCTGCCCAAGCCGCAGTTTTTTCGCCCGCCCGTTGCAGTTAATTACCAGCCATGAGCGCAGACTGGAAACATGCATACTGCGGAAGGCGCCTGGCGCCGGGCTCCATTCATCACGCGCAGCCAACGCCTTTCGCCCATCCATTTCGTTGAAAGCTGAGG
>JBEKCW010000321.1:0-6609 GCA_050014675.1 Occallatibacter sp. | reverse complement strand
CCGTAAAGAGAGCTCGAAGTCACCTGGATGAGCATTCCCCGCTGCAGCCAGTCCGCCAGCAGGTGGGGCTTGTTCTGGACTGCCGGATAACGTTCCGGATGGGTAATAACGATCGTATATCCCACCGTCTGCAGCTTGAAGAGCGCCTCGTCGAAATGCGTGCCGATCGTCTGGTTGGGAAACTCCACCATCAGGTAGCCCTTCTCGTTGATCGAGAAACGCAGCGGGTTTGCCAACGCAGTAAAGACGTTGTCGGCCGTGAGATGAAAATCGCACCCCAGACTCAGTTCAAGCGTGCCGCGGAGCCGCTCCCGCAGCTCGTTGTAACGCTCCAGAATCACCACCTCGTTGTACGGGTAACGATCGCTCGCATGGGGAGTACATACAACATGGGTGATGCCATCTGTCGCCGCTTCCTCGGCCATTGCCAGAGAAGTTTCCAGATCGGGCGACCCGTCATCCACGCCGTAAATCAGGTGCTGATGAATATCGATCATCTTGTCAGCCTTATAAAAAATAGGCGGAAGCCTGCCACGCCGAAGTCAAAGGGCTGCCGGTATTCCAGATTGCGCCTTCAATGCGCTGCCAAAGCATAAATCATCGAAGCAAATATCTTCCAGCCATCCGCCGAACCAAGCAGTGCCTCGCTCGACCGGTCAGGGTGCGGCATCATTCCCAGCACATTGCGTCCTTCGTTCAGAATCCCCGCAATGTTCCCGAGCGAGCCATTCGGATTCGCATCGGGCGTTATTTGGCCTTTCGCAGTCGCGTACCTGAATGCAACGCGGTCTTCCGACTCCAGCCGCGCCAGCGTCTCCGCGTCGCAAAAGTAATTCCCTTCCATGTGCCCTATCGGGATCTCTAAAACCTGGCCCTTTTCGAGCTGGCACGTAAATGGACTATCGGCGGTTTCAGTGCGCAGATGAACCTGCTTGCAGATGTATTTGAGTCCCGCGTTGCGCATCAGCGCCCCAGGCAGCAGGCCGCTTTCGGTGAGAATTTGAAACCCATTGCAGATGCCGAGCACCAGGCCGCCTCCGGCCGCAAACTGCTTCACCGACTGCATTACCGGCGAAAAGCGCGCGATAGCGCCGGTGCGAAGGTAATCTCCGTAAGCAAAGCCGCCCGGAACCAGAACCGCGTCCACTCCCTTGAGGTCCTCGGAGTCGTGCCAGAGAAACGTGACGGGCTGACGGGCAACCTCGGCGATCACGTTGTAAGCATCGTGGTCGCAGTTCGAGCCGGGAAAGATAATGACGCCGAACTTCATGAATATAGGTTAGCAGCTTCGCAGCGATTCCAAATCGCGGCCACCATTCGCCGCCGAATTCTGAAACGCGGCGCTGCCACATCCCACGAATCACTGCCCGCAGTCGCTTACGCCTTATGCCGTCCCTCCCCGGGGACGCAAAAAGTGAAAGACAATCGAAATCAGCGCAAAAATCAGCAGCAGATGGATGAGAAAGCCTGCGACGTGAAACACAACAAAGCCGCCGATCCACGCCAAAAGCAGCACGATGCCCAGTATAAGAAACATGTAATCCTCTTTTCCCGATTCATGCCGAATGAAGGGCAGAATCGAACCCACGAGTAGTGCTCGAAAGGCCGCACTCGCCGTTAGATGCAGACAATCGCCTTTGTGCGAGTCGTATCAGTCCGCCACCGTCGAAGCCGACCCACAGCAGGTGAACCCGTGCCCCATGTATCGAGCGCTTTTTGGTCGATGGGTGGGAGACCACGAATCTAAATATCCCGGCAGTTGGTTTTGTCTCTAATCAGGAAGGATCTGCAGTTGTTCTTCACAGGTTCAACCCCGCCAATACCTCCGGATTGCCGGCAAACCGGACAAATCTCGCGCTTCAAACCGAACGCGAGTCTGGCAGGGCCTGAGAGAACGAGCCTCCCGCCGCCGACTCTTCGGCAACGCGCTCGCGCACCGCCCAGCCTGCAAGCAACAAACTCGGCGCCTGCGCAACTGGCGCTGAATGTAACTCGCCAAGCGTGGTCGAGAAGACCGCCTGATCAGGCTGCGCAGCGCGGGAGACGATTGCGCAAGGCAGCTCCGAGGGCAGCCCTTCGGCGAGCCACTGGGCAGCCAGCAGCGTCAGGTCGCGGCCCGGCATGTAGACCACGCGCGTTGCATCCTCAATCGCCGGCAGCGCCGCCTTGTTGTGCGACTGGGCGTGCTGTCCCGCCGAAAAGATCACGTTCGACGCCCACTCGCGATCGGTAAGCGAGCAGCCGATGGCCGCGGCAGCAGCGAAGGCCGCCGACACACCCGGAACAATCTCATGCGCGATACCAGCCTCGGTCAGCGCCCGAATCTCTTCAGCCGCGCGGCCAAACAGCAGCGGGTCGCCGCACTTGAGCCGCACAACCAAGCGGCCTTCGCGCGCGTGCTCAACCATGAGCGCGTTAATCTCGTCCTGCGTAATGGTCTTCACGCCGCATCTCTTGCCAACGTTCACAACCACTGCGTGGGGCGGAGCCAAAGCGAGGATTGCCGGGGCGACGAGGTCGTCATGCAGAATGACATCGGCCGATTGAATCAACCGATAAGCCTTGACCGTGAGCAGATCAGGCGAACCCGGTCCCGCGCCCACCAGTGCAACCCGGCCCGGTTGAAGATCGTTGCTTTCCCTGGTCAGTTCCCTTTTTGCTTCCGCGCCCAGGACCGTATCGCGCGAAGGGTCAATTGACCGGTTGGCCAACCGATGCAGCAGCGCCTTGCGTGAATCGCCAGCGGGTAACGAAGCCAGAATCTGGCGGCGCAGTTTGCCCAGGCCGGCAAGCCAAGGACCAATATCCGCAGGCAACTGCGCATCAATTTCGCGGCGAAGGCGCTGCGCAAATGCGGGACTCTCGCCTGCCGTTGAAATTGCAATCTGTAGATCGCCCCTGCTCACCACCGACCCGAAGAAGAAATCGCAATTGGGAATGTCGTCGACTGAGTTGGTGAGAATGCCCCGCTCGCGACCCAGCCGATAAACTTCGGCGTTCACCTCGGCCACATCCGTCGCCGCGATCACAATGACCTGTCCATCGAGGTCCGAGGGCTCAAACGCACGCAGCACAAGCTCGATCCGCCCCTCGGCCGCAAGCCTGTGGAACTCGGCCCGCGCTTCCGGCGCAACAACGCGCAGCCGCAGCCCGGTTGGCAGCAGTGAGCCAAGCTTATCCAGCGCCACATTTCCCGCGCCCACCAGCAGCCCAGGCCGTGCTTCGAGTTTCAAAAAAATCGGCAGCAATGTCATAAATCAGTGATCAGTGATTAGTGGTCAGTTGTCAGTACTCGGTCCCTATTCCCTAGTCCGTAGCCCCTACTCTCCCACCCCATGCGGCACCCGGCCCACAGGCACATCGCGCTCCACCGGCTCAAGCTCTACGCCGGCAAGATGGGTGCGCAGTTCCTCATTGGTGTGCCGCGCGAACCACGCACGCAGATTCTCGTTCTCGGTGCGGCCCACCAGGTACTGGCGCAGCAAACGCTCAATGGCCTCAGGCACCATCGGCGCAGCGCAACGAAACCCCACGGGCCGCGCAACCCCTGCAAACTGCCCCACCGCCCCGCCAAGGCAGAAGTAAAAAGCATCGGTCAGCTCGCCGTTGTACTTGATCTTCTTGCCTTCCAGTCCTATGTCCGAAATCCAGTGCTGGCCGCAACTGTTGGGGCACCCGGTCACGTGCAGCTTCAACTGCTGATCGAACTGCGGCAGCCGCTCCTCGAGCTCATCCACCAGCCAGCGTGTAAACCCCTTGGTCTCGGCAATTGCCAGCTTGCAGAACTCAGTGCCCGTGCAGGCCACCGCCCCGCGCCAGAAAGGCGAGCCATCGACGTGCAGTCCAACCTGCCCCAGTTCGCGCGCCAGTTCGCCCGATTTCGAGCGAGGAACATTCACAATCACCAAGTTCTGCGAGACCGTTGCCCGCAGCGAACCTGATCCAAATCGCTCGGCCAATTCCGCAGTCGCCTCGAGTTGCTCTCCGGTCAGCCGCCCGCGCAGCACCGATGCGCCAACATAATTCAGGCCCGGCTCACGCTGCGGATGTATCCCCGCGTGATCGCGCAACACATCGTCGGGCACTTCTTCAGGCTCTGCGGCATCGAGCTTGAATCCGAGCCGCCACTTCAGCTCGTCGAGAAAGCGCTCCGCCGTCCAGCCGTCGCGCATAAACAGGTACTTCATCCGCGCACGATCGCGGCTCTGGCGCAGGCCAATCTGCTCGCGGAAGATCTCGGCCACGCCGCGCACCACATCTACCGCCTGATCGGGCCGCACAAATGCATCGAGACGGACGGCGAGATGCGGCTCGTTCGAGAGCCCTCCGCCTACGCGCAACGAATACCCCACCTCGTTGCCGCGGCGCACCGGCGTGAGCCCAATGTCGTTAATCTCGGGATAGGTGCACCAACTCGGGCAGCCCGTGGCCGAAATCTTGAACTTGCGCGGCAGGTTGTAGAAATCTGAGTTGGCCGTAAGCAGCTGCGCAATCCCCCGCGCAATCGGCGATGCGTCAATCAACTCATCCGCCGCAACGCCGGCCAGCGGGCAGCCAGTCACGTTGCGCACCACGTCTCCGCAAGCCCCCTTCGGCGATAGTCCGATCGACGCCAGCGCGTCCACCACCTCAGGCAGCGACTCAATTGTCAACCAATGAAGCTGAATGTTCTGCCGCACCGTAATGTCGGCCAGGTTGCGTCCAAACTTGCGCGCCAGCCCGCCAATGGTGCGCAACTGATGCGAAGTAACAATGCCGTTCGGAATCCCAATCCGCATCATGAAGTAATCGGAGGCAAGGCCTTCGCCGCCCTTGCCCCCGGTCGCGCCAACGCCGTCACCCTGTGTGTAGATGCCCCACCACTTGAAGTACACGTTGGCCCACTCGGGCAAAACGCTCGAGCGGCCGCTCTGTGCATAAGCGCGAACTTCGTCAAAGGCCTCCCAGGGATTCTTTTCGCGCTTCAATCGCTCCAGGCGCTGGGCTTTGGTTTCTTTGGGTTGTACGGCGTCGGTCATTTCAAATCCTTCCTGAATTCCTGGGCACAAAACAGAAAACCCGCGGCAGCAATTGCATGCGCGGGCAGTTGAAATACTTGATTGGTCAGGTTCGGACTTTTAGACCCAAATCAAACTGCGCACGCAAGCGAGCGTACAGCAGCGACAACAGGTCATAACATCCATAGATAGATCATACCCGTGTGTGAGTTGGAACACAAGTGCGCGACCGCTGCTTCACATCAGCTTCTCAAGCAGAGCACTCAGCGCGTGTCCGCGGTGGCTTACCGATGCCTTGGTCTCAAGATCGATTTCCGCCATGGTCCTGTTGAGCGTTGGCAGCAGAAACAGCGGGTCGTATCCAAATCCACCAGTCCCCCGCGGAGCCTCAAGAATCACGCCTTCAACCGAGCCTTTCGCAGTTTGAATCAGCTGGCCGTCGCGGGCGCATGCCAGCACGCAGCGGTAGCGCGCCGTACGCCGCGCAAAAGGAACGTCGGCGAGCCGCTGCAACAGCACCATGTTGTTCCACACGTCGGTGTTGTCGTTGGCGTCGGGCGAGTCCACCAGTCCGCTGTCGGCAGCAAACCGCGCCGAGCGCACTCCGGGCGCGCCGCCAATCGCGTCAACCTCCAGCCCCGAGTCGTCAGCCAGAATCAGCGCCCCGTGGGCAAAGCGCGAGTAGTAGAGAGCCTTGAGCGTCGCATTTTCCTCGAAGGTGACGCCGGTCTCATCGGGCGCTTCAAGCTCGTCGAGGGCCGAGAGCGGCTCTATCTCCAGCGAATGGGTGTGCGCCGCCGCGCGAAAGTCGCGCAGCTTGCCCTGGCTGGTCGTGGCCGCATAAAGGCGAAATTCCATGGGTCGAGTGTAATGCCGCGCCGTGACGGTTGCTTCTCTGAATTACGATGGTTGCGTCAAGCCGTCGAGTCCTGACCGAGTGTATTGGAAAATCTCTTCTTGGCGGAAGATTACCCGCGGTTTCAAAATGGGATTATTGGTACCCTCCCACCCACTC
The DNA here is from genome assembly GCA_050014675.1 of Occallatibacter sp. GTDB lineage: Bacteria > Acidobacteriota > Terriglobia > Terriglobales > Acidobacteriaceae > Telmatobacter. The sequence goes on along the minus strand of JBEKCW010000321.1, from coordinate 597 downwards.
CAAAGCCAGCAACTTATGCTTTGACAACCGTCAGTTGGCTTGATTAGCTTTATCCGGCAGAGAAATTATTTCACAAAAGAAAACCCCACCCGCGTTGCCGCGTACCTCAGGAGCATGCAAGTGAAACAACCTACGAGATTCGGCGTTGCCCTCCGGCTCTGGCTCACCTTGGCCTTGCTTGCTGCTTTGCATTTGCCCGCCCAGACCGCTGCGATTGCGGGGCCGGCCGGGCTGCGCGTCGATAATCTCCCCACCGCGCTCGGCATTGACGATCCGGCTCCCAAATTCAGTTGGCTATTGCACGACCCGGCCCGCGGCGCAAAACAAACGGCTTACGAAGTCGACGTCGCCACAACTGCCGACCTTCTCAAAGCGAACAAACCCGATGTCTGGACCAGCGAAAAGATCGACGCCGCACAATCGCTGAACGTCAAGTACTCTGGCCCGGAGCTCAAGCCGAGCACGCGATACTTCTGGCGCGTCACGGTTTGGGGCGCGAATGGCAAAGCCTACCCACCCAGCGCGCCCTCCTGGTGGGAAACCGGCCTGCTGTCTGAATCCGCCTGGACCGCCAATTGGATTGGCTACGAAACGGCT
>JBEKCW010000320.1:0-6635 GCA_050014675.1 Occallatibacter sp. | reverse complement strand
CCAGGCGCATCGCTTCATCCTCGCAGTCAGCTGGGTAAGGATACGCGGGGAAAGCTGACCCGGTTCCCTGGCGCACGAGACCTCGCGCGAAGAGACGGCGCCGGTGAGATACTCGCATCGTACCCATCCCGCGGCCGAGCTGGCCGTGATCCCGAATCAACAAGGAGAATGGTATGCCAATCCCCGCAGTCGTCGCCTCAGCCGCCGATAACTACCGATACAATTCGCGCTTTCTCAAACAGACCGTGGGCGAGCTTTCGCCCGAGGAGTGGCTCAAGCGTCCCGATGGAAAGCTGAACCACATCGCGTGGATTGTGGGTCACGTGGCGCTGTGCCGCGGCGTGGTACTTCATTTCATGGGCGTCGAGTGGAAACAGCCTTCGCTTGAGATTTTTGGACGCGGCAAGAAGTTGCTCGAAGACTCAGCCTACCCGTCCCCCGAGTCGCTGCTGAACACCTGGAACGAAGCCGGACACGCCCTGGCCGACGCATTTCAAAAAGTCTCGGAAGATTTTTTGGCGCAGCCCGCGACGCAGGGGCCGCCCAGCCTCGATGGCAAGGTGAGCGGCATTGTCAACTTCATGGCCATCCACGAAACCTGCCACCTTGGCCAGGCAACGTACCTGCGCGTCTGGCTTGGACACAAGGGCGTGATGGGATAACGGCGCATGGATCGTGGACGTTGGACGGTGAGTGGCGGGTTGCGGACCACCGTCCACCGTTCACGATCTTTTCAAATACCCACTTGACATGCCGCCCCGCTATTGTGTTACCGTCAGTAACACCATGACGGATGACGATCCAATGCGCCACGACCCCGCAGAGTTAGGCGAACTCGAAAGCAACATTCTTTCCATCGTTTGGCGGCTGGGCTCAGTCACCGCCGAGCATGTGCGCGAAGCTCTGGACCGGCCGCTTAAGGACTCCACCGTTCGCACCATGCTGCGCCGCCTTGAAGAAAAAGGCTACATCGCCCACTCAATTGAGAACCGCGCCTTCATTTATCGGCCGGCCGAGTCGCGCCAACGCGTAGCCGGCCATGCCGTAAAGCGCATTGTCGATTGGCTCTGCGAAGGTTCAGTCGAGACGCTGCTGGTGGGCATGGTGGATTCGAAAATTCTCGACCGCTCTGAACTGCAGCGGCTCGCAAATCGTATCTCCGCAGTGCGCGACCAGGACAAGCGCAAAAACGACAGCAAGAGCTGAGTGAGGTGAATCTGTGCTGACCGGTATCTTTGAAGCCGCTCTTCGATCTCTTATGCTCGCGGTGCTCGTATGGGCCGTGCTCAGAGCCTTTCGCGTGCACAATGTTATTTACCAAAGGCTCGCGTGGACTGCTGTTCTCGCCGGCTCCCTCCTGATGCCTTTGCTGCTGCCTCTCGCCCCGCATTGGGCGAGGCTCTCGTTCCCAATTATTCCGGCTACTGCTCCGGTTCATCGCTTGCAAGCCGCCCTCTCGCCCGCTGTATCGCCGGCTTCGCGCATCGCGGTTCCATCAATCATTCCCGGCCCCATCGCATCTATTTCCACACGCGTCGCAACCCCTCATCGCTCTCTGCGCACCTATGAAGCCGTACGGCCCATCGAGCCGGTTGAAAACGCTCCCGTCATTTCCGCGCGGAGCGAAAGCGCACACGATGCGGCTCGGCCAATAGGCCTCGCCCGCCCGGGCCTTTCCTTCCTCACTTGGATTGCTCTCGCGTATTTGCTGGTCGCCGCGGCGCTTTTTGTTCGTCTGCTTCTTGGATTTCTTACGGCCTTTAGCCTGTGGCGCTCAGCAACTCCCGTTGCCCCCGGAATTACTGCAATCATTGACGCTGACATTCGCTCAACTCTGAACCTGCGCACCAGCCACAAAGTTTCCTCTCCGGTCACCATCGGCTCAGGCATTGTGTTGCCGGCGGATTACGCAACCTGGACTGAAGAAAAACTCCGCATCGTGCTTGCCCATGAGCACTCCCACGTAATCCAGCGCGATTTTCACCTGCTTACCCTCGCCTCGCTCTATACAGCGGTTACGTGGTTCAGCCCGCTGGGGTGGTGGCTCAAACACAAACTCTCCGATCTCGGCGAGGCTATCAGCGACCGCTCCGGCCTGAATGCGGCTTCAAACCGCACCGCATACGCCCAGATCCTGCTTGAATTCGCGGCCGCGCCGCGCCCAACGTTAATAGGAGTCGCTATGGCACGTCCCAGCAGTATCTCTCGCCGCATTGAACGGCTACTCAACGACAGTTATCTCCGTCACGCATTCTCAGCCAGCAGCCGCACGCGCTTGGCCGTTCTGCTTCTGCCCGTCGTGCTCTTCGCCGGCGCAGTGCTGGTTCGCGTGCAAGCCGCAACCAATCCCGCGCAAACAGCGGCTGTGATCGCCCCGGTCGCAGCCAACGCTGCAGCAGCCAGCGCTCCGGAGCGGGTGGCGCAAACCGCAACGATCGCGGCGCTCGACGAAACCAGCTCCATAGCCGTCGAGTCCTCACCAGCTGAGTCGCCCGAGCCTTCCGTTGATTCACCGGCGGATCTCGCTGAAATGGCGCTCGCAGATGCACCCACGCCAGCCGAGTTCACTCCTGCCGCAGAGCCCGCTGCGGCGGGCAATGCTCCGTCGGAAAGTGAAGCAACCTTCGATCGCAACCTGACCTTCGACGGCCAGCTCCAGCTCTCTGTAGCCACAGGCTCGGGCCACATAAGAATCACGCGCGGCGCTGCGAACCAGCTTCGTATCCACGGCGTCGTCAAAGCAAATCACAACGGCGACACGTCTAAAGTGCAGGAGATCGCAGCCAACCCGCCCATCGAACAGGCTGGCAACAAAATCACCATCGGCGGTCACAATGATGAGCGCCTGCGCAACATCAGCATCGATTACGACATTGAGGCGCCGGCTGACGCATCCCTTAGCGCCGCTACCGGTTCCGGCGACATTTACGACACCGGCGTGGGCCACGGCGCGAAGCTCGAAACCGGCTCAGGCAGCATCAAGGCGACCGGTCTTGAAGGGGGATTTAAAGCGCAGACCGGCTCCGGAAACATCTCTGTCGAAGGCAACGGGCAAGGGGATGCAGCGGTTCAGACAGGCTCCGGCGACATCGAAGTGAAAGGCGTAAACGGCGCGCTTAAAGCGCAAACCGGCTCAGGCGAAATCAAGATTGCCGGAACGCCCTCGTCTGCGTGGAAGCTCGAAACCGGATCGGGGTCGATCGAGCTGGCCGTAGGCAGCGCGCCTATGACTCTCAACGCGATTACCGGCTCAGGCAGAATCACCACGGATCAGCCGATGACGGTGAATGGCACATTGGACGACGAGCACCATCACCTGCACGCGCAAGTGAATGGCGGAGGCCCCGAGGTCAGCATCGTAACCGGCTCCGGCAGCATTCATATCCGCTGAGGCTCGCCACAAAGTTACCGTGCCCCATCCTTTCCGCAGTCTTATCGCGGAAAGGGTGGGACAGCACCAACCCAATCTCTGCAGGATCGGCTAAGAGCTACAGGTTCACGTTTCCATCCGGCAGACTCACCGGCCTGGTCTCGAGCAACGCCTCGATGGTTGATAGTGCATCGAGCACCTGCGTTGAAACTGGCTCGTCCACCTGCACCACGGCCAGTGCCTTCACCGGTTTCGAACCGGCGCGCTCGCGGCCCAGCGCGAAGTTGGCAATGTTTACGCCCTGCTGCCCCAGAATGGTGCCGATTCTGCCGATCACTCCCGGCACGTCGTAGTTGCGGCACACCAGCAGGTTGCCTTCGAGCGGCGTTTCGATATCGATATTGTCGAACGCCAGCAGGCGCGGCTGCTCGCCATGAATCACCGTGGCGCTTGCGCGGCTCTCGCCCGTAGCCGTGTGCAGGACAATCGTGAGTACGCTCGCCGCGCCGCCGCGATGGCTCTCCTCTTTCTCTTCGTGCACGCGGATGCCGCGCTCCTGGGCAACCGCCGCGGCGTTAATATGGTTCACATTTTCCGAGCCCTGCAGTAAGCCCGCGATGGCCGCGTTGCGCACCAGATCCGTTTTTGCTTCGGTCAGCGCGCCTCCATAAATCAGTGCGATCGATTCAATCCCGGTCTTTCCGGCCTGGCCCAGAAACGCTCCCAGCCGGCCGGCCAAATCGATAAATGGAGCCAGCTTTACATACTCTTCGTGGCTCAACGACGGCAGGTTCACCGCGTTCTGCACAACGCCCAGCTTCAGGTATTCGCGCACCTGCATTGCAATCTGAATGCCCACGGCCTCCTGCGCCTCGGCTGTCGATCCGGCAATGTGCGGAGTCAGAATCACGTTGTCGAGCTCGGCATATGCTGAGTTCTTCGGGGGCTCCTCGGCGAACACATCGAGCGCCGCGCCGGCCACCTGCCCACTCTTGAGCGCAGCCGCCAGATCGGCTTCGCAAACCAGTTCGCCGCGCGCGCAGTTGATAATGCGGACGCCCTTCTTCATGGCCGCCAGCGTCTTAGCGTTGATGATGTTCGCCGTCTGCGGCGTGAGGCCCACGTGCAGGGTAAGGTAATCCGCCTTGGCAAAAAGCTCTTCAACACTGACCAGGGCGATGCCGTTTTCGCGGGCCACAGCAGCGGATACAAACGGGTCACTGCCCGCAAGCTCCATTCCGAAACCGCGTGCGCGCTTCGCCACTTCAAGCCCAATGCGGCCCAGCCCCAGAATGGCAAGCGTTTTGCCGCGCAGTTCCGCCCCTTGCAGCGATTTTTTCTCCCACTTTCCGGCGTGCATTGTCGAGTTCGCGGCCGGCAATTTGCGCGCCAGGGCCAGCATCAGCCCTATCGTTAGCTCGGCCACGGCAACCGCGTTGGCGCCCGGCGTATTCATCACCACAATGCCGCGACGCGTTGCAGCTTCAGCATCGATATTGTCAACGCCCACGCCCGCACGGCCTATCACGCGCAGCTTGGGCGCGTGCTCCATCAGCGCATCGTCAACCTGAACGGCGCTGCGAACAATGAGCGCATCGGCGTCGGCCAGTGCCGCCGGCAACCCCTCGGGCAACTGGTCGTGCGTCTTCACATCCCATCCCGGTTCAGCCGCAAACACCGCCACCGTGGCCGGTGAAACCTTTTCTGCCAATACGATCTTCATTGCTTCTCCCTTGTGGGTCTCCGCGCTCTGGTATTCGTCAAACTTCACGCCGTGCTGCTCGCACAGCAAATCGAACATGCGCACAACCGCGCCATGCGGCTTGCCCTCGCCGCGCTCATACTTGGTGAGCGAGTTGGGATGCACGCCCAGCTTCTCGGCCATCTCGTATTGAAAGAGGTCAAGCTGCTTGCGCGCGATCAGCAGCTTTTCTCCGAAACTCAGTTCCGCCATTGATGCATTGCTCCGCTTTGTAAGCTTTCAGCTGAAAGCGTTGAGCGATTCATTCAAACCAAGTCCATTCCAAGAACGGACTTGTTCCAGGCACGAACGAGCTAAAAGCTGAAAGCTAAGAGCTGATAGCTGCTTTCGCGTACACCGCCTGCGCGGCAGCCACGCCCTGGCCGTATGTCACCGGCAGCCCCAGCGTGTCTTTCGCGATGTGTTCCATCGCGCCTACCAGCGCGACCGTGTCGAGGTAGTCGAAGTAGCCAAGGTGCGCCACGCGGAAGATTTTGCCCTGCATCTCGCCCTGGCCGTTAGCCGTTACCAATGCAAACTTTGCCTTCAGTGCCTTCACCACCGCGCCTGAGTCCATGCCTTCAGGCACCGCTACTGCCGTGGCAGCAGCAGCCGGAGCTGTGGGCGCAAACAATGTGAAGCCCAGTGCCACCAGGCCCGCGCGAGTGGCCGCAGCGTTTACTTCGGCGTTGTTGACCAGCGCAATGCGGCCCTTTTCAAGATCGCCGCCCGCCTGCCCGGCAATGTAGTCGAGCGCCGCGCCCAGGGCCGCTACCAGCGCCACAGCCGGCGTATAAGCACTCTCTCCCTTCACTGCGTTTTTGCGCTCCTTGCGGAGGTCAAAGTAGTAGCGCGGATTCTTCGAGGTCTCCATTGCCGCCCAGGCCTTTTCGCTCACGCTCAGGTAGGCCAGCCCCGGCGGAATCATGACTGCCTTCTGCGATCCGCCAATCAGCACGTCGATGCCCCATCCATCCACGTCGAAATGCGTGGTGCCAAGGCCGGTGATGCCGTCAACCACCAGCAGCGCCGGGCTGCCGGTTTCTTGAATGATCTTTGCCACCGCTTCAACGTCGTGCCGCACGCAAGTTGACGTCTCGGTGGCCTGCATCAGCACCAGCTTGTGCTCGGGCTTAAGCGCGGCCTTCACCTGCGCCATGTCGAAAGTTTGCCCGTAAGGCGCGGAATGGACATCGGGCACACAGCCGAACGCTTTGGCCAGCCCGGTCCAGCGCTCGCCAAATTTTCCGGCCGTCAGCACCAGCACCTTGTCGCCAGGCGAGGTCAAATTTGTGATCGAGGCCTCCATTGCGCCCGTACCCGAGCTCGAAAGCAGGATCACGTCGTTCTTGGTGCCGACGAATATCTTCAACTGCGCCAACACTTTCTGATAGAGGGCGCGAAATTCGGGGGTGCGGTGATGCATGTCGGCCGCGGCCATAGCAAACTGCGCGGCCGGTAGCAGCGGGGTGGGTCCTGGAGTATAAAGGCGGGTCTTGTGAATCATTTTTCCCTCGCTTTGGA
>JBEKCW010000319.1:0-6638 GCA_050014675.1 Occallatibacter sp. | reverse complement strand
GTCGGCGGCCGAGAAGATCGCCAAGGCCGGCGGCAAGGCTGTGCTGGCTGGCGGCGAGGCTCCGGCGGCGGCGTAGAAAAGCGGTGGTCAGTGTTCAGTTGTGAGTGATCAGTTTCGTCCCGGCCCGGCAGAAATCCAATTTCAGCAACGAAAAATCTGACGACTGATCACTGTTCACGGACCACTGAACTTATGTGATGCATCTCATAGGCCCGCCGCTCCCCGGTCCGGTAGCCTTAACGGGCCAAGGGAATTTAGGTAAGATAAACAGCACACAGGCGGGTTGATTTTGCCCGCGACGGATCACACACCATGATTGAGAAATTCCTCAATATCTTCCGGATTCCCGATCTGCGCAAGCGGGTGCTCTTTACCCTTGGCATTCTGGCCGTATACCGCCTGGGCGCGTTTATCCCCACGCCCGGCGTGAACGTGCAACAGCTTCAGTCCTTGTTCAACTCGCAGAGCGGGTCGGCGCTGGGCCTGATGGACCTTTTCGGCGGCGGAAACCTGCGCCGTATGTCCATCTTCGCGCTGGGCATTATGCCCTACATCACCGCGTCCATCATCTTTCAGCTTTTGACCGTGGTGTATGAGCCGCTGGCTCGCATCCAGAAGGAAGGCGAGCTGGGCAGGCGCAAGATCACGCAGTGGACGCGTTACGTGACGGTCGTGTTGGGCGCGCTGCAGTCCATTGGCATCGCCATCATGCTCACCAAGGGCGGCTATGTGCTCCATCCGGGCGCGGGCTTCATGCTGTTGAGCGTGCTGACTCTTACCACCGGAACGGCATTCATCATGTGGCTGGGTGAGCAGATCACCGACCGCGGCATCGGCAACGGCATGAGCCTGCTGATCTTTGCCGGTATTGTGGCCGGCCTGCCAAACGGTGTGCGCGACCTGATTCAAAAGGTCCAGACCGACGCATGGGGCTCCCTGAGCCTGATTGTGGTGCTTGCCCTGGTGGCCGGCATGGCAGCTGTTGTTGGATTCATTGTGTTTGTGGAGCGAAGCGAGCGGCGCATCCCGATCCAGAGCGCGCGGCGTATTATCGGACGCCGGATGATGGGGGGCTCGTCGAGCCATCTGCCGTTGAAGGTGAATTCTGGCGGCGTGATGCCCATTATCTTCGCCAGCTCAATTCTTTCGGCTCCGCTGCTCTTCGCCCAGGTGCCTTGGGTGCAGAACAACCGGCTGCTGCAGCCCATCATCACTGCGCTGCAGGCGGGCATGCCGTGGTACGAACTGCTCAACATTCTCGCGATTATCTTCTTTGCTTACTTCTACGTATCCATCGTGATGCGTCCCGATGATATTGCGGACAATTTCCGCAAGTCAGGCTCGTTCATTCCCGGAATCAGACCTGGCAAGCGCACTTCGGACTTCATCAACGACATTCTGACCCGCATCACGCTGGTCGGCGCGATCTATCTGATTTTGGTCCAAATGGTGCCCACCTTCCTCATTTCGGGCATCCGTTTCGACAAGATATGGCTCGTTGGCAGGGCGTTTGAGAATCTGCCGAACTGGGCGATTCACGGTATGGGGGTCAATTTCTACTTTGGCGGCACTTCACTGTTGATTGTGGTGGGTGTGGCCATGGATACGATCAACCAGATCGAATCGCAGCTCGTCATGCGCCATTATGACGGCTTTTCCCCGCGCTCCGGTCGCATACGCGGAAGGAAAACCTGGTAAATGCTATTGACAGCGTACGACGTCGAAAAGGGCCGGGCGACGGGTCGAAAGACTCTGCCCGGCCCAATTCTTTTGATGGGCGCACCGGGGGTGGGGAAAGGGACCCAGGCTAAGGAACTGGTAAAGCTGTGGGGAATCCCGCAGATTTCAACCGGCGACCTGTTGCGCGCCAACGTGACCCAGGGAACTTCGCTGGGCCGGACGGCCAAGGAGATTATGGGGCGAGGTGAACTGGTGCCCGACTCCCTGGTGAACGAGATGGTGGCCGTAAGGCTGCAGGCGCCGGATACGGTCGGCGGCTACATTCTCGATGGCTTTCCGCGGACGCTGGGACAGGCCACCTGGATTGACGGCCGGATTGCTCAGGATCCTGCGGCGCTTCCGGTGATTGCCGTAAGCCTGCAAGTGAACTATAATCAGTTATTGCGCCGAATTACCGGGCGCAGGATTTGCCCTGTCTGTCAGAGCATCTACAACATCTATGTCAACCCTCCTAAAGTAGAGGGGATTTGCGACTTAGAGGGTGCATCGCTTACCCAGCGAGCCGATGACACGGAAGAGGTTTTCAAGGAGCGCATGCGCGCTTACTCGGCCCTTACCGCGCCTGTTGTAGAGCATTACCGGGAGCAGGGAAGATTCGCTGAAGTGGACGGAGACCGGCCAATCGCGGAGATTGCAGCCGGAATTGTTGCCGCCGTGGAGCGATTGCGCAAGTAAGCGCGATCGACGCGGCGAGTTTGTGCGTTAACTGCAGTGGTCAGTGATCAGTTGGATCCTGCAAGAGCAAGAGGCATCAGCTGGAACGGGGCGCTGGAAAAGCAACTGGGAGAAAAATGGTAGTGGCAGCCAAGGCGGGTGGTTCAAGCAAAATCGAACTGACCACTGACAACTGATCACTGACCAATGTTTTTATGGCTGTCGTTATCAAGTCGTCGCAGGAGATCGAAAAGATGCGCCGCGCGGGCCAGGTGGTTCGCGAGGTGCTGGAACTGGTGCGGTCTAAAGTGACGCCCGGCGCCACGACCTTCGATCTTGAAAAGGCGGCTGCGGCGCGGCTCAAGGAACTGGACGTGAAGGCGGCCTTCAAGGGATACCACGGGTATCCCTGCGTTCTGTGCACCTCTGTCAACAGCGAGGTGGTGCATGGGATTCCTTCACCGAAACGAGTGCTGAAAGAGGGCGATATTGTTTCGGTTGATTTTGGCGTGGTGATTGACGGCTACTATGGCGATGCCGCAATTACCGTGCCGGTGGGTTCGATTGCGCCCGAGGCGCAGCGGCTTTTGAAAGTGACTGAACAGTCGCTACAGGCTGGAATAGCCGCGGTTCGTCCCGGCGCCACGCTGGGCGATGTGGGCGCCGCGGTGCAGGGCGTGGTCGAGGGTCAGGGTTTTTCAGTAGTTCGCGATTTTGTGGGCCATGGCATCGGGTCGAACATGCACGAGGATCCGCAGGTGCCGAACTTTGGTGAAGCGGGCCGAGGCATGAAGCTCAAGGCGGGAATGGTAATTGCCATTGAGCCGATGGTGAATGCGGGCAGACCGGATGTGAAAGTGCTCGACGACGGATGGACTGCGGTGGCGAGCGATGGAAGCATGAGTGCTCACTTTGAGCACACGGTTGCGGTAACGGCGACCGGAGCAAGGATTTTGACGGAATAGTAAGACAGCTTTTAGCTATTAGCTTTTAGCTTTCAGCTCTTTCTTGCTGAGTCGAGCGTTTTCATGACGGCGGAGTGGCGGGAAGCTTGAAGCTGAAAGAAACTTGATCTTTGCCGGGCAATAGCCTGGCGCAACAGCCGGATTGCGAGACAGCCGGCGGAACTGGATGCAGTTTGTCGAAGGAAGACGCGATTGAGGTAATGGCAACGGTGCAGGAAACGCTGCCCAACGCCATGTTCAAGGTGAAACTCGAGAATAATCACGAGGTGCTGGCCCATGTATCTGGCAGAATGCGCAAGAACTTCATCCGCATTTTGCCGGGCGACCGCGTAGCGGTGGAACTGAGCCCCTACGATCTGAATCGCGGACGGATTGTGTACAGGTACAAGTGATCAGTGGACAGTGATCAGTGGTCAGTTGTTGGTGCTGAGTCGAAGGCTTTAATTCGGCTGAAGGCTGATAGCTGAGATCTCCGACAAGTATTCCGCGTCGGCTTTTGAGGCGCAGAAGAGGGTAGTACAAAGCAATGAAGGTTCGGGCATCTGTAAAGAAGATTTGCGTGAAGTGCAAGGTGATTACGCGCCGCGGTGTGGTGCGTGTGATCTGCGAGAACGCAAAGCACAAGCAGCGCCAGGGATAAGCAACGCCTGGTACGTAGGGACGTTCCGTGAAGGCAGGGAATAGGCAGTAGGGAATAGGGCATAGAAAACCGGCAAGTTGAACCAGCAAGATTTTTCTACTCACTATTGGCTACTTACTATTGGCTGCATTCAAGAGGCTAGTTAGCTTGAGTCAAGGCTTGCGTTGAACCTCTGGAAGCGATTCCGATAACCCGTGCGAACCGGTTGAGGCCGGAGGGCACATAACCTGAAGTAAAGGAAATCGAATGGCACGTATTGCTGGCGTCGATCTGCCCCGCAACAAGCAGGCAAGAATCGCGCTTACTTACATCTTCGGAATCGGGAATCCCCGCGCCAAGAAGATTCTGGAGAAGGCGAATGTAGACGCCTTCAAGAAGGTCCAGGATCTGGGTGAGGAAGAGGTGAACCGGATCCGCCAGGTCATTGAGGACGAGGGCGACGTCGAGGGCGATTTGCGCAAAGACGTCACGATGCATATCAAGCGCCTCATTGATATCCAGAGTTACCGCGGCACCCGCCATCGGCGGTCGCTCCCGGTGCGCGGTCAGCGCACCCACACCAATGCCCGCACTCGCAAAGGCCCGCGCAAGGGCACGATTGCCGGCAAGAAGAAAGCGACGGGGAAGACCTAATGGCGAAACCAGAGCAGAAAGCCGCAGCCGGAAAGGCCGGCAAGAACAAGAAGTTCAAGAAGCGCGAGCGCAAGAATGTGCCGTACGGTATTGCGCACATTCAGGCATCGTTCAACAACACCATCGTCACCATCACCGACCAGATGGGCAACACGCTGAGCTGGAAGAGCTCGGGCTCGCTGGGCTTCAGGGGATCGCGCAAGGGCACGCCGTTCGCGGCGCAGCAGGCGGCTTCAAACGCCGCCAATATGGCTCGCGATCACGGCCTGCGAACGGTCGATGTTCGGGTTGCAGGACCGGGATCGGGCCGCGAGTCGGCTATCCGCGCCCTGGCTGCCGCCGGCATCGAGGTGAAAACCATTCGCGACGTCACGCCGGTACCGCACAACGGGTGCAGGCCGCCGAAGCGGAGACGCGTGTAGGAATGCAGCTATCAGCTCTTAGCTTTCAGCTGTCAGCCTTATCGTGCCGCTTCTCAAATTCGCGGATTCCCGATAAGTCACCGACAGGCTGAGAGCTGAAAGCTGAGAGCTAGAAGCTAACATGGGCCGGGACGACCTGCGCACCGTCGCACGTAAACCGGCCGACATCCGAAGTCAGGAGAAGAAATGGCACGTTATACCGGACCAGTATGCCGCCTTTGCCGCCGCGAAGGCACCAAACTATTTTTGAAGGGCACCAAGTGCACTTCAGACCGTTGCCCGCTTGAGAAGCGCAACTTCCCGCCGGGGCAGCACGGCAAAGACCGCAAAGCCAAGATCGTGGGCTATGGCCTGCAGCTGCATGAGAAGCAGAAGGCCAAGCGCATGTATTTCACCCTCGAAGGCCAGTTCCGCGCTTACTACGAGAAGGCCAACCGCGCCGCGGGCGTAACCGGCGAACTGCTGATCCAGCAGCTCGAACGGCGTCTCGACAACGTTGCCTTCCGGCTGGGTTTCGCCATCTCGCGGCGCCAGGCGCGCCAGGTGGTTCGGCACGGCCATGTAACGGTGAACGGCAAGAAAGTGAACATTCCCTCCTACCAGTTAAATGTCGGTGACGAGATCGCGATTCGCGAGGATGCAAAGAAGTTTGTGATTGTTGAACAGGCTTCGCAATACGCCGCGCAGAATCCCGTGCCGACCTGGCTTGAGGCCAACTTTGAAAATATGTCGGGACGCGTTCTGCATCTGCCCAAGCGCACCGATGTGAATTTGCCGATCAACGAACAGCTGATCGTCGAACTGTACAGTAAGTAAGTTGTCAGTGATCAGTGGTCAGTGATCAGTTGGGTCTTGCTCGAATGAGCAGATTCAATTGAGATTGGGTCGCTGGTCACGGACGTAAGTACCACAGTGATCGGATGTAAGGGGCCAGTTGATTGTGCTTGAAGAAGCACAAAATAACTGACCACTGCCAACTGATCACTGACCACTCAAAAACAAGGAGCACTTGCGCGGCCGCCGCAAAATGCATCGCGACGTACATGCCGCGCTAGAAAAGAGATGACTATGTTGTGGAGAGGATTTCAGAAACCGAAGCGGCTTGCAGTTGAGGCCGAAACACTCAGCGACACTTTTGGCAAGTTCAGCGCCCAGCCATTCGAACGGGGCTTTGGCACCACTATCGGGAACGCCCTTCGCCGCACGCTGCTCAGTTCCATCGAGGGCGCGGCGGTGACCGCCATCCGCATCGAGGGCGTGCTGCACGAATTCCAATCGATCACCGGCGTCGTTGAAGACGCGACCGACATTATCCTCAATCTCAAACAGGTTCCCTTCAAGCTTGCGGGCGACGGCCCCAAGGCTCTGTACCTGCGCGCCGACCAGCCCGGCATCGTGACCTCGGGCATGATCGAGGCCGACGGGGACGTGGAGATCCTGGACAAGGAAGTCTATATTGCAACCCTCTCCGAGGGGGGCAAGCTGGACATGGAGATGCGCCTGAAGCGCGGCCGGGGATATGTTTCGGCCGACAAGAATTTTGACGCCGATCTTGGCCTGGGCTTCATTCCCGTCGATTCAGTT
>JBEKCW010000318.1:0-6651 GCA_050014675.1 Occallatibacter sp. | reverse complement strand
TGCGATGTCTACACGCCCATTAAGGACGAAGAGCAGCGGAGGGAATCCCGCGGCCGCTTCGCGCCAAACAACGAAGCCATCCTGATGCATCTCTCGAATTTCAGGCCGGTGAAACGCGTGCTCGACGTGGTGAAGGTCTTTGCCGGCGTCGCCCGCGAGATCCCCACCCAGCTTGTGCTCATCGGCGACGGCCCTGACCGCTCCGCAGCCGAATGGCTGGCTCACGATCTCGGCATTCACTCCCGCATCCACTTCCTCGGCAAGCAGGAGCGCGTGAACGAGCTGCTGCCGCTGGCCGATCTTCTGCTGATGCCCAGCCAGCTTGAGTCGTTCGGCCTGGCCGCGCTTGAAGCCATGGCCTGCAAGGTGCCTTCAATCGCCACGCGGGTGGGCGGCGTGCCAGAACTCGTCGACGATGGCGAAACCGGCCTGCTGTATGAAGTGGGCGACGTGGCCGCCATGACCCAGGGTGCACTGAGCCTGCTGAGCGACCTCGCCCGTCTCAACACCATGCGCGAGGCAGGCCGCAAAACCGCGCAAAAGCGTTTCTGCTCCTCACTAGTGGTGCCGCAATACGTAAAGTTCTATGAGCACGTTCTGAACGGCGGCCAGTAAGGGTTCGTGAGTCGTGGTTCGTGAATCGCGGTTGGTGGATCGCGATTCGTAAATCGTTGGGCGCGGCCAATTGATCTCTGGCCTCTGCCTTCTCGCTCCCCTGCTACCTTGCTCCCTCGCTCCCTTGTTCCCTTGTTCCTTCGTTCCCTTGTTCCCTGTTCGTATACAATTCCTGCTGATGAGCGCAGCCAAAAAATCCGCCCCCTCCGCCCGCAAATCCTCCGGCCCCGTCACCCTCGCCATCGACATCGGCGGCTCCGGCCTCAAAGCCATGCTGCTCGATACCGCTGGCAAGCCGCTCAGCGAGCGCGAGCGCGTGGTCACTCCGGCTGTACCCACGCCGCGCGCCGTCCTTACCGCCCTCGACGCGCTCATCAAGCCGTTGGGGGGCTTCGACCGTGTGTCGGTTGGATTTCCCGGCGTCACCAAGCACGGCATCACGTACACGGCCGTCAACCTGAGTCCCGCGTGGGCAAACTTCCCTTTCGAGGCTTCGCTTGAAAAGCGCTGGGGCAGCCCCGTCCGCGTGGCCAACGACGCCGCCATCCAGGGCTATGGCGCCATCAAGGGCAAAGGCATTGAGATGATTGTCACGCTCGGCACCGGCATGGGATCGGCGCTCTATATCGACGGCCATCTTTGCCCTCTCGAACTCGGCCACCACCCCTGGAAAAAGAAAACCTACGAGGACTACATTGGCCGCCGCGGTCTCGACAAATTAGGTAAGAAGGATTGGAACAAGCACGTCCTTGAAGCCATCGAGCAGATTCGTTTCACCTTCAATTTCGACCACCTCTACCTGGGCGGCGGCAACACCAAGAAGATCGACTTCAAGCTGCCCAAAGGCGTCTCCATCGTGTCAAACGAATCCGGCCTGCTGGGCGGCGTGGCCCTGTGGCGGAACGCATAAAGCAGTGGTCAGTGGTCAGTGATCGGCATGTGAGCGGTCAGCGCCCCTACCGCTCATAAACCACCTTCCCATCCACAATCGTGATCTCGCACTTCAGGTTTTTCAACTCCGCAGATGGCATTGTGTAAGGATTCTGGTCCCACACCGCAATGTCGGCGCGCTTGCCCACTTCGAGCGTACCAACTTCATTTTCAAGAAACAGCTCAGGCGCCGCCCAGGCCGTATACGAGCGCAGCGCCACATGCACATCCACGCTCTCCGCTGTGCCGAACGGATGCGTCCCATCCAGCGCCTCGCGCTCTACTGAAGCCCATAACCCGTATCGCGGAGCCAGTGGCGCAACCCCGTAATCCGTGCCTGCGCTCCAGCGCACTCCGTGTTCCAGATACGTCTTCAGCGGCATGGTGCGCGCCAGCCGGTCGGCGCCAAGACCAGGCGGCAAACTATTGCCCAGCCACCACAAGAAAACCGGCTGCACCTCGGGATATCCGGCGTCATACAGCTTCTGGAGCGTCGCCATCTCCGCGACCGCATGATCCGTCGGCAAGTACGCGTGAATGATCGAGTGCCGCAGTCCCACCGTCGGGTTCTCTTTCTCGACCACGGCATAGGTGTCCACCACCCAGTCGATAGCCCGGTCGCCAATGGCATGCGTGCCCACCGTGATGCCGGCCTGATGAAACAGCCGCACCATCTGCCGGTAAACCTGCGGATCGATATCGGGGTAACCCGTATTTCCCGCATCCACCACGCCGTTCTTCATCCATGGCTTAAAGCTCCATGCCGTGCCGCTAATGGCGCTGCCATCCATAAAAATCTTCGCCCCGCACGCCGCCAGCCGTCCACGCTGGTATTCGCGCGGTATTGGCGAATCCTTCTGCAGTTCCGCCAACGTGCGCTCGGCCGAAGCCACCTTTTCCCCCGCGCGAAATAAGATGCACACGCGCTCGTCCAACCGGCCCTGCTCATTCAGGTCGTGCAAGGCCTTCCACTGGTCCGGCGTGGCAGTGTCTTTAAACGCGGTAACGCCTTCGCCGTGCAGATCGTCGATCTCCTTAAGAATTCCCTGCTCGATCTGCTCCGTAGTGAACTTCGGCACCATGGCACGGACCCGCATCAGCGCGCCCTCTTTCATCACTCCTGTCGCATGACCCGCCGCGTCACGATCGATCGTTCCATTGGCCGGATTCCTGGTGGCATCGTCGATGCCCGCCAGCCGCAGCGCATAGCTGTTCAGCGTGGCATAGTGTCCCGTTGTGTTGGTCAGGATTACGGGATTCTGCGGCGACACGGCATCGAGATCGGTGGCGTAGATATTTCGCCGCTCCGCCAGCTTGCCCGCGTCCCATCCACGTCCCTGGATCCACTCGCCGGGCTTGGCTGCAGCCACGCGCTTTTGAACGCGACTCACAATCTCGGCAATGCTCGACGCATCGCTCAGCCGTATGTTCAAAAGGTCCTCAGCCCCCGCCTCCGCGTAGTGGCTGTGCGTGTCGATCATCCCCGGCGTGGCCGTCCGCCCATGCAGATCGACTACGCGCGTGTTCGCGCCCACCAGCTTCATCACCTGGGCATCCGTGCCCACAGCCACAATCGAGCCGTCACGCACAGCAATTGCCTGCGCAACAGAATCCGCAGCATCCACGGTCAGCGCCGTGCCATGCACAAGCACCATGTCAGCCTGTTGAGAGAGCAGTAAGGTTGGGAAAAAGAGCGCCGTGCCCAGAACAATAACCGCCAGATTCCGAAGCATGGAAGGTCCTCTAATTCGTCGCCAGCTGCGGCGCCGACACAAAGCTCCTTGCGTGCGCGAATTCCGGTCGCGCTGAATCCTTGCCATCGTTTGTCGAATTCAGAAGCGCGGAATAATACGACCTGGCCTTCGACGCGTCGCCCGCCGCCTCGGCCGCCCGGCCTGCGTTATAAAGACCATTCAACCGGTTCGGGCTCAGTTTCAACGCCACCTCATACTCGGCCAGCGCCTCGCGCGCATGCCCGAATTCCAACTCCATGTCGGCCAGCATCTCTCGCGCGGGAATGTCCACTTCGCCCTGGCCCACCTTATCCTGCAAATCGGCCGCAGCTCGCATCGCAATCAGCGCATTCGCCTCGTTGCCCGAAGCAAACGCGGTCCACCCCACCATCTCGCCCCGTTCGATCTTTACGCCGGTCCCTTCGGCCACGTAAGCGTTCGGACCCTTCCGCACCTTGGCAATCAACTGGTCAAACTGCGCCAGGTCTGCTCGAGCTTCCTCCGATTGGCGCAACCGTCCATGCGCAATTGCCCGCGCCCAGTACACAAGAGTCGAAACGTCTGAAGGCGAATCCTTCACCGGCTCCAGCGCAGCCGCCGCCTTCCAGTTCCGCATTTCCAATTCATAAAATACAGGCAGCTTTACCCGAAAATACGGCACCATCCCCATCCTGTTGTGCGACCCGCTCGACATTGTCGCGATTTTGTCGATAGCAGCTCCAACCTGGTCCAGCACCGCCTTGGCCCGCACATCCTGCCCGCTCTGCAGATACGCGTACGCCAAAAAATCGTACGAATGCGGCTCGTCCATCACGCCGCTCTCACCACGCGCAGTCGCAGCTTCTGATGCTTTGATTGACCCCAGTTGCGAAGCAATATCCTGGGGCCACATTCCCAGCCGCGCATAAATGTGCCCCGGCATGTGGAACGCATGCGGCCCCGACTGCGCAATCTCACCATAGTGATTCGCAGCGGCCAGCCCGTCCGCGGCCATCGACGGATTGTCGCAGGCGTGAATGACGTAGTGCACCAGGCCCGGATTGTCAGGATACTTTTCGATGAGCGGCGTCAGCACCGCCATCGCCTTGTGCTCCTGCGTCAGGCTGGTGTCGTCAGGCGCTTCCGATGCCAGCATTGAAAGCGCATAAAATGCCCCCGCATCCACGTCGTCAGGGAACTGCGCGTAAAGCCGTCCCATCGCCGCCGAGTAGCCATCCGCCCGTGCCTGATACTCGCGCGCATCGGGGCGATAAAAATCGGCCAGCGCGGCAATATATCCGCGCTCCCGTTCCGTTCCGGCCGTGAGCGACTGCGCCTTTTGCATCTCCTCCCATCCGGCGGTCATGGTCTTTGCACCGGGCCGTTCCCATATCTCGTGGAACATGCTCATCGCGAATCCCCAGTGCGCCATCGCGCATTGCGGATCGCTCTTGGCAAGCCGTTCAAACTGGCTCCGCGCCTCCTCGTACCAGAAGTCATGCAGCAGCGCCACGCCGCGGTTAAACTCCGCCTGCGTCCCAGTTGCGCATGAAACAGGAAAAGACACCGTGCCCAGCCGTTCATTCGGGTCAATGGCGCCGGAACCCGTCGACATGGTGCTCATTGTCTGCGATGCGACCGGGATTACAACCAGACTGAAAAAGAGGGAAGCAATCTTAATCATGGCCGTGATTATATTTGAGCAGCTTTCAAGCAGCCCACAACAAAATTGCCGCTGGAGCGGCCCGCATTTGCTGACTTGTCGACTCACTGACTCGCTGACTTGCTAGCTTTTAGCCGGCGCCTTCAATCCCAATTCCTTCATAGCAATCTGCAGGTCCGCCCAGGCTTCTTTTTTCTGGCGCGGATCGCGCAGCAAAAACGCCGGATGATACGTAACGATCAACTGGCATCCGCGAAAGGCGTGCACGCGGCCGCGCAGGCCGGCAAGCGGTTGCCGCTGGCCTAAGAGATACGTTGCAGCCGTAGCGCCCAGCGCCACCAGCACCTGCGGCCGCACCACATCGATTTGGCGGAAGAGAAATGGCGAGCAGGTATTGGCCTCGTCGGGCTCGGGTGTGCGGTTGCCCGGCGGCCGGCACTTGACCACGTTGGCGATGTAAACCTCTTCGCGCTTCAGGCCCATGGCCGTAATCATGTTGTTGAGCAATTGCCCGGCGCGGCCTACAAACGGCAGTCCCTGCGCGTCTTCGTCAGCGCCCGGACCCTCGCCCACAAACATCAGGCGCGCGGTCGGCGATCCGTCGGCAAATACAATCTTGTTGCGGCCCTTGTGCAGCGCGCAACGCGTGCAGTCGCCAATATCTTCGCGAATCAACTGGAGCGCGGCAGTGCGTTCGGCCGGCGCGACAGCTGCGCCAATCTGCGGTTGTGCGGGAAAGCTCTTGCGTGCGGGGATGGCTGGTTCCTCTCGAGAGAAGTTTGCGTGCGCCGGCGTCGGTATCTGTTCTTGTGACGGAGTTTCCTCCCGGGCCCCCAAATCCGAGGTACCCGCGGCACCTACAGCTTCGGAACTTGGGGATTCTGGCGGCGTGGACGCTGCCAGTACAGCCGGACTGGAGTTCGGCGTTACAGGAGACGGGGCACCCATTTCGATCCTGGGAGCGAGGTCCTCACTTGCTTCCACCGGACGCCGGTAGAACTCCGTCATGCCCAGGTCGCGATAAAAACGCATGCGCTCGGTTAGAGCGTCGCGCAGTTCGGGTGTAAGCGATCGCGCCACGCCGGCTTACTCCACCACGAGCTGGCGCCGCGATGCGGCAACCACTATGGTCTCTTCATCTGCGCCGTCGTCGCTCTTTGCGGCCGGCTCATCGGCAGCCTGTTCGCCATCGAACTCCAACATCATCGGCCGGGGCGAGCGCAGAGCCGCGATCTCGTCCAGAATGCGGTCGGCCAGTTCACGCTTATCCATCTGCGGCAGTTCGATCGCCTTGGTAGCCGTCAGGAATGTGGCCGCGTTCTCATCCGCATCGATTCCAACTCCGCGCCCCGCCACGTTGTTCACCACGATGGCGTCCGCGCCCTTCTTGAGCAGTTTGGCGCGGCCGTTCTCAAGTTCATCGTGCGTCTCAGCGGCAAAGCCTACGATGATCTGGCTTGGCCTGCGCCGCCGAACCACTTCGGCAAGAATGTCTTCAGTCGGTGAAAACTCCAGCGTGAGCGGACCGCTGCGCTTGAGCTTCTGCTCGCTCACCGCTACGGGCCGGTAGTCGGCGACGGCCGCGGCCTTGATAACCAGGGTCGCCTCATTGAGCCGCGAAAGCACTGCGTCTTTCATTTCGTCGGCGGTAATTACTGAAATAAGCTCGCATCGCGCGGGTGCGCGTAACGCGGTTGGAGCACTCACCAGTACCACCTTCGCCCCGCGGTT
>JBEKCW010000317.1:0-6662 GCA_050014675.1 Occallatibacter sp. | reverse complement strand
CCGTGAAACTTGGCAAGTGGGACGATGCCGAGGTGGCGTACACCGAGGCGATTCGTCTCTGTCCAGAGACAGCGAATGCCACGTTCCGATCTTTGACCAAATCGCTCATGGGATGCGTTTGGCTTCATCGAGCGGACAAACATCATCTTGCGGCCGCGGCCACAGCGAAGGAGTGGTTTCTTAAATCTCTCGATGACAAAAGATGCGCCCCCTCACTATCGCTACTGGGTGCAGCCTGCGCCAAACTTCGCGACGCTGACGGGGCGCGAGCGGCGTTTGAAGAAGCAATCGCATTAGACCCTGAATACGAAGAGGCCATTTACAACCTCGCGGTGATTGAGAAAGAGACCAACCCAAGGAAGGCTCGCGAGCTGCTCGAAAGAGCAATTCAACTCGATCCAAATCGCGCCAGCGCCCATGGATTGCTTGGCCTCATTTGTCAGAAAATGAAAGAACCGCTTCCAGCTGAGCGGCATCTTCGCCGAGCTCTCGAAATTGATCCGAAGGATTATTGGTCCAGTCTGTACCTGGCGACCCTTCTCGGAACGCTCAAACGGAATTCAGAGGCTGAGCAGGCATACATAAACGCGACGCAAGTGCGTCCGGATTTGGAAGCAGGTTTTGAGTTTTTTGCACGCTTTCTTGAGAGCATCGGCAAATTTGCGGAGGCTGAGGGGGAGCGGGGGAAGATACCAGCGCCCCCGAGCATTCAGTAGCGGAGTTTATTCCGCACCAAATATCTTCTTGAAGAAACTTCCGACGCGCTTGAAGAATCCTGGCTTTTTCTTCGGGGTGGGCGTTGGTGCTCCCTGAGCAGCCTGGCTCGCCTGCGCAGGAGCTTCCTGAGGCGCGGGCGCGGTTTGCGGCGGGGTCTCTGGACTGTTGTGGACGAGCGGCACAGCTACTGCCGGAGCCAGATTCGCCGGCTGCGGCGGCGCTGGGGCGATTTGAGGCGTTGGCGCAAGTCCCTCGCTCTGCGCCAGCGGGAACTCGTTTGCAGCAGCGTTCGCCGGCGGAGGGCAGCCGCACGGCTCTTTCTCGTTATCGACTACCTGGCGCAGGCTGCCGTGCTGGAACATCACGCGCTGGCCGGGCTGCACCCGATACAATCCTTCTTCAAACAAGCTGGTCACCACCACGTAGGGCGCATTCGCACCGGGATTGTCGATGCAGGTATCGCCGTCGTCGCCCAGTCTTACCTTGAGTTCCGATGCGCCCGGGCCGCCAATCAAAATGCGGAAATGCGGCGTGAGAATGGTGTCCGCGTCCTGCCCCGTTGCATAGCTTGTTTCAAGCGCTCCATGGTCAAGGGCCATCAACAGACCCGGGGCATTGCCCGGGGTCTCGCTCGAGTCTGTTGCCAGCTTGACCGTGGTTGAGGCGCACACGCGCAGGGTGCCGCGATGGGGCAAAATTACCGACGTGGTGCGGTCGCCTGCGGTGATGCTTCCGCTGGCGGCGATCATCGCTTTACCGCCCGTCACCTCAAGCGCGCCGGTCACGGTTGGATTGGCGCTGGCAACGGGGCCGTTGATGGGAACAATGGCGATGGGACCTGCGGATGACGAGCCAGTTTCGCTTGCGGGTGCGGCCGCGGGGACTTGAGATTGCGGTTGTTGTTCCTGGGACAACTGGGCGGTTAACTGGCCCGAGCCGGCCAAGGCGAAGAACAGCGGAGCGCCGGAAATCATCGCCCAGACCCGCTTCGCTCGTTTTGGCTTTGTCTCCCGAGAACGCTGCATCGGCCTTACCAGTTCACATATTCAGGAAGTTGCGGATCATCTGGTGACCGCCTTCGGTCAGTACGCTTTCGGGATGAAACTGCACTCCCTCAACCGGCAGCGTGCGGTGGCGCAAACCCATAATCACGGAGCCGTTGCCGTTGCCTTCACAAGTTCGGGCGGTTACTTCAAGCTCTTGCGGCAACGAACTCTCAGCCACAATCAGCGAGTGGTAACGCGTACAGGTCAGAGGGCTGGGCAGGCCGGCAAACACTCCCTTGCCGTCGTGATCCACGGCGCTGGTTTTGCCGTGCATCAGCGTTGAGGCGCGCACCACGTCGCCGCCGAATGCTTCTCCGATAGCCTGGTGGCCGAGACAAACGCCCAGAATCGGGACCTTGCCGGCCATGTGCCTGATGAGCGGCACCAGGATGCCAGCCTCACCCGGTGTACAGGGGCCGGGGGAGAGCAGAATCCGTTCGGGGTTCATCGCCTCAACCTGCTCAGGCGTGACCTCGTCGTTGCGGCGCACTTGAACTTCAGCGCCGAGCTCACCCAGGTACTGAACCAGGTTGTAGGTAAAGGAATCGTAGTTGTCGAGTACGAAGACCATCTATCAACAGTGTAGCTGGAAGGAAGAGAGTACGGGACCCAGGCGGGTACTGGAAGACAGAAACAGGCGCCCGGCGTGGATGCCGGCACGACAACCGGCCTACCACCCAACGAATACAAATCATTCGTTGGGGACCCCAGCCTTGAGACTGGCGCTACATGTCAATTAGCTCTGCACAGGCTCCAGCTCAGGGGCTTGCAGAGATGTGGTTGAGCGCTCGCCCACATCGAGCCGGGTTACCGTAAGCACGGTGATATCGTCGTCTTGCCCGAATTCGACTGCGGTATCGACGGCTTCCTTTGCGTCGGGCCGCAGCGAGATCAGCTTCTCAAGCCGCTTGAAGCCGAACAGTTCGCCATCGCTGTTGCGCGCCTCGAGCAATCCATCGGTGTAGACCGTGAGCCGCGATCCCACTTTCAGGTCAAAGGGTTGTTTTTCGTATCTCGCATCCGGATCGAGCCCCAGGGGCACAGCCGGAGCCAGATAGATTTCGTGATCTCCGACAAACGGCGGCGGGTGCCCCGCGCTGGCAGCCATGCAAGCGCCGTCAGAGCCGATGCGGATCACAAGGCAGGTGACAAAACCGTTCTGCAGGCGGCCCATCATTCTGCGGTTCAGCATTTCAAGAATCTTGTCGGGCTGCGCCGTCAAGTCAGTGAGGGTGCGCAGAGCGCCGATCATCAGCGAAACCGTCATGGCAGCCTTCAGCCCCTTGCCACTGACGTCGCCAACAACCAGCATGGCTGTAGCCTTGTTGACCGCAACCAGCTGAAAGAAATCTCCGCCGACCTCGGCGGCAGGCCTGTAAGCGCTGGTGACAGCAAAGCCGGGCAGGCGCGGCAGCGCTTCAGGAATCAGGACGCGCTGCAGTTCCTGTGCGCTCTTCATCTCCTCGCGAATGATGCGCTGCT
Source organism: Occallatibacter sp. (assembly GCA_050014675.1). Taxonomy (GTDB): domain Bacteria; phylum Acidobacteriota; class Terriglobia; order Terriglobales; family Acidobacteriaceae; genus Telmatobacter. Next base: position 3,417 of record JBEKCW010000317.1, on the reverse strand, counting down.
TGGCGGCTTCTATCAGCAGGTAGCGATACACCGCCAGAACGATCGTGAGGATCAGGATGGTGGAAAGAATGTTCTGGACGAGTACAGGAACGCCGTAGATAGTGATCGCGGGCGAATTCATCCTGAAGCCGAGGGTCCAGTGCGTAAATCTCGAACCTTGAATGGCAGTGTGCTGAGTTACGTACCACATCTCGTTGGCGGCTGCCGCAATCGCCACAAGCCAGCGCGAGGAGCCGAGCCGCCCACGGCCGATGGCCAATGCGACAAGGACAAGAGGAAACAGCTCGGGAATGGCAAAACCAGCGGTCAGAATGGCGTCGAATATCTGGAACGCAAGAACATGGTTGCTGCTCCAAACGATGGCGAAGATCCAGTCATCGCCAAACGCTGAGAGCAGGGAGACAACAGCCAGGAAGCGCGCCAGACGCATAATCCAGCGGTGGCGATCGAGACCCAGCAAGTAGATGAGCAAATACCAGAGAGCGACATCGTTGAGCGAGTGAAAAGGCGAGGAGAGGAAGATGGGGCTCATTTGAAGTTCGGCCCGAACCGTGGGACCGGGGTTGAGGGCGATAAACAGGAAGAGCGAAAGACAATACAGGGTCATCCAGAAGATGAGCATCTGGGTTCGATTGCGGAACCACACGAGCGCGCCCAAAATGCTGAGTCCTGCATAAAACGGAAGCAGCGAGAAATCGGCGAGGACCGATCGAACCGCCGAGTGTCGATCGAGTTGCAGCAAATTCGCGGCTGTTTCTGGGTTGGTCGCCCGCGGAATGGCCATTAATCCGTCGACGTTGCCGGGATTTGATGAGTCGTTCGGGTTCGTCCACACGCGGAATGCCATGGTGCCAGCGCCCGGCCTGACGAGTTGAAAAACGGCCGACGGGACCGAGTAGGCGCTGGGCCTGCCGGGGAGTGGCCCAAATCCGCCTACGCGGGCGCCATTCCAGAACAGTTCGTAGACGGCGTCGGTGGAGGGAACAAAAATGGCGACGTTTTCCGCGTCGCCGAAGTCGATGCGGCGCCGGTACCAGGCAAAGCCGCTGTAGGCGAAGTAGCCCTGCTCGCCCCATGGGCCGGCAATGTCGATGGTCCCCCAGCCGGAGTCGTCGTAATGGGGCGAGGCCCAGGCGGGTTTGTCGCCGATATGAAAGCTCCACTGCCCGTCAAGAGGGACCGAGCCAGAGCCCAGTCCGCGGACATTGAGCGGATCGGGCTGGCGCGGATTATCCGGTTGCGCGCCTTTACCGCGCGCAGCCGTTGCCGCAGACAGAATTGTGAACAAGGCAATGCTGCCGGCCCAGGTCTTTAGTCGCATGCTGCGGGTTATGATACCGTCGTAACTTTGCTTTTCGAAATAAAAATCGCGCCTTGTTATATTTCCAGCAACCCCCTTCGTGGGAATCAACGGCGAGTGGCCAAGCCGGCGACTTTGCGCACCTCCCCCAGGCTCGTGCGATGCTGGAGGGAGCGCAGAAACTGTAGCCGTGGAACCGCCGGTGACAGGTTGCGCGACGCACAACGGAGCGAGGTCAGGTTTGGTTCTCCATTTTCTTGTTCAGGGACGCGTGCAGGGAGTTGGCTTTCGCTGGTTTGTGCAACGCGAGGCCAGCGAGCTGGGCCTGCACGGATGGGTGCGCAACACCGAGGATGGCCATGTTGAAATTCTGGCTGCCGGAGAATCGGCCGATCTGGACGAATTGCGCTCGAGCCTTCGCCGCGGCCCGCGCGGAAGCCGCGTCGATCGCATGATTGAACACATCCTGGCTGAAAGTGAAGCCCGCGACCTCGAATCATTCCGTATCGAAGCGGCGTGGTGAGACGGAGAACAGAGATCAGAGAGAAGAGAAAAGAGAGAAGAGAGAAGAGACCAGGGGCTGGATGCGGCATGTTTTCTGCTCTTCGCGAAGACTGCGTGGCGGCAGTGTGCTTCCGCATCGCAGCCCGAAGTTTTTGCCCGGATATAATCTATAAGGAAGCGGGCTGCGCAAGCGCTGTTCCCTTCCCTTGTTGATCTTTTTGCCTTTTGGAAGGAACGCGCATGAACGAACCGATCAAGCCGTTAAATGTCGAGTCGCTGAAAGCGCTGGTGCGCACGGTGCCCGACTTCCCCAAGCCGGGAATTCTCTTCTACGACATCACCACGGTTTTGAAGGACAAGACCGGGTTTGCGCAGTTGATTGACGCGCTGGCGGCACACTACATCGCACGCAAGATCGACCTGGTGATGGGCATCGAGGCGCGCGGATTTATTTTTGGGCCGGCGCTCGCGTATCGCCTAAACGCTGGGTTTGTGCCGGTCCGCAAACCGCGCAAACTGCCCGCTGCTGTGGCTCGCGTTACCTACGACCTGGAATACGGCACAGACACGCTTGAGATTCACATGGACGCGATCGCCCCCGGCCAAAGCGTCGTGCTGGTTGACGACTTGCTGGCTACCGGCGGCACCATGGAAGCTACGGTGAAGCTGGTGAAGCAACTGGGCGGCAAGATCGCCGGTCTGGGTTTTGCCATTGAGCTTGACTTTCTCAAGGGCCGTGAGCGGTTTACCGAGTACGATGTCTTCAGCCTTTTGCACTACGACGAGTAGTACTGCCGGCGCTGTGTGGCTTATTGCGCATCCTCCGACACCATCTCGGTTGCGTTGGCCTGCGAGTTTCCCATCGGTTCGCCTTTCAGCATCTGGGCGTCGGCAAAGCGGTAGCCGACATAAACATCGGTGAGCAGATAGGCTGGATTTCCAGGGTCGTCCTCGATCTTTTTGCGCAGCTGCCGGATAAAGGTGCGCAGGTATTCCACTTCTTCGCGGCAATCCGCGCCCCACACGGCCGTCAACAGCTTGGCATAGGTAATCACGCGGCCGGCCCGGCTCATCAGGCAGTGCAGAATGTCGAATTCTTTCCGGGTGAGCCGGATCATCTCGCCGCGCCTGGTGACGATTCGCTTGAGGGGTTCGATGCGAATGTCGCCTATCTCGATTGGCGCGTCCTCGGCTCTGGCTGGAGCGCGCACGCGGCGAACGGCTGCGCGGACCCGCGCAATCAGCTCGCGGGTGCTGAAGGGCTTGGTTACATAGTCGTCTGCGCCGAGGTCCAGCGCCTCAACCTTGTCCTCTTCCTGGTCGCGCACGGTGAGCATGATGATGGGCAGCCGCGGCGACGCGGAACGCATGCGGCGCAACGTCTCAATTCCGCCGATTCCAGGCATATTCACATCGAGCAGCACAACATCGGGAGCAGCCGCTCGCAGCGATTGCAGCGCTTCTTCTCCGCGCGAAGCCTCGGTAATCTGGAACCCAAGTTCAACCAGAGGCGGGCGCAGCGCACGGCGGATGGCTGGTTCGTCGTCGACAACAAGAATGCGTATGGCTTGCTGATTCATTCAGGGTCTTCCCTTCTCGTTCTGAACTGGTAT
>JBEKCW010000316.1:0-6693 GCA_050014675.1 Occallatibacter sp. | reverse complement strand
GACCCGAGTTACGTTCACCGGAGCGGCAATTCTACTTCGTGAGAAAGCCGCCTACCGGGCAACGAGTTTCAAGATGGCAGCTAACAAGAATGGAGTTAGCGCGGTTAGCTGAGTTATAGGAGCGGGTAGTCCAGTAACGAAGAAAGTAAACCGGTCACCCCAATTGGCTCCCTTTGCGGAGCCCTTTTTTTGGCACGCAGGACAAATCGGAAAAGGAAAGGAAGAGCATGGAAAACAATGAACTGGAGTTGACCGAGCGGTTTGAAGCCGCGGCCACTTTGCTCGAAAAGACGGTGCGTTGGCTTGATGAACGGGCCGCCGCAGTGAATGGGCTTTCAGGCGAGGTAGAGAGAATCTCGGCTACGGTGGACCAAACTCGCCGGGAAACGGAGCTGGCAGACAAGCTGGCTTCGGTTGAGCGGGAACTGGCCGAGATGAAGGCGGCGGCATCGCAAAGTGCGCTGAATCCGCTGCGCCGGACGATGCCCGCCGCAACTGCCGAGATGCTTGCCAAACACGGCATTGGCGACGGGCCGGTAGATGTGCGCACGCTTGACGCCGCGCTGAACGGCCTGAGCCTTGAGCAGCGCATCGCTGTGAAGACGCAATTGCTGCGGGCAGGCGCGATCTCGTAAATGCGGTGATCAGTGGACAGGTGTCAGTAATCAGTTCTTCGTGCTGAGACTGGCTTCTCAAATCCACTGAACACTGTTCACTGACCACTGATCACCGAACACGGCCCCATGGAGGGGGCGAAGAGTATGAACGCAACCTTTGCAGACATTCATGCAGCGGCAGACTACATTGGGCCGGGCGCAATTGAAGTGCCACTGTACCAAACGGAGATTTTCGACATCTGCCGCCGTTCGAGCCCATTTGGGCAGCGCATCAAGCAGGTTCCGGCAACTGGGCATCCTTCGCGGTTCTTTGAGCAGACGGCGATTCCTAATCCAGGCGCCGCTGCGGGCTTCGTGAATCCGCGGAGCATGAATCCGGCAGTCGTGAGCCCGACACGCATCGAATTGAGCGTCCCGCTGAAGGCCATTGTGGCGCAGATCAATTACAACCTGTTCGACATTGAATTGGGCGACCAGCAGAAGCAGTTTGCGTATTTACAGGCCAAGGACCTGGTGGACACGGTGAGCGGCGTGATGGTTACCCACGATGTGGCGCTGTGGCAGGGAAGCGACACCAGCCTGAGCGCGCCGACGACCACCCAGTACATGGGTTGCGCCGCGCAGATTGCGGCCGGCGGAAACAGCGTAACAGTGACCACCTCGATGAAGATCGTGGATACGATCAAGACCACGATCGCGCAGATGGTTGCGAGTACAGGCTATCGCGTGCGGCCGACGGCAATTTATGCCAACCCGGTGCTGCTCGACCTGATTGACCAGGAGATGAAGACTGAATACAACGTGGTGTTGAATACCACGCAGATTACCGCGGGCTTCACTGTCAAGATGTTGTCCACTCAGGCGGGTGACATACCGCTGATTCCCGACTGGAGCTTGCCCTACACCGGCACGCCGGGCACAGGCAGCGCGGTGTTGCCGGCGTACATCGTGACCGAGGACCTGATCGAGTACCACTGGCTCGGTGACCCGACTCCGCGCATCTTCCAACTCGGACTGCCGAACTCTCTGACTTACCAATATGCGGCGGTGAAGTTTGGCGCGCCAGTTGTGAAGGGCGCGAACTTTGCACACTACCAGGTTCTGGTCCAGAGGTAGAAACCACAGTTATCAGTTGTCAGCGATTAGTGGTCGGCGCGTGCCTCAGGCGGCTTCATCAAATCACTAAGTCAGAAGTCACGGACCGATAACTGGTCGCTGATGACCGATACAACTGAAAGGACAAGTTATGCCCTACCTACAGCCAGCAGACTATCCAGGTTATGGATTACCGCCAGGAACTACGGCGGACTGGATTACTTCGGCAACGGCTCTGATCAACAGTTACTGCAGAAGACCGGATTTGAATGTAATTGAATACGCGGAACGGCTGCGCGTGGTTGCGGGATCGCAGACGGTGCGATTGAGTTATCTGCCTCTGGCTCCGCTTACACCGGCGACCTCACCGATTGTTGGCATTGAAGGACGATACGCGAAGCCGCGCCGGGGCGAACTGCCTGGCGAGCCGATGGCAGAGATCGCGCTGGCGTTTTCATTGCCCGGGCAATGGACGGTGATTGACGCGAGCCTCGTGGATTTCGATTCCGCGAACGGCGAGCTGACTTTGCCATGGAACGTGTTCGGGCTGCCCTTTAATGAAGTGCGAGTTCGTTACACAGCGGGGCTGGCGGCAATCGGCGACGATGTAAAGTCAGCCTGCGCGCAGATTGTGCGCAACGCCCAGGCTACGCCGGCGCTGAATGCAAGCATGAGCAAGATTGACACGATGCAGATGAAGTACTTTTCAAGTTCGCTGATCGACGAAACGGTGCAGGCCTGGCTGAATCCGTACGTCGCGAACAGGCTGGGGTGAGCGATGAGCGATACAGCGCCGCGCAATCCGACGGGAGCACCGCGGATGCTGGCCGATGCGTTGTTGCGCAGCGTGGCTGGGACGACGGCCCTGCTGCGGGTGACGACAGCAACTGCAGACACAAACATGTCGGAAGTGGGACTCTTGCCGACCAACTTTGCGGAAGTGACAATCAGCCCGGTGCTGATGCGTAAGCTGCGCCCGACATGGCAGGAAGGCGGGCAGTCGAAATGGGAACTGCTGGTTTCAGCCAATGGCGTGGAAGGCCAAGTCAGAGCCCTCGACCTGGCTTCGGCGGAGGCGTTGTTCGCAATGACGCTCGCAGTCACCGTGGACGGGCAGGATTACCTGATTGAGTCCATCGCATCAAACGAAGCCTTTGGAACCGTGTACTTATACCGGTTGTTATTGCGAGAAGCGCGGCAGCAAACAGTATGAAGACAGTGAGCAGGGATCAGGGGCCGCGCCGAAACAATTAGATCCGCAGAACTGAAGACAGGTTGATGGGAGCAGAGATGCAGAATGCGAAGGACTCTTTTTACATGGTGCTGCGGGCGAGATTGGCCACGGTCAATCCCGAGCGGACCATTCTGCTGCGCGGCGCGGTGAGGCCTGGGATTTTTGTTGAAGAAGCCGAAGCGCCGATGAGCCAGTTGCCGAACGACGTGTTTGTGTTGAGATGGCTTGGCCTTGGAACGGATAGCGTGCTGCCGGCAACGATGGCAGGCGAACAGTGCGAGATCATCTACCAGACATGCGGCACACAGAGTTTCGGCGGCCTTGATCGCGGCCGCTCCTTGAGTGAGATGGATGAGGAGCTACTGGCAATGATCGCGCCCTATCACACGCCGAAGTTGAATTTCACCGCAACGCCCCCAGCAACCATGCTGACGCAGGTGTTTTGGGACGAGCCGGCATTTGCGCCAATCGTGATCCAGCGCGATCAGCTAAGCCGCTCAGCAACTGTGTTGGTGTACAGCTACCAGGAACAGGGAGAGTAAATGTCAGCGACATGGTTTCAGGCGCCTGCGCCGGTGGCGCGGAGGGTGCGCGCATTTTTTGCGCCGGTAAATAGGAGCGCGCAGTCGCCGGTGCTCTTCGATCCTGCGCGGCAGGGTAGGTTCGCCCTGGATGCGCCGCCGGCTCCGTGGATCAGCCTGGGTTGGATTCAGAGCTTTGTGCGAAAGCCGCTGAGCAAGAGCGCACCAATGCTGACTGGAATTCCGGCGGCGACGTTGGAGCAGGTCCGCGAGACGCTCGAGGCACAAGTCAGTCTGGAGTTTTTGAGCTGGACAAAGTTGACAATGGCTCTTGCGACCGGCTCGCAGCACATGAACGTGCTCGTAGCAACGAGTGGCGCAGTTGCGTCAGCCGATGGCGCACAAGCTGTGCCGGCGGTAATTCCGCAGAGTGGATCAAGCGCAACGCAGATCATGTTGGCCGCGACGGATGCCGCAAAGTTTCAAGCTGGATCGATCATTGCGGTTGATGTGGACAACACCGGTCAGACGGGATACGTGGGCTCGCCGGTTGCCGGCGCATACGTGAAGCAAGCGATCACGGATGTGGACTATGTGAGACGCGTGACCTTCAATGTCGCGCTGGTTTCGGCAGCAAGTAATAGCGGACTTACTCTTGCGGAGCCGTTGCCCGGCGGCGCTCCTGTTGGAGGTGCCAAGGTGCAGGCCGTGGCGGGATTTGTGGATCGCGAAGGCGGAAGTTTTTACCAGGAGTGGTCGGCTCTGTTTGTGCTCGAAGGGAGCCAGGGAGAACGAATCTTCTTCCATTATCCGAGGCTGCAGGCCGCAGTTGGAGCGGAAGAGACGGTGACTCCGCTCAGCAGCAACCAGCAGAACGGACAATCGCGTGTGCTGCTCAACGGGCGGTTTACCGCGTTGCCGGTTACCGATCCTTTGGACAACGAACGGGTAGTTTGTTACCGCAGCTTTTTACCCCCGGCCAATGCGTCGGTGTAAGAAAACAGCGAGTCAATGAGCCGACTTGTAAGTCAGTTGGAAGGTTTCTGAACCGGCGAAGGGCGATTGAAGACACTATATGAAGATTACGATTCAGGGGCAGGACTACACAGCAGCGCTCGATGCATCGCGTCCACTTACTACCGACCGTAAGTTGAATGAGCCGTCGGTGTGCGAGCTTTGGCTGAGCCTGGCCGCCAATAACGGCTTGCCGACGCCAGTGCGGTATCAGACGCTCGCAATTATCGGAGACAACGGCACCACTTACTTCACCGGATACATTGCGGTAAGTCCTTTGAGCGAGTACGCAGGCCTGGGCGTAGAAGGTCCAAAGTACAGAATCGCGATTCAGGCAGTAAGTGACGAGCTGATCCTGGACCAGTTAATGATGCCTCCGAGTGCCGGTATTTCTGGAGAGACCGCCGGCGCTCTGATTGCCTCGCTGGTTACTCACTCAGGATCGACCGCACTTTCGGCGCAAGGGCTCACGCTCAACACCAGCGTCGGCAACTTTGTTCCCGAACCTGGCAGCAGCTGGGGCCGGCGCGCGGGCCAGATTGCCAGTATGGCCCGCGCCGCTTACAGGGCGCTCAATGCCGCGGTCACGCTCTCATCTATTCAAACGCAGGTGCACCCACTAAATGAGGCTGACGGCAGTTTGAACCTTGCAGGCCTTGCATTCACGGCAAGCGTAAAGCGCGCGCTGGCCAACGATGTGACGGTATGCGGAGAAGATGAGCCGGTTGCGTATGTAACCGAGTACTTCCTGGGCGACGGTGTTACCACTTCGTTCAATCTCGCGGCGGATCCGTTCTCACTGTCAAGCTCGAAAGCAAGAATTATCAACGAGCTGTTTAATGAGCCGCAGATTAATCAAACGGTATGGAGCGTATCTGGAGGACCGGGTTATCTGAGCCTTGGTTCGGCAGGCCTGGCCATGAACGGTGGAAACGGCGTAGACGGCCAGACTGCCCTGACATGGCTTGATGCGGTGGAGATGGGTGGGACGCTTCTGCTCGATGCAAGCGGGGTAATTCTTTCGCCAGGCAGCACGGGGGTTGTCGCAGGATTCTTTAGCGGAGGCGCTGCCGCGGCCGATTGCATTGCCGGCTTTCAGGTAACAGCACAGCAGGGCACTGGAGCAGTTACTCTGCAGCCGTTGATTCAAGGCTGCGCGGCGGGAACGACGTTCCCGATCAATCCACAGAATAGTTACGCACTGCGGGTTCGCGTGCATTGCCCGGAACTTGAGCGGTCGCGCGCCACCTATTACTCCTTTGGCGACAGCGGGCCAATTTCTGCGGGTGGCCAGGGGGTGCTAGCGCCATGCTCAATCCAAATGGAAGTTCAGCAGTTTGTGAACGGCATAGCCGCGACTCCCGTGACCGTTTACAATGGCTCGCTCGCAAATTTACCCGGCGCCTGCCAAATTGTGGCTGCCAGCAGCACTAATCTGATTGGCTCGATGCGCTCGTTGAGTCTCAAGAATCTTGGCTCCGGATGGGTAGTGAGCACGCCGCCGAGCGGGACTGCGTACACCCGGCGCATTGGTACAACGGCCGAGCAGGCTGAATGCCACGTTGAGAGCAGCGGGAAACTGGCGTTCTACACGGGCTATGTGCCGGTGGCAGGTGAACAGATTGCAGTAAGTTATCGCACCATTGGCAGAGCTGTGGGACGCGCGGTGAACGCGGCCAGCCAGCAGGCGCTGGCGCAGGCGGGATCGCCTTCGGTGGCTGTCTGGATTGGATCGGTGACCAGCCCGGCAGCGCGCAGTTCTGCCGACTGCCGCAATGCGGCATTGGTGATGGAGCAGGCGGCGGCGAGCGTAAGCGCGCTGTGGAGCGGGAGCTATAAAGGGATTGGCGCGAGCTTTGCAGCCGACGTTTGGCCGGGCGACGGGCTGCAGTTAAATGCGCCTTCGGCAAATCTAGATGCCCAGGTCGTGGTGCGGGCAGTGAAACTAAGTTATACGGCAAGTTATCCAGACTTAGTAACCTACGATATTAGGTTCGCTAACGATTGGGCCGATGACTTAGCCATCAAGACCAGCACTCAAGTGCCGGAAGATACATGGCTGCCCGCGCCGATTTCGCCAACTGTGCTTGAAAACCTGAGCGGGCTTACGGTGACCACGCTGAATGGCAGTGCGGTGACAGTGAATACCGGCGTTACACCCCCAAGCGGCGGAGGGTTTGAGATCAGGCTTCGGGATTTTGCATTTATGCCC
>JBEKCW010000315.1:0-6700 GCA_050014675.1 Occallatibacter sp. | reverse complement strand
ACGCACGCCGCAGAGTGTTGCACGGGCCATTTCTGAGCTTATCGAGCGGCCCGATCTTCAAGCAGAAATGGGGTTGCGCGGGCGCGCCCTGGCAGGTAAATATTCAATTGAAGAAACCGGGGCGAAAATTGCTGCGACAATTCAAAGTATTGTCGAAGGATATCCATTACCTGCCGAACTTAGTCCGTTGCATTCGGCGCATGTTAGCAAAGATTTAAAGTAAGTCGTCCCGGGAGTGGAGAGCCTGTTCAAATGCTTAGAGATTTCCTGCGCCGCGAGGCACGACGGTTCGGCATCGAAGGCAATGCTGCGTTTCTCAAGCTGAAGAGGTTCTATCCAAAGCCTTCGCAAATGGACCGGCTTGTAAAGATGCTTGAACATCATCGGGTTACAGCTGTATTCGATGTTGGCGCCAATGTGGGCCAGTTTGCAAAGGAACTTCGGATGGCCGGGTATCGCAACCGCATTGTTTCGTTCGAACCGCTCTCCGGGTTGCATACTCGCTTGACCCGCGCGGCTACAGGAGATCCCAGCTGGATCGTCGCGCCCCGAATGGCGATTGGAAACCATGATGGAACGATCGAAATCAATGTTGCGGGCGACGGCGTCTCAAGTTCGGTTCTGGATATGCTTGAGGTTCACGTCGCGGCCGCGCCCGATTCCGCATACATCGGCAAAGAGCAGGTTTCTATCCGTAAGCTCGACAGCATCGCGAAAGACTACGCGCAGGACGCCGATGTCATCTTTCTGAAGGCCGATGTTCAGGGTTTTGAAAGCCAGGTTCTGGAGGGCGCGGCAGAGATGTTTTCGAGGATCGTTGGCTTGCATCTGGAACTGGCCCTTGTGCCTTGCTACAGCGGCCAACTGCAGTTTGCCGATACGGTAAACGAACTCCGCTCGCGTGGGCTCCATTTATGGTCTTTATCGGATGGCACAGTGGAAGAGAGCACAGGCCGCCAACTGCAGGCAGATGCGGTCTTCTTCCGCGAACCTTAAAGTGACCCAGTTGAGGCGCAGCCCAGTTTGTTCTTATTGCTTCCAGGAGTCAAGCCAATGAGCAGAGTTGCGATTACCGGAGGCTCTGGGTTTATCGGCAGCAACCTGGTTGAATATTTAAGTAATGCCGGCCACGAAGTACTTAGTCTCGATCTCCGGCCGCCGCGCAATCCCGCGGCGCAATGCGCTTTCAAACCCCTCGACGTTCTCGATCGAAACGGGTTCATCGACGCGATTGCCACATTTGACCCTCACTATTTCATTCACCTGGCGTCGCGAACAGACCTGGCCGGAAAAAGTGAGCATGAGTACCGGGCCAATATTGAAGGCGTAAGCAACGCAGTAGCCGCTGCGTTGTCGGGTTCGTCGTTGAAGAGAGCTCTCTTTGCCTCTTCCATGTACGTTTGCAATATGGGTTACATTCCTCAGAGCGATGAGGACTATTGCCCGCACACCGCATATGGTAAGAGCAAAGTGATCGGAGAGCAGATTGTCCGCCGGGAGTTAGGAGATAGGCGTAACTGGGCATTTATTCGGCCGACTTCGATCTGGGGGCCGTGGTTCGGAGAACCTTACATAACCTTTTTCCACGTAGTCAGAAATGGCATGTACCTTCATCCTCGAGGCCATCGGATTCGGCGTTCCTACGGTTTTGTTCTCAATACCGTGCACCAAATCGCGCGATTGATGGAACACGACGACGAGGCAAAGATTCAAGGCAGAGTTTTTTATGTGGCCGACTACGAGCCGATCGATACACGTGCCTGGGCACAGACGATCGCAAGCAATTTTGGTTCGACTCGGATTCACGACGTGCCTCTGGCAGTTCTCAGGCTGGCCGCAAAAGTGGGAGATATTCAAAAGAGGCTAGGTGTTAAAAATCCTAAGCTCACGACTTTCAGGCTTAACAACCTGCTTACCAATGCAGTGTTCGATCTTAGCCCCCTGCGTGAGATCGCGGGACCGCAACCTTACACGATAAGCGAAGGAGTTACAATCACCGTAAAATGGATGCGCAAATTTGCCCTCGGTAAGGAACCAGAAAGCCGGGACGGGAAACCGGAAGCGTCTCGCGAAGTCAAGGGCTCGGAATGATGAACGGTTCAACTCGAGGAGCGCTTGTTCCATACTCCAATGCACGGCGGGCCGGCATGCACAATCGCTCGAACGTTCCTATCGGCATACGGCGGTTTGCAGCCAATGAGAGTCTTGAAAGTCAGGAGATAGTTGGATGAGTGAGAAGGCGCTGATTTGGCCGAACTTTTATATGGTCGGTGTGGCAAAGGCAGGCACCACGTCGGTTCATGCCTATCTTATTAATCATCCACAGGTATTTTTCCCGAAAATCAAGGAGCCGAGTTACTTTGCCTCTGTTGCGCCGGTTCCTGGCTCCGAGTACAAATTCTTTGTCGGAGATCTTGAAGGCTATCAGCGTCTCTACAAAGACTCCGTGGGATACAAAGCAATCGGTGACGGCAGCCCCGGCTATATCTTCGATCGAGATTCGGCACGCCGCATTCACGAGGTGTGCCCGCAGGCCAGGATTGTGATTCTGCTGCGCGATCCGGTGGCTCGAGCATATTCTAACTACTTCATGTTTCAACGTTTCGGCATGGAAAAACTTTCGTTCCCTGAGGCCATAAGGCGCGATCATACTGAAGTGATCGAGAAGAATCAGTGGGGGCCGTATTTCCATGAGTTGTATGTCGAACTCGGCCTCTACTATGAGCAGGTGCGCCGTTACATCGAGGTCTTCGGCCGGGAGCAGGTGGAAATTTTTCTGCATGAGGACATGGCCAAAGACACACCGGGAGTGATTGGCGCCATATGCCGCCACATCGGCGTCGATCCCGGCTTGATGAGTGCCGAAGATCTTGCGCGCGTCCACAACCCGGGTCGGTCGCCGCGGTATAAGTGGTTATACAATGCCGCGCGGGCGGTGTTCAGTTATCGGTTGAGAGACAGGTTGCTTCCCGGTAAAGTGCGAGACTGGCTGGGAGACAATGGTATCTTCTATAAACGTTATAAGCAGGTGCGGGACGACGAGTCCACAAGGTACCTGCAGGCAATTTATGAGCCGGATATCTGCCGCCTCGAAGATCTGCTGGGACGTAAGTTACCTGAGTTACGCAAAACCTGGATTTAATGATACGAAAACATTTGATTCTGTTTGTATTTCACAAACTGCGCGGCAGAGGCTGGAGCAGCTAACAGCGAATTCGTGCCTATTGCAAACGTCGCAGACGGGAAAGCAGTTCCGAAGTTCCGTGTAACCCGTAATCTCAGGCAAACAGGGGTTATCCCATGCGCGAATTAGTACGAAGACTCTTCGATACCCGGATCCATGAAATCCGAGACGAATGGGTTGAGAAGCAACTTGCAAAACTGCCGGCTGGCATCGACATTCTCGATGCGGGGTGTGGCGAGCAGAAGTACAGGGCAGCATGCCCTCACCTACACTACTTCACTCAGGATTTTGCTCAGTACACAGGAGGACACGACGGCATTGCCTACAGCTGCGAGACCTGGAAATACGGCGAACTGAATTACACCTGCGACATTACAGCAATTCCCGCACCCGATGGCAGCTTCGACGCAATCCTGTGTACCGAAGTATTTGAGCATGTTCCAGATCCACTGACCGCGATGCGTGAGTTCACACGGCTGCTAAGACCCGCCGGAACGCTGATAATCACAGTGCCATTCTGTGCGCCAGAGCACCAAAAGCCGTATTTCTTTTATGCCGGACTCTCCGATGAATGGTTTGAGCGCGCCTGTAAGGAACACAAACTGGAATTGGTCGAGCTGACGCATGAGGGAAATGTCTGGTGGTATCTCTCGCAGGAGCTGAGGCGCGCGAGGGGGTGTTTGATCAGCCGGTGGGCACGCGTCTTTTATGCGGCTCTGACTTTGCCCGCCCTGATCGCATTGAAGATTGCAGAGAAATTGCAACAAAAGGATAGTGATTACTTGCATTTGGGGCATTTTGTTATTGCCAGAAAGTATTGACGTGGTTGAATACGAAGTAAGATGAACACTGGCGGATTCAACGATTGAGCCTGAGTAAGCATGTCAACGGAGTCGCAATCTTCGTGCGTTGATCGGGTCGGCGGAATAGGCGCCAATTAGACGGGAAATAAGGCATAAAGATATATTCAGAGAGGAGCGGGGTAAGATGGGGAATATGAAAGCGTTGGTGTGCGGAGCAGGCGGCTTTATCGGAAGCCACATGGTTCGGCGTCTGAAGTCGGAAGGCTACTGGGTACGGGGCGTTGATTTAAAGCATCCGGATTTCGACGCTTCGGCGGCCGACGATTTTGTGGTAGCTGACTTGCGGCTGAACGAGAGCTGGGATGCGATTCTCGACGAGGGAACCGACGAAGTGTACCAGTTTGCCGCGGATATGGGCGGCGCCGGCTACATCTTTACCGGCGACCACGATAGCCACGTAATGCATAACTCCGCCATGATCAATCTGCACGCGGCCGATTACGCCGTACGCCGGAAGGTCGGAAGGATTTTCTATTCATCTTCTGCGTGCATGTACCCCGCTTACAACCAGGAAGACCCGCAGAATCCCAAGTGCGCTGAAGGAACTGCCTATCCTGCTGCTCCCGACAGCGAGTACGGGTGGGAGAAGCTGTTCAGCGAGCGCCTTTATTTTGCTTTTTCTCGCAATTACGGCTTGAAGGTGCGCGTAGCGCGATTTCACAACATCTTTGGGCCCAATGGCACATGGCGCGGCGGCAAAGAGAAGGCGCCGGCAGCGCTGTGCCGCAAGATTGCCGAGCAGAAAGATGGCGGTGAGATAGAGATTTGGGGCGACGGGCTGCAGACGCGCTCGTTCCTCTACATTGACGAGTGCATCGAGGCCGTTCGCCGCCTGGTTTTGAGCGACTTCCAGGGGCCGGTCAACATCGGCTCTGAAGAAATGGTTACAATTAATCAGATGGCCGGGATGATTATGGATATCGCCGGCAAGAAAGTGGCCATCAAGCACATTCCCGGTCCAACCGGGGTGCGCGGGCGCAACTCTGACAATCACCTGATCCGGAGCGAACTTGGCTGGGCTCCATCGCAGCCGCTCTTCGAGGGCCTGTCGAAGACCTATCCATGGATCGAGAACCAGCTTCAGGCATATATTGCACAATCAAGAGAGGCCGTTGCTCAGGCCTGATCGATTCTGAATTCAGCAAATGCGCAGGCGCCTGGGAAAGCGAAGCCCAGAGAGCCGGCGACGGGGGGAAGGGAACTTGATTTCAGCTGCCACTCTACTTCTCTATTCCTCTGAAGGCCATTCGATGCCATCCGCATTGTGTTGTCGATAGTACATACATTCCACCGCGGCGCGCGTGTAGTCGCAGCTTCCTATTAGTCGCGTCCAATTGTAGTTTGCGCAGCGCGCAGACATCGCTCGTCAATATTTCCATTCATATCCTCTGGCCCGATAGTTGCCGAGGCTCTAACTCCAACCGTACAGGGGTTCATTCATGAATAAATACCTGGCCAGTCTCGAGGCCGAATCCATCGAGATTATTCGCGAGGCCATCGCCTTGGCTCAGAATCCGGTAATGCTTTACTCCATCGGCAAGGATTCCACGGTCATGCTGCATCTGGCGCGAAAGGCATTCTGGCCCGCGCCGCCGCCACTTCCTCTTCTGCACGTGAATACCACCTGGAAATTCCGCGAGATGATCGCCTTTCGCGACAAAATGGTTCGAGAGAGCGGCATGAAGCTGATTGAGAAGATCAATCACCAGCGGATTGCCGAAGGCATCAGTCCTTTCACCTGCGACTCCGATCGATATACCACGCTGATGAAGACCGAGGCTTTAAAGCAGGCGCTCGATGAAGGCGGTTTTGACATCATTCTCGGCGGAGCGAGAAGAGACGAAGAGAAGTCGCGCGCGAAAGAGAGGATTTTTTCGTTTCGCTCTCCCGGGCATCGCTGGGATCCGAAGTTGCAGCGGCCCGAATTGTGGAATCTCTACAACACCCGCGTCAATCCCGGCGAGACAATTCGCGTGTTCCCGCTTTCGAACTGGACCGAGTCCGACATCTGGGGCTATCTCGAACAGGAAGAGATTCCGATTGTGTCGCTCTATTACGCTGCGGAAAGGCCGGTGGTGAAGCGCTCAGGGCAATGGCTCATGGTCGACGACGACCGGTTCCCATTGAATCCCGGAGAAGTTCCCGAGATGCGCGTGGTTCGATTCAGAACCCTCGGGTGTTATCCCCTGACCGCGGCCGTCGAGAGCTCAGCGGCCACCATCCATGACATTGTGCGTGAGACTCTTGCAGCGCGCACATCAGAGCGCGAAGGCAGGCTGATCGATTACGACCAACCTGCGTCAATGGAGCGAAAGAAACAAGAGGGTTACTTTTAATGAGCGATATTCTTCGATTTATTACATGCGGCAGCGTCGACGACGGCAAGTCCACCCTGATCGGAAGATTGCTCTGGGAGTCCAAACAGGTATTTGACGATCACGTGTCCGCGCTGGAACGAGACACTGCTCGTTATGGAACCACAGGCGAGAAGATCGATTTTGCTTTGCTTGTCGATGGACTTGAGGCGGAGCGCGAACAGAGCATCACCATCGACGTCGCCTATCGTTTTTTTGCCACGGAGCGTCGCAGGTTTGTCGTAGCCGATACTCCGGGCCACGAGCAATACACCCGGAATATGGCAACCGGCGCATCC
>JBEKCW010000314.1:0-6703 GCA_050014675.1 Occallatibacter sp. | reverse complement strand
CCCCGCAGGCCTGGATTACTACAACCGCGTGGTCGACGAGCTGCTGGCCAACAACATCACTCCTTTTGTGACGCTCTTCCACTGGGACCTGCCCGCGGCGCTCGAAGGCGGATGGCAGTCGCGGGAAACATCGCTGGCATTTGGAGATTACGCGGCCTACGTTTCGCAGCATCTCTCTGACCGCGTGAAGCACTACATGACCACCAACGAGCTCTCGTGTTTCACCGACCTCGGTTACAAGGATGGCAGTTTTGCTCCGGGGCTGAAGCTGCCGCTCAAAGACGTTTACCAGGTCAGGCATAACGGAATCCTGGCGCACGGGCTGGGAGTGCAAGCCCTCAAGGCCAACGCCAGGGGGCCGGTGCAGGTGGGCCTGGCTGAAAACTCGCAGATTTTTGTGCCGGTGATGGAAACCGGAGAACACATCCACGCCGCGCAACGGGCCACGCGGCTGATGAATGCGCCCTTTTTGACCGCGCTGATGGAAGGCAAATACATTGACGAATACCTGGCGGAGATGGGGCCCGACGCGCCTAGAATCGAGGCCGGCGATTTTGCGGCGATCGGCAGCCCGCTCGATTTTGTGGGCAGCAACGTGTACATCTGCAATTACGTTTCCGCAGCCGGCACAGAGACCGGCTTCAAAATCGAACCGTGGCCCAGTTCATATCCGCGCATGTACTCGCGTTGGATCACGATCAGCCCCGAGTGCGCCTACTGGTCGATCCGCAACATATGCGACCTGTGGCATCCCAAGGCCATGTTCATCACCGAGAACGGCACGCCCTCAGCCGATGTACTGACGGCAGACGGCCACGTTGCCGACCTCGACCGCGTGATGTACCTGCGCAACCACATCGCCAATATGCATCGGGCCGCGGCTGAGGGCTATCCCATCAAGGGCTACTTTTTGTGGAGCTTGATGGACAACTTCGAGTGGAACGATGGGTATTCGACGCGGTGCGGCATTCACTACGTGGACTACAAGACGCAGAAGCGCTACCCGAAGCTGAGCGCGGAGTGGTACCGCGAGTTGATTCGCAGGAATGAAGTGGTTTAGAAGCAGGGAACAGGGGTCAGGGAACAAATTCGATTGATCCGCGCATTTGCCCGCTCGTCGGCGGGTCTGATACAAAAGCGACTGAAAGCGTTATCATTTCCAGCACAACTCCAATGGGTGCCCGCGCGATGAAGGACCTTACCCGCCGTAAGTTTGGCCAGACTGTGGCAGCCGCAGCCGCGCTTGCCGGAACATCAATTCCCGGATTCGCAATTGGGCAAGCCGGCAACGACGCCGATCTCGATCACGATTCGGGCCGCAAATTTCCGGATGGATTTTTGTGGGGATGCGCGACGGCCGCTTATCAAATTGAAGGTGGCGCGAAGGACGGCGGACGCGGGCCTTCGGTGTGGGACGTCTACAGCCATACACCGGGCAAGACGCACAACGGCGAAACCGGCGACGTGGCCGACGACAGCTACCACCTGTACAAGACCGACGTGCAGCTGCTCAAGAACCTGGGCGTGCAGACTTATCGCATGTCGATTTCGTGGTCGCGTATTTTTCCTGAAGGCAACGGCCAGCCGAACGCGGCGGGCCTTGACTACTACAACCGCGTGATCGACGAGCTGCTGGCCAACAACATCACTCCTTACGTCACGCTGTTTCACTGGGACCTGCCCGCGGCGCTCAAGGGCGGCTGGCAATCGCGCGCCACTTCGCTTGCTTATGGAGACTACGCGGCATACATTGCGCAGCATCTCTCTGACCGCGTCAAGCACTTCATGACCACCAACGAGTTCGGGTGCTTTACCGATCTCGGTTACCAGAACGGCCAGTTTGCGCCGGGGCTCAAGCTCCCGCTCAAGAGTGTGTGCCAGGTCAGGCATCACGGAATTCTGGCGCACGGGTTGGGCGTTCAGGCCATAAGAGCCAACGCCAAGGGACCGGTGCAGGTGGGACTGGCGGAGAACGCGACGGTTTGTGTGCCGGTGATGGAAACAGAGGAACACATTGCCGCCGCGCAGAAGGCCACGCGGCTGTTGAATGCGCAATTTTTGACGGCGCTGATGGAAGGCAAATACATTGACGAGTACCTGGAGCAGATGGGTCCGAATGCGCCCAGGGTTGAGCCGGGTGATTTTGCGGCCATCGGCAGCCCGCTCGATTTTGTAGGCGTGAACATTTACACGCCTACTTATATCCGCGCCAGCGATTCGCGGTTCGGCTTCACCCAGGAGAAGCCACCGGCATCGTATCCGCACATGGCTTCGCCGTGGCTCTCGATCGGGCCGGAGTGCATTTACTGGGGCATCCGCAACGTTTGCGATGTGTGGCATCCGAAGGCGATGTACGTCACCGAGAACGGATGTTCGTCGGCCGATGTACTGACGCCCGCGGGAAGCGTGGAAGATACCGACCGCGTGATGTACCTGCGCAACCACATCACCAATTTGCGCCGCGCGGCAGCCGAGGGTTATCCCATCAAGGGCTACTTTTTGTGGAGCCTGATGGACAACTTTGAGTGGGACGATGGGTATTCAAAGCGGTTTGGCATTCACTACGTGGATTACAAGACGCTGAAGCGGTATCCGAAGCTGAGCGCGGAGTGGTACCGGGAAGTGATTAAGCGGAACGAAGTGGTGTAGAAGCAGGCACTAGGGACTAGGCAATAGGCAATAGAGTGAGGGCGTGGCTTGGGCTGCGCCCTAATTGCTTTTTCTGGGTTCCACAGCAAAGGAGGTGGCCCCACCCTTGACGCGGTTTCATCGCGTCAAGGGTGGGAAGAAACCTTCACCAGCTCTAGCGTC
Source organism: Occallatibacter sp. (assembly GCA_050014675.1). Classification (GTDB taxonomy): domain Bacteria; phylum Acidobacteriota; class Terriglobia; order Terriglobales; family Acidobacteriaceae; genus Telmatobacter. The sequence continues at coordinate 3,892 of JBEKCW010000314.1, read as the reverse complement.
CCAAATGCTTAACAAAAAAGTCCGCCATCATGTGGTTGGCTTCGAGGGCTTCGGGCATGTGCGGGTCGTACCAGAAGGCATGCGTTAGCGCGTCGAAGACTACCAGGTGCGCGTCGACGCCGGCCTCGAGATAGGCCCGATGCAAATTCACTGTTCCACTCAGCAGCAAGTCGCGCGTGCTGGTTACGAAGAGCGTTGGCGGCAGGCCGTGAAGATCGCCATAGACGGGCGAGAGGACCGGGTCTTTGGGATCGGTTTGCGCTGCGTATTCCGCATCGTGCACGGCGGGTTTCGGCGGGTCGAGATGGCCGGATAGTCCGCGTAGTGCGAAGAGGGATTGCGAGTCGCCTTCGCGGGCAAAGTCGCCCATGCCGCTGAAGACCCCGAGTGCGGCCGGCATGGGAAGCCCAAGTTGCTTGATGCGCGCGGCCACTTCAGCGGTTAGAATTGCGCCGGCCGAAGTTCCGTAGATAACGATGTGATCGGGCTTGTAGGTTTTGAGCTGCTCGCGGTAGACGGCGATGGAGTCATCGACCGCGGCCGGAAACGGGCTCTCGGGCGAGAGGCGATACAGCACGGCAACAACCTTGATCTTGGTGTAATAGGCGATCGGGATCGACTCGGTGTAGGAGCCGGAGTCGGAGTTGAATCCGCCGCCGTGCAGATCGATTAGTACTTTGTCTTTGCTGGCTTCGGTGATGTTTTCGGGAGTAACAATGTGGACGGGAACGCCAGCGATCTTTGTTTCCTCGATCGTGTTGGGGCAGAGCTTCGACCATTCGACGCGGGCGCGGGCGGTGTAGGCGTCAGTGCCGGCGCGTCGTGCTGCCAGCGACTCCGGCTGGCCCTGGTCGGGAGTTGGCTGCGCGAGCGAGTGCTGGGCCTCAGGGCTGATTGTTGCCGGCACGGGAACCACGCGCGTGACGTGAGCAGTTCCCTGCGCGTCAATGTAGCTCGAGTCGGAGTTGGGCGCGGTTGCGGCTGTGGTGGGCGCGGGTTGCTGGGCGTATGCCGCTGTTGATGCGAGAACGAGAAGAGCAAACAGATTGATGCGAGTCATGGGTGATGGACCTCGAAGGTTGCGCACGGCACAGAATTTGGGCGCAGATGCGCGACCGGTTAACGATAGCAGAGCCGATCCGGTCCGCCCATGATGACATTAGCGGTTGAGGGGAGTGCTGTCCCAGGTCCCCAAATGCGAGGGACCTGGAGCACCCATTTTCCGTGCTTAGATGGGAGCGCGCCCGGCAACGCCTATCATCCTGGCCCCAGCTGCTCCGATAGGAGTACCGTTCTCTTGAGGCGCCAACTTCCCGAACCCTATGACAATGCCCGAAGCGTTTAACGGCCATCCCACATACTTTGCCGTATGGATCACCACGTTCTGGCTCTGCGTTGTGCCAGAGATTGTTCTGTCCGCGATGCTGCGTTCGGGAAAGGATGCGAAAAGATCCGATAAAGGATCGAAGGCGATTGTGATCCTGGCGGCAAACCTGGCAATGGCGGTCGGATTCGTTGTGGCCATCGCCTTCCCTGGCCTTTCCATCCGCACCCACTGGAAAGTCTTATTCGATGCGGGAATCGCGGTCTGGCTAGGCGGCACGATCTTCCGTTTCTACTCGATGCGAGTTCTGGGCCGGTTCTTCACCTACGACGTGGCTGTTTCAACCGGGCAATATGTCGTGGAGCGGGGACCTTATCGCTGGATCCGCCACCCATCGTACCTGGGATCGCTGGTGGCCAACATTGGTCTCGGCATGACGCTGACAAACTGGCTTGCAATATTCCTGCCCGCACTGTGTCTTGGCATTGCATACGCGTACCGCATCACCATCGAGGAACGGGCGCTCCAGGAAGGGTTGGGCACTCCCTACCGCGAGTACATGCGGCGCACCTGGCGGCTGGTGCCGTTTGTGTTTTGACCGACATTGAAGGGTTAGGGCTTTCGGTATCCCCGGTCCCCAAATGCGAGGGACCGGGGGTGCCTATTTTTGTGCTTGATCATTTCTTGCTTTATTTGAGACTGCTCTTAAGAGGGCGGTATCATCAGGAGCCCGGTGTCGAGTAGTTTCTGCGTCAGCCTGTCAACCGCCTGCGGGAATCTATTTCCGACGGTTCTAACACTCATTCCCAGCATTGCCGCAGTTTCAGGGTGTGTATATTCCTGGAGGACGATCCGGCTTAACAACTGCCGATCGAGTGCCCCCAGTTTATCGAGGCATTTTTCAATGTCGAGGACAAAGATGACCGCATCCTCGAAGGTTCGAACCGGCCGGCTCGATGCCCATCCGCGGGCGATTGGCTCGCTCAGGATGGATGGCGACCTGCCCACCTGCATTGAAGCGTATAGATAACGGCGCAACATGCTCTCGGTATGCCTGCGGTAAAAAGCCAGGCTTATTGGTAAATCTTCTTCGTCAGCCTCGTTGGTTTTAATGTTGTTGTGTGCAACCGGCATCACCGGCTTGCTACGTTTTTCACGCCATTCCGCCTGTTCGGTTTGAGCCCCGAAAAATCCGGGTAACTGGAGTGCTGCGCTCATTGCGCACCCCCCGTAGTTTCAGCCACCGCCCAAACCCGTATCAGCGATTTCCGGCTTGGCCGGCCCCTGCGTTTACGGCTTTCAGGCGTTGGAAAGTCCTTCAGTTTTACTGCACAGCCTCGGCAATAAATACTTCCTTGAGTTTGGGCGCGGTAAAAAAGGCTTCCGCAACCCTCGCAAATTTTCAATTGCACGCGCACTTCCATGACCCATTCTCCATCCTTTGTCGTGCGCCCGCCGGTTTGTTGTTGTTTTGCTTTTTCCGCGGGGAGAAGAGAGCCAGGCAAGACAAATCAGGCTTCTTATGTCCCGATGGGGGATTGCTGCCTGCGTCCTCTTGTTGATTGTTATGACGTTGGTGCGCAGATACTGGAAAGTCTCGCATGGTCTTGAAGAGAGAGACCTGCGCAAGCCTTTGATATGGAAGGAGACTTGCGAGCTTGAAACGACAGTTACCGCTGACATATGTTTATCCGTTGCCGCCGATGGCAAAACACCGCTCGCGTCGCGCCTTCCGGCGAACGCTGAACAGGGTTATCCATACGCTGATGCGAGATTAAGTAAAGCCAATGTAGAGTTTGGTTCCTTTTGAGTCAACCTTTGCCTGGCAATTTAAGAGCTAACGCTTTCGATCAATAGCACAAAGGCTGAAAATGTAGGCCAATGAAGGCTAGAGGCTTTTCCATGAGAAAACAGTTCGTCTGCGGTCTCATGGCTGGTGGCGAACGATCCACAGATGAATTTCACCCAGATGCACGAACGGCTCCGTCTGGAACTGCAGCGCAGGATTGAAAGAGGCTCACTGAGTGTGAGCCTACTGGCAAGGCAGACCGGTTTCGGACAGTCGCATATGTCGAATTTTTTGCGCAGACGGCGGATGCTGTCCCTGGAGGCGATGGATACGATTCTCACCTCGCAGCGGCTGACCGCAGCCGATCTGTTGCCGACTCTGGCGCGCAGCAGCATGACGCCGCCCGCTGAGGAGTTCGGCATGGTTCCGCTGGTGTCGCATTCTGTTGCGCTCTTTGAGCCGGCCATCCGGCCTTCGGCCTGGCTGTCGACACTGCACTTTCCGGCCCAGGCGCTGGCGTCGATTCATCCGCGCACGCTGCCCCTCAGGAAGCTATGGCACCGGTTTGTCGCCGTACGGATTCCGGCGCAGGATGCCATGGCGATGGAACCGCTGGTGCTGCCCGAGGCGATTGTGCTCATCGACCGGCACTACACTTCGCTGGTGGCCTACCGGCCGAGCAGGTTGAATATATACGCCGTAAAACAACACGCGCACCTGGCACTGCGCTACGTGGACTTTACCGCCAACCGGCTGGTGCTGCGGCCGCACAGCGCGGC
>JBEKCW010000313.1:0-6710 GCA_050014675.1 Occallatibacter sp. | reverse complement strand
ACAGGCCAAACCGTGGCCGCGTAGACGCGAGGTTCACCGCCATGCGCGGAGAACGCGCCCAGCACCTGGACCAGCTTGTCGGCCAGCGCTTCAAGACGCAGGTTGGGGTACCACAGGCTTAAATAGAGCGTATCGGCCATCGTCTTCAATTTTAGACGTTTCGGGGGCTCTCGAGTTAATCACCTACAAAAGCCAGGCCTCGGCGATATTGCTAGGGAAAGACAGCCGATTTGATTTAGAAAAGGCTGGACCGCTTCGATCTGTTTAACGGCTTTTGCCCTGCGCGCGTTCGAGCGAACGGTGCAGATGAGCCGCAATCCCATATGCGGAGGCTTTCTCAGCGAGTATCTGCAGTATCAAGTCTTCCGGGTACTTGGCTCGTTTCGACGCGATGCTGCCGATGTGGCTGCTTATCTGATGCTGAATCTCGTTCAGGCCAAGAAGTGCTCTGACCTGTTGTTCCCCTGAAAGGTCAATCCCAAAGGAGCGCCCATGGACTGTCAACTGGTGGGAAACAGCTGCGAGGAACACGATCTTATCGGAATCCTGAAGGGCGACATACCAGCGATTCAGATCTTCATCAATTGATAAACTCATGCAGCCTCTTGCCAAATCCGCGCTAGAGCCAGCCTGGAAACCGGCGCAAGGTACAGCACCAACAAGCTGAAAGCTGACAGCTAAAAGGTGAGAGCTGTTCTTACCCCGCCACAATCTCGCTGAAGTCGGCAATGCCCGCAAACGCAGAGCAGACTTCGTCGACCAACGCAAGCCTGGCGCCGCGCAAAGCCGGATCCTCGTGCATGACTACAACCGGCTTATCGAAGAAGGCGTCAATCCACGGGCGCAGAGTTCCAATGATCCGGAGGGCTTCTTTAAGTTTCTTTTGTTCAATGAGCCGCTTGGCTTCAGCGAAAACCAGCCTGGTTATCTCGTGGAGACGCACGCCTTCTTCTTCAACCAGTTGCTCGGTGAAGTTGGGGGCGGCATCAATCTGAACGCCCATCGTATGCGCCTGTCGAAGAATGTTCTTCATGCGCTTGAAGGCAGCCGACACTGAAATGAAATCTGCAGAATTGCGCGCTTCGTTCAGCGCCTCAGCCCAGGCAATTCCATCGCGCACGTTGTACATGCCGCCGCTCTTCACTGCGTTCACGACATCGTACGCAAATCCCCGAATGTCTTTGAGATAAAACTCCGTCCGCTCAGAAAAGAACAGCTCGATGTCTTTTCTTTGTTTTTGAGATGCGTCCGCGCAATCCAGCAAATCGCCGATCGTGAACGGCAACGCCGATTCCGCCAGAATCTTCACGATCGCGTTCGCTGCGCGCCGCAGCGCAAACGGGTCTTTCGACCCCGTGGGCGCCATGCCGATCGAGAACATCGCCACAATCGTCTGGATGCGGTCGGCAATGCCTAGAAGCTGCCCCTCGATGGTCTTCGGAATGCGATGTTCAATCGACGCCGGCGTGTACTGGTCATAGATCGCCTGCGCCACGGTGTCTCCCAATCCCTGCGCCCGCGCATACAGGCCGCCGATGATGCCCTGCAGCTCAGTAAACTCTTTCACCAGCTCGGTGGTCAGGTCGGTCTTGGCCAGTTCGACGGCCTTGAACAGCGCCGCCTTATCGAACGACAGTCCCGCACTTTCGACCGCCGCAGTCAGCGCACTTGCCACTGCAAGGTTCTGCTCGGTCTTCCAGTAGTAGCTGCCCAACTGCTTCTGGAAGGTGACGCTCTTCAGGCTCTCCATGCGGTCGGCGAGCGGCTTCTTCTGGTCCACATCCCAGAAGAACTGTGCATCTTTGAACCGCGCACGCAGCACGCGCGCATTGCCATGCCGGATAATCGCCGCGCCTTCTTCGTCGGTCTGGGTGTTCAGGACTGCCAGAAAATGGGGCGCCAGTTTGCCGTCGGCACTTTCCACAGCAAAATACTTCTGGTGGTCGCGCATCACCGTCACCAGGACCTCTTCAGGCAAGCCCAGGTATTCAACCTCAAAGTCGCCCAGGATCGCCGTGGGCCACTCGGTGAGGTGAGTGACGGTCTCGACCAGCGGCTCATCCTCGCGCCAACGCGCACCGGCCACCGCGCGCGTCGCCTTATCGAGGGCCTGGCGCAGCTTGTGGCGGCGCTCGGCCACATCAGCGACGACATGCGCGTTGCGAAGTCTCTCAGTGTATGCACCGGCCTCGCCGATCCTGACAGGCGCTTCGCCGTGGAGGATGCGATGCCCGCGGCTCTCATTCCCCGCCTTGATGCCGGCTATTTCGAGCGGCACCACGTTTGAATCCAGCAGCGCCACCACCCAGCGCACCGGCCTTACAAAGCGCTCCGGCTTGCCCGCCCGCCAGTACATGTTCTTGGCCCAGTAAATGGCAAGAACCTCTTTGGGTAATTCGGAAACAAGAATCTCTTCGGCAGTTCGCCCCGCGCGTTTTACGGTCGCACCCACATACTCGCCTTTTGGCGTGGTCACCTTCTCTAGCTCGGCCACGGTTACGCCCGCCTTCTTCGCAAAGGCCTCGGCCACCGGAGTCGGAGTGTCATTGGCAAACGCAATTTTCCATGACGGGCCAGTGAGCTTCTCTTCGGTATCGGCTTGTTTTGCCAGCACGCCCTCGGCCAGCACGGCCAGCCGCCGCGGCGTGGAGTAGGTGGTGAACTTTGCGGTTTCAGTGAGCAACCGTTCGCGGGTCAGCAGCTCGCGCACGCGCTTGCCCAGTTCGGCCTCGGCTCCGGCAATCATGCGGGCCGGAATCTCTTCAAGACCGAGTTCGAGTAGAAAGTCTGACATAATCTCTTTCCGACGAGCTATTAGCTTTTGGCTATTAGCTGTTAGCTACTTCTTGCGTGCGCGATTTCCATCAAAATAAGCAATTCAATGGCTAAAAGCTAATAGCTAACGTCTATGCGAGCTGCTGTAACGCATACGCCTTGGCCACGCCGACCGCCAGGTTGCGGATGCGGCCAATTACGCCTACGCGCTCGGTTACGCTGATAGCGCCCCGCGCATCCAGCAGGTTAAACAGGTTTGAGCACTTCAGCGCCAGTTCATAAGTCGCCAGCAGCGGAAATCTTTTCTTTGCCTTTGCAGTAGCGCTTTCGTCAGCGAACAAAGCGCCCGCCTGCGCCAGAAGCTTCTGCGCTTCGGCTTCGTAGCTCGAGAAGTGCTCCCACAGCCTCGGCACATCGGCATACTCAAAGTTGTACACGCTGAACTGCAGCTCTTCTTCGAGACGCACGTCGCCGTAGGTCACTGGAGCACCTGTCTCCGGGTCGCGCGCCCAAACGATGTCGTAAATCGAGTCCACATCCTGCAGGAAGGCAGCGATGCGCTCCATGCCATAGGTGAGTTCAGCGCAGATGGGGTCGAGATCCATTCCACCGCACTGCTGGAAGTAGGTGAACTGCGTAATCTCAAGCCCGTCGAGCATTACCTGCCAGCCCACGCCCCAGGCGCCGCCCGCAGGCCACTCCCAGTTGTCCTCTTCAAACTTCAGGTCATGCTTCTTGAGGTCGATGCCCAGCGCTTCGAGCGACTCCAGATACAGTTCCTGCACGTTGACCGGCGCCGGCTTGAGGATGAGCTGAAACTGCGTGTGCTTGAAGAGCCGGTTGGGATTCTCGCCATAGCGGCCGTCGGCAGGCCGGCGCGAGGGCTGCGCGTAGCCCACCCGGTAGGGCTTCGGCCCCAAAACGCGCAGAAAAGTCTCGGGCGTCATGGTTCCCGCACCAACTTCAACGTCGTAGGGCTGCTGCAGAACGCATCCGCGCTCAGCCCAGAAGCGCTGCAGGCGGAACAGCAGGTCCTGGAATGTGAGCTGATTGGGCTTCACTGGCGGTACGGCTTGGGCAGCGGACACAGGCAACTCTCTCTTGTCGGGTGATTCTGCGGGACTCCAAGAGATTTTAGCAGCCGCCCACTCTATTAATTACCTAATCGCTTACTTAGGTAATCACTGAAGTCAGATTGGCTCGCGGGTATCGTCCGAAAGGTCCAATGTCCGCTGAATAGGCCCTTGAGCTACGATGTTTCCAAATTGCACTTTAGCTCCGCAGTAAATCGAAGGGGAAAGAATCCATGCCGAAGGTTCGTTCCATCCGTTTATTGACGTTCGCAGTTCTTGCCTGCGGAATTGTAATTCCAACCGGTTCACAAACAGCAACAGCCCCTGCCAGCTTCGTGATCGATGTGAATCGCGCGTTCGTATATTTGAGGTTCGATCATATCGGCAAGGGATCAAAGCGGTGGGACGCAGAGCCGGAAAGGCGCATCTGGCTTCAATTCGTGAACAACTGCGTCCTGCCTATATCCTTGCGCACCTATGCGACACCTGATGGGAGTCGTTCGGAGGAGGTTGGCGTTATGGATCTCGTCGTCAAAGATAAGCCTATGCGATTCGAAATCACCGCCGGCACCTCCGATATCGAAACTACGTCAGTGGATTTGGCATCGCCCGGCTCTCATTCTCCGCCCAATCAACCCAATCCGGATAAAAAGGCCCAGACCGGTAATGAGCCTGAGGAAATGCCTACCGATTATTGGTTTGAAGTTGGCTCCGAGATGACCGTCCAACCTGGAAAAGAGGTTCTATTCAGCATTCCAGTCAACCAGCTTGGGAAGAACTGGCATGTGGAGATTCCTTTCGGATTCAAGGACACCGGGGGGAAATTTCCTCGCGACCCTCTGAACGGGGGGCAGCCGCAAATGCGTCTTCTTTATTCGCTTTACGATCTTCCGGACCGGGCACGGACAGAAATTGTTGGCAAAGGGAAGAATTAATTGGTGGCCACGATAAGTACGGCCTTGTGCGGCAAGCACCTAATGGCTGGAATCTAATCCTGCTCAAAACAAGATTTTGGAAGTCCCGATTGGCGAACAATACTTTGCAGCGTTCCGCGCCGGAGTTCATCGTGCAGCGGCACAGGGACAGTGACGGTGGTTCCCTCCGTCCTAAGCTGCATCATGCAATGGCTGCCACGTTGCCGGACGGCGACAAATCCGTTCTGATCGAGGGTTTTGCAGACCTCGCTGCCCGAAAGGACCCGCAGCTTACCCAACGGGGACCTCGACTTGTGTGACAAAGACCTCGTTACGCAGGCGGCGCGCCACCTCAGACGGCGCAGCGGTCTCAAAAAAGAGCTGGAGCGCCTCGATCAGGTTGGCGCGAGCCTCTTCAACTGAAGAACCCTGGCTGGCTATGTCGAGTTCGGGGCATAAGGCGACGAAACCGTCGTCTTCGCGTTCAATGATTGCCGTCATTCGCCGCGAATTAAGCATGCTGGGATTTTACGCCATCTCCGAAAGCAGTGTGCTATTGCGGTAATTCGGCGCGCCTCACCCGCCCAGCCTCGCCAGCGCCTCGGCCGTGCGCAGCTTTTTTTCCAAATGCCGCTCCAGCGCCTGCAGGGTAAACCGGCGCAGATCTTGCCCGCGGCGGCGCGGCCAGGGCTCGCCCGCAAACGTGCTTACCGGCGACTTCAACATCCGCTGCGCCACCTGCCACGAGTCTGCCGAGAGCGTGCTTGCGCCCCCGCCCCGATGCAATGGACAAACTAGCCCATCGGATTGACCGTGGAAATAAGCCTCGCCCGCGTGCAACGGTTCACCGCAAACCATGCAGTGCGCAAAATCCGGCAACAAGCCCATTAGCCGCGTCATCCAGAGCGAAAAGTAAGTGAGCGCCATCCACGGTCCAGTGTTTGTGCCCGGCGCGGCGGCTGGTGGCTGCGCGGACTGGGGCGGCGCGGCCTGGGTCTGCTCCAGAACCGAAACCAGCAGCCTGAAAACCGCGTCCTGCGGATCGTGTTCAGGCAGCGCCTCGTCGAGCGTCTCGGCAAAAAAACTCAGTACGGCCAAGCGCGCCTGGTCCACCGGCGCGGAGAGCGGAGAGCGCACAATCTCAAGCTGGTCGAGCCGGACCAGTTCCTGCCGGGGTTTCTCGGCAAACCAGGCGCGCGCCAGGGTCATGGGCTCGAGCGCGCCGCCGAAGCGCTTGCGGCTCTTAAGCGCGGACTTGGCGACTCCCTTGAGCCGGCCATAGTCGCGCGTAAAAAAACTCACGATCAGGTCGGCCTCGTGAATCGGCCAGGTGCGCAACACCACGGCTTCTGAGGTGAGTACGGGCATCGCGATTCCTATCTTCGCACCAGGTGACGGACAAATCACCCCACAAACACGAATGCGCATCCGTCCTGAGACAGGATGCGCATTCAGAGATCGTTTGAGCTGCAATTCCGCAACGCGCCGGCCCTCATGGCCGGCGCGCCGCACGCTGGTTAACGGCCGAAGTGCGTGGAGTTCTTCTCGGAGAAGTGTGCCCACTTCTCGGGCAGGTCGTCCAGCGCGAAAATCGCCGACACCGGGCAGGCCGGCACGCATGCGCCACAGTCGATGCACTCGACTGGGTCGATGAACAGCTGATCGGCTTCGCCGTGGCCGGCTTCGTCCTTTTTGGGGTGAATGCAATCCACAGGACAAGCGTCCACACAGGCGGTGTCCTTGGTGCCGATACAGGGTTCTGCAATCACGTATGCCATCTTTTTTCTCTCTCCGGAAATCTTGAACTTCTCGACGCTGATAGTAGCACAGGACCCCCGCACGCGGGCTCAACACAGGCGATGTTTGTTTTGCCATCTGGGAAAAACTACGGCGTCTCTTGAAGCAGCCATTCTACGAATTGGTCGGCTCCGCGCTTAACCGCGCCGCT
>JBEKCW010000312.1:0-6711 GCA_050014675.1 Occallatibacter sp. | reverse complement strand
GGTTGGCAGGCACAGCCCGTCAAAGTCAAATCGGTGAAAAGGGGGAACGTCTATTAATAACACATACTTGGCTTTGCAGGCGGGCGCACCTCTCCGCCGTCTGGGAATTTGGATGTCGGCAAACCAGCGGATCTGTTTGAAATCTGAGATAACTGTCTGACGAATCAATGCGATCCCTCAAGGGCAAAGCCAGGCTAAGATTATTAGCTTCAGACACTTGATTAATTTGCTGTTCTTGCGGGCCAGGGCAACCGGCCAAGCGGACCAAAGCCAGGGAAGTCTGCTTGAAGTCGTCGTTTTCGCTTACTGACCTAACTCTCTGCTTCCCTCCGCAATCCAGCCTCCCTTCACAAGTGCTGCTCAACAAATGTTGCATTGCGCGAGCGACACGGCAATGGATTCAGCGCACCGCGCGAAGCACTCCCTCCGTCCAGACTCTGGACAGCGTCCTTGCATAACTGTCCAGAGTCTGGACGGCCCACGCCGGCGAAGTCTCAGTTCATGCCTGCCGATAATCGAAATATATATCTATTAATCAGCAGCTTACAAAATAGCTCGTCCGCCCTTCAAAGGATGGCACAGGAGGTGCATTAACAAAGGACAGAATCGTGATTTTCGCGATTCAACTTTGGAGGCGGAGACACTCAAATGGAACTCACTTTTAACAGCAGCCTTGCACTTCCTCAATCCCCCTTGGTTCGTGTTCAACCGAGCCGCTCACTCAATCTGGCTGCCGATCGCCGCGAGAGCAACTCGAATGCGATCTATGCCGTGGCCCTTGGGCTGATGCTGGCCATCGGCGTGCCGGCTGGCATGGCGCAGCAAAACTCGCAGGCACAAATCTCAGAGACCCCCCAACCCCAGGTACACGCGGCCTTGCCTGCATCATCGTTTGCGCAGCTTCCCTCGGCTCCCGATCCGCAGGTGCATCTGGCCATGGCAGCGGAAGAATCGGACGCGTCCGGTTTCAGCAGCTCGGCCGCATCGGCCGAGCCGTTTGCCGCGTCAATGAGCTTTGTGCCCGTGCGCCCCGCGCCCCGCACCCGCGTCATCGATGGAAAGTATCTGACCCTCAACGCGCTTCACCTTGGATTGGCGATGTTCGACGTGGCCATGACGCAGCGTTGCATTGCAAGCCATCAATGCCGCGAAGGCAACCCCCTTATGCCTTCGTCCCTGGCGGGACAGGTGTCCATCGACCTTTCTCTTGTGACCTACGGTTCGGTCTTAAGTTATCTGGAGAAGAAGCACAATGCGCACCACTGGTGGATTCCGCCCACAGCCGGCATCGCGACTCACGCATTAGGCGTGACTACTGGCCTGATGCGCTAGGCCTCCAAGCGTTTCATCCTGTTCCAGCTCCGCACCCCACCCTTTCGCCTTCTTTCCGGCGAAAGGGTGGGACTCCAACCAAGCCAATCAGGACAAATACAAGCGGTCAGTGTCCTGGCAGGCCGCGTCGAATAAAAACCGCCTTCAGCCCTCCCCCGTTCCAAGCTCCCCGACCCGTACAAAGACCCCAACGCCTCGCCCGTGAATGCGCTTGAAACACCGCGAATCCTAAGGTCGGGGCGAATTCATATCGCGCTGCCCGCTTCAGCCACTTTTGAGACAATTGAGATGGATGCCGTCGCCCGCCAGCGCGGCGCCAATCAAACGGCATTTTGCCGGCTCATTAACTCATAAGAACGACCCGATAGAAATGAACAAATGCAGAGAAGAACGAAGGGAAGGGACATGTACAAGATCGTCTTAATTCGCCATGGTGAAAGTATTTGGAACAAGGAAAACCTGTTTACTGGATGGACCGATGTCGATCTTTCAGAAAGAGGCCTGCAAGAGGCCAAAGATGCGGGAGTCCTGCTGAAACAGGAGGGATTCAACTTCGACCTGGTTTATACCTCGGTGCTGAAGCGCGCTATCCGCACCACCTGGAGCGTGCTTGACCAGATGGACCTGATGTGGATTCCGATAGAGCACGACTGGCGCCTCAACGAGAGACACTACGGCGCGCTGCAGGGGCTCAACAAAGCTCAAACGGCCGAGAAGTACGGCGACCAGCAGGTGAAAATCTGGCGTCGCAGTTACGATGTGCCGCCTCCGGTGCTCACCGAAGACGACCCGCGATATCCGGGGAGCGATCCTCGCTACAAAAACCTGACCAAAGAGCAACTGCCTTTGACCGAATGCCTCAAAGACACCGTGGCGCGTGTTCTGCCCATGTGGCACGAAGTCATTGCGCCCAGCATCCGGTCGGGCAAGCAGATCCTGATTGCGGCCCACGGCAACAGCCTGCGCGCGCTCGTCAAGTACCTCCAGGACATTCCGGACGATGAGATTGTCGAGCTCAACATTCCCACCGGCATACCGCTGGTGCAGGAGCTGGATGAGAATCTCAAGTCGGTTCGCCACTACTATCTCGGCGATCAGGAGAAGATCAACGCAGCCATCCACGGCGTCGCCGCCCAGGGAAAAGCCCGCTGACGGGAGGCGGCCTGGCCTGGATTTCTCACAGAGGGCTGAGTGACCCGGGGTACAGTTTCTGGGTGGTCCTGTGCGGTTTCTGCGTGGCTTTTGTACGGTTTCTGTACGGAATCTGTGCGGAAGTTTTGCTCCAAGCTATTGATTCTATTGGAGCCGATCACCGCTGCACTGTTTCTGCGTGCTTTTTGAAGAAAACGAATGATCTTGGAATCGCTGATCAGGGGCTGGCCCACCCGGCCGGCGACGCAGGTGACGGAGTGGCTGATGTTGTTCATGTCGCTGGACCGGTCCTTTCCTATCTAAGATTGTGCGACATAGGCAGGTATTGACCGGCAGGGAATTTAGGGCGCTCAACGCTTTGTATTCATTGGCGTGAGTTGCGCAGCCCTTGACAAGTGATGGGGTGCGCCCCTCGGGAGAGGCAGTTTGTAGATTGACGGTTGGAGAGTGCGCCGTCTCCAGGCTGCACATGGAAGTGCGACAAGGTTGAGAGTCAGAGCCGGTGACCAGTCAGGGACCAGCGCTGCACGACTCAAACGCCGCTAATACAGCCTGAAGTTCACGACGACCGTAATCATCACCGGTACGGGCTTTCCATCTTTCAAAGCCGGCTTGAAACGGAACTGCCTTACGGCTTCGAGCGCCTTCTCATCCAGTCCCATGCCCAGGGGCGTCACCACGTGCGGATTCTGCGGAATGCCGTTGGCGTCAACGATGATCGAGATCGTGCAAATGCCCTGGTACTTGGCGCGCCGCGCCTCGTCGCTGAACTCGGGATCGACCTGGTGCACCAGCACCGGCGCGGAAACGCCGCCGCCGATCTTATAGAGCCCGCCGCCAACATTGCCGCCGTAACCGGGCCCGAAGCCGTCGCCGCTTCCCGAACCGAGACCGCCGCCGCTGCCGCTGCCCATGCCTCCACCGCTGCCGGTACCATTTGAAAGCACCACACTCGTGGAACTCTTCATGCCGATATCGGGCAGCGTTGGATTGTCAGGCAGAGTAATGTTTTTCTGCACGTCGATCGCCGGCAGCACCGGGATCTTCGGCTTATCTAGCGTCTGCACCTGCGGAGGCACAATCGGCTTGTCTTCAATCTTGGGCAGTTTGCCCTTGCTGGCCTGTATTATGCTGCGATCGCCGCCGCCGCCACCGCCGCCGGCCTTATCCGGCTTGGGCAGCGCCTTGAAGTCGCCCACGTCGATACTCGTCAAAGTCTGCGGCGCAACCGCCTTGATGACCTGCCTGACCCCGAGAAACAGAATCAGCAGCAGGATGAGCGCATTGATGGTGGTCGAAATGCCAATCGCCCACGGATTCGGCTTGACCGCCATGCGGTCCGGAACCGGAATGGGAGTCGATGTCAGCTCAAGGGGAGGAAGCTTGGGCGGGAAAAATACATCGCGCACGCTTTCGTAGAGCTCGGTCCAAAGAGGCTTCTGCTCAAACGCCTTGCCCAGGAACGAGTCAAGCTGATGGCCCTCATCCGGGTCTTGCGGTGCGCTCGTTTCTGTCTGTGTCAGTAGATCGTTTCCCATAATCTTTGCTGGCTCAGTGGTTCCCGCATGCACAGACTGCAGCTTCACCGCTTCCACGCCCGGACCCAATAGAGGTCCCGATATTGATCCATTATGCTTGATGGCGGCTGTGCTTGTCTCGGAGTTGCGACTCCCATCAACGGGAATCTCAGCATCCGCAGACTCGTATCCCAGTCCAATGCGCGCTCCCATAAATAATAGACGCCTCCGCCTCGTACTTTGTTACCCAAAAAACAACGCCCTGCCGTTTAAACTGAAGTTTGACCACTTCCGCTATAGGTAATGGAGTTACGATGTCCCCCACGCCGGAGTTGAAGGCGACGCTTACCCTTCCGCAGACTGCCTTCCCGATGAAAGCCAATCTGCCCCACAATGAGCCGCTTCGGCTGGCCCATTGGAAGTCTCTGGGCCTGTATGAGGAGTTGCGCAAGGCGCGCCTGGGCCGGCCGGCCTATCTGCTCCACGATGGGCCTCCCTATGCCAACGGACCCATTCACCTGGGTCACGCTCTGAACAAAGGACTGAAGGACTTTGTCGTCAAATCAAAGTCGATGGCCGGTTTCGATGCTCCTTACGTGCCCGGCTTCGACTGCCATGGCCTGCCGATCGAGATCAAGGTCGACGAAAAACTTGGCCGCAAAAAGTTGGAGATGCCGGCTCCCGCTGTTTTGGATGCCTGCCGCGCCTACGCGCAGAAATATATCGACCTACAGACCGCACAATTTGAGCGCATCGGCTGCCTCGGCCGCTGGCAGAACCCCTACAAAACCATGGCGCGCGCCTACGAGGCACGCACATTGGAGGCGTTCTACGGCTTCCTGGAGAAAGGCTTTGTTTACCGGGGCCTGAAGCCGGTCTACTGGTGCATCCACGACCGCACGGCATTGGCCGAGGCCGAGGTGGAGTACGAAAATCACACCAGCCCGTCGGTGTACGTGCGCTACGCCATGCTCGACGACGGCTTTGTGCACGACGAGACGCTGAAAACGCTGCTCGCCGCAAACCAGGTCTACACCATCATCTGGACGACAACTCCGTGGACGCTGCCTGCGTCGCTGGCCGTCGCCTTTCACCCCGAGTTCGAGTACGTTGCGCTCAAACTGGAAGGCGACGTCTACATCATCGCCGCTTCTCTGGTTGAGAACGTCAAGTTCGCCTGCAACACACTCAAGGACGCCGTCGAAGTGGCGCGCTTCAAGGGCGCTGCGCTTGAGAACGTTCACTTTCAGCACCCTTTCCTCGATCGCACAGTTCTCGGCGTGCTGGCAACCTACGTCACCGCCGACACTGGAACCGGCGCAGTCCACACTGCGCCTGCGCACGGCGCGGACGATTTCTACACCGGCCTGAAGTACGGCCTCGACCCCACCTGCCGCGTAGACGCCGGCGGACACATCCACGTCGATCCTGAAGCCTGGCACCACGCCCAGCCACCGGCCTACGACGGCTTGACCGTGTGGAAGGCCAACCCAGTGATTGTGGCCATACTTGAAGAGCACGGCGCGCTCATGGGCGGCGCCCCGCTCGAGCACTCCTACCCGCACTGCTGGCGCTGCCATCATCCGGTCATCTTCCGCGCCACCGAGCAGTGGTTCATCTCGCTTGAAACCCCGATGAAGCGCGCCGATGGATCTGAGATCACGTACAGGCAGCTGGCCATTGAAGAGATCGACAAGGTGAAGTGGGACCCGGCCTGGGGCAAGGAGCGCATCACCAACATGATCGCCACGCGCCCCGACTGGTGCATCAGCCGCCAGCGTATCTGGGGCGTGCCCATTGCCGTGTTGATGTGTGAAGGCTGCAGTCAACCGGTGATGGACGCGGCGCTGAACAAGAGAATCGTGGAACTGTTTGACCGCGAGGGCGCCGAGGCCTGGCACACGTCGGCCGTGGAATCACTACTGCCGGCGGGAACGAAATGCGCGAGCTGCGGCGGTGAAAGCTTCCGCAAAGAGAAAGACATTCTCGACGTCTGGTTCGACTCCGGCGTTAGCTGGCTGGCTGTGTGCGAGGCGGACCCGGAACTCAACGCGGTCTACAAATCATTCGAGGAAGGAAAAGGTACTGAGTGCCTGTACCTCGAAGGCGGCGACCAGCACCGCGGCTGGTTCCACTCTTCCCTGCTCACCTCGGTTGCGTTGCGCGGCCGCGCGCCCTACTCGCACGTTGCAACCGCCGGCTGGACGCTCGACGAACAAGGCCGCGCGATGTCGAAGTCGCTCGGCAACGGCGTTGACCCCGTCGACATCGCCGACCGCATGGGCGGCGAGATTGTGCGCCTCTGGGTTGCCTCGGTCGACTTCCGCGAAGACATGGCCGCCAGCGAAAACCTGATGGCCCGCTGCGCCGAGCTTTACAAAAAGCTGCGCAATACCTTCCGTTTTCTTCTGGGCAATCTGGCCGGCTTCGATCCCGAACGCGACCAGGTGGCCGAAGCCGAGCTGCTGCCGCTCGACCGTTACATGCTGGCCCGCACCCGCGAACTCACCGAGAAAATTCTCGCCTGGTATGAGGCCTTCGAGTTCCATCGCATCTACCATGCGGTAAATGAATTCGCCATTGTCGACCTCAGCTCGTTCTACCTCGACGTGCTCAAGGACCGCATGTACACCTTCGCGCCGACCAGCCAGCCGCGCCGGTCCGCGCAAACCGTACTGTGGAAAGTGGCCGAGGCGCTCGCCCGCCTGGT
>JBEKCW010000311.1:0-6747 GCA_050014675.1 Occallatibacter sp. | reverse complement strand
GCATGCGCCACGCCTTGCGCCGCTCCACGCAGAACATTACCAACTGGCGCGAGAGCGCGTAGTACGTTACCTTGCCCTCATTCTCAACCGTGATGTACACGCCAAAGTCGGGAATAAAGCTGCGGTGCTGCGGGTTCAGGTAGTAGCGATAAACCACATCCTGCTGCGTAATGCGCACCAGCATGTTGTCGAGGCTGATCGGCATGGCTGCCGGGTCCGGCTTGATCTTCTTCAAGTGGTTGCGGAAGCGCGCTTCTGTCGTGCACCAGTGCGCCACAGTGTAGCGCCGAATCTCCCCGCTCGCCTTGTCCTTGGTCTCGTACCAGTCGAGATCGATCGAAGGATTGCCCTTCACGTCGAGCGCTTCCTGGTAGCTTTCGCCGAGCCGCGGGTTGAATACGAACTCCGGCACGCCGCGCGAGTCGCGCACGCGCTGCGCCTGGTGCAGAGCCATGTCATCGGGAACGCCGTGCTCCGGCTGGCAGGTGGTGAAGCACTGCAGGAACATCGTTCCGCGATACTCCAGTCCATCGAGAATCGCCCGGTAGAGCTTGGGCGCGTTAGCCATCGAGACCTGCGCCACAAACGGCGAGCCGTGACCGGCTAGGAACGTCTCAGCCACCGTCTTCTTCTCAGTGTTCTTGCCCTGCGTGGCTGCGCCAAACACGTTCATGTCGTTGCCGCCCAGCATCGGCGTCGAGTCGCTGTTCTGCCCGCCGGTGTTGGAGTAAACCTGCGTATCAAGCATAACCGCCTTCACGTTGGGCCGGTTCTGCAGAATCACCTTCGACATGTTCTGGTAGCCGATGTCGCCCATGCCGCCGTCGCCGCCAACTACCCAAACCTTAGGCAGCTCCACAATCTCCTGGTCGGTCATCAGCGCATCGGTAAAGTGCGTAAAGTGGTAGTACTCTTCCGCGCTGAGTCCGCAGTCGCGGAACAGCAGTATGTCCGCCAGCCGCTCGGGAATCACTGAGCGCTTTGCGTGATCGACGATAAAGCTCTCGCCCATCAGCCAGCCCACGGTAATGCCGTCCTGGAAGAGCGAGTTCATCCACGGATAGGGATGCGGATTGTTGGGCGCCGTCGAACCATACACCGTGTTGCAGCCGGTGTGCGCGGCCATCGCCATCACGCTCATGCCATTGGCCAGGCGTCCGTCGATCGGCTGCAGGTTCTTGTGGTTGAATGCTTCGGTCAACAGTACCGCCGCGATGGCCTCAACCAGTTGCGCATCGGTGATTGTGCCGTGCGCAGCTTCATAAGCCGCAATGCGCGACTTGGTATCAGTGGTGTCTTCGCCGCCCAGGCCCATGATCAGGTGCGCAATGGCCTGGCGCGTCCGCTCGTACTCTTCTGGCGTAGCCGCCTTCAGCGCTTCCAGCTTGGCAACGCCGGTCTTCTCAAGCTCGCCGGCCTTGGCCACAAAGCGATCGCTCTTGGCGTGGTACGCGGGACGCATGTACGCCTCGGTCACCGCGGCAATCGAGCGCAGCACACTCTTTTCTCCGCAGCCCGCGCAGGCGCCGTCGCCCGACACCAGCGCGTCGTAATTGCGCCGCACCATAAGCATGTTGCGCAGCGTCGCGGTCTTTGAGTCGGCCGGGTTGGCGTTGTTGTAGAGGCCCAAAAACTTTTGCGACGTGTCGGGCAGCAGATCCAGAAAGTGCGTACCCGTCTCGTGAATCGCATTTACGTCTTCGGTTTCCTGCACCATCTTCAGCGCTTCGTGATCGCCGCAAGCCGTGACGCATGCCGCGCAGCCCTTGCACAAGTCGCTCACAAAAATTGAGAAGATGCCGCCCGACCCGGGCGCCTTGCGCTCCGGCGAACTGAAGATTGCGTTCACCTTCTGGTAAGCCATCGGCACCTTGTCGAGAATGCTGAAGAACTGTGTCTTCGTCTCGGCCGAGAATCCCGCTTCACTCGAAGTATGGAGCGTCTCAGTCACTTCGCGCAGAATCGTCGGCAGCGGCGTGCCGGTTTTGATATCCGCCAGCATGCGCTCGCGCGTGCGCTTCTCAATCTCAGGCAGCGCGCGCATCAGTTTGTTGCGCTCGGCGGCGTCGCCCACGTAGTAAGAAACAGCAGTCGAAAGTACCGTGCTCAAATCCTGCGAGCAGTTGGGCAGCGCAGTATCGGGGCAGACCGAGATGCACTCCATGCACTGCGTGCAGTTCTCGGGAATATAGAGCGGAGTCTCGCGGCGGGCAACGTATTTCGATGCCGTGTCGCCGGTGGCCGCGGCAATAACGCCCATGGCTGAGAGCGGCGTGGCTGGCTGGTTGTAGCCGTAGTGCGAACGGAACTCCGCATCGAATGCGGCGACCGTCGAAACCGGCGTGCGCGGACCCTGGCCCGCGGGAACGGGTGTGGAGCGGCAGCCGGTTCCGCATGATCCGCCGGCGGTAGCCAGCTCCAGAATCGGCAGCAGCGCTTCGCCGCGCAGGCTTGAGCGATCGGCCGCGGCCAGCGCGCCCACTTCAATCTCCTTCACCTGCTCAAAGCCCTGCGTCATAATTTCCATGTTCGACTGCACAACCGCATCGCCCAGCTTGCCGAACTTCTTCACATACTGCTTGAACACAACGTCGCGATATTGCTCCTGCGTAATGCCAAATTCTTTCAGCAGCGGGCTCACGCGGAAGAACGCACCGAGAAATGCGTTGCCCTGCATGCGCAGTTGCAAATCGCCGCGATCGGTTGCCTTGCGCGCGATGGCGAAACCGGGCAGCGTAAAGACGCGAATGTTTTTATCGATAATCTGTTTGCGCGCCCACTGGGGCAGCCGCTCCCACGCCTGGGCGCCTTCCTCATCCGACTCCCACACAAACGAGCCGCCCTCCTGCATGCCGTCGAGCGGGTTGGTGTGCGTAAACGCCTTGGGGTCGCAGCAAAGAACGGTGGTCACATGGCGCAAATCGCAGTTCACGCGGATGCGATCTTTTGCCGCAACCATAAAGTAGCTGGTCGGCGCGCCCTTCTTCTCGGAACCGTACTTGGGGTTGGCGCTGACGTGGATCACTTCTTTGGGATTGCCGATGTCGTCGACCAATCCGTCGCGCTCGTAGAGCAGATCGTTCAAATCGCCGATAATAGCGCCCAGGTTCTTGCCGGTCGTAATAGCGCCCCACCCGCCAATGGAGTGCAGGCGCACGGCAATCGCGCCCTCGGGCAACAGCGACGGTGTTTCATCGCCGACAACCGCGTAGGGGTGGTCGATGCCGAGCACAATAAAGCTCACGCCGTCGGCTGCGGTCTTCCCGTCCTGGCGCGCGCGGCCGGCGGTTGCGTACTCAAATGCGCCAATCACGTGCTCGGGGCGGAAGTCGCGTGATCCCAGCCCGTAGGTGCCGCCGAAGAAGCGAGGCACTTCAGCGAGCGTAATGTTGCCGATGCCCTCGGTTCCCTGCACGGCCTTCGAAAATGCGGTGCGAATGTCGCGGCCCAGCGGGTTATCGGGAGAAAGCGCTTCGTCCGTGCGCTCCAGAATGATCACGTTCTTCTTGCCCTTGAGCGCCGCAACAACGGCTGCCTCGGGGAAGGGCCGAATAACGTTGACGTGGAGCGAACCAACCGATGCTCCGCGCGTCTCGCGCAGGTAATCGACAGCGGCTTCAATGTTTTCGGCAGCCGAGCCGAGCGAGACAAACACGGTGTCGGCGTCTTCGGTTTTGTAGTTGGTCACCAGTCCGTAATAGCGGCCGGTCAGCTCGCCGAAATCCTTGTATGCATCTTCAAGGAACTGCAGAATTGGCTCGGCAAAATTATTGCGCCGCGCCACAATGCCCTGCATGTAGTGTTCCTGGTTCTGCACCGGCCCCAGCAGGATTGGGTTGGTCAAGTCGATCATCTTCGGCACGCGCCGGCGGGTGGGCCCAAACAATACGCGCTGCGCCTCGGTCGGACAATCAATCACATCGTCAGGTGCGCCGAGGTATTCGCGAATCAGTTCCGACTCGTGCTTGTAGAAGGTGCGCTCCAGGTGGGTGGTCAAAAAGCCGTCCATGATGTTCATGCCCGGCGTGAGCGAGAGCTCGGTAACTCGGCGCAAAATCAGCGCCTGGTCGGCGGCCTGCTGCGCGTCCTTGCCAAAAATCATGATCCAGCCGGTGTCGAGCGCGCCATAAATATCGTCGTGGCCGCAGTGCACGTTGAGCGCATGCTTGGTCAGCGCGCGCGCGCCCACCTCAAGCACCATCGTCGATCCCTTGCCCGGCGCGTGATAGTACTGCTCAACGCCGTAGACCACGCCCTGGCCCGAAGTAAAGTTCACCACGCGCTTGCCGCACACCGAGTGGGCAATGGCTCCGCCCTGCGCGGCATGTTCGCCCTCGGTTTCAATGGCAATGGTGTTGCCGCCGAAGACGTTTAAATGGCCTTCGGCATAGGCCTGCTGAAACAGCTCGCCACCTTCAGTCGATGGGGTGATGGGATAAAACACACCGGCTTCGGCGATCCGGGTTTCGGTATGGTACGACACAAGTTGATTACCGTTCGCGGTAATCCGGATGCCAGGATAACGAGCAGAAGCTTTCATTTGGTCCCTCTCCATCGAACTAAGCGGATTAAAAAAATGTTTCGGGTCTGGGAAATCTCCAACTGCCGCGCCCCATGCTTCAACAGCCATCGTTCGGCAGCCATGAAATCGTTTAACACGCCGGGCACACTATCGACTCTTACCCGATCGCCAACTCCGTGCGTTCTGGCCAGTTTCGTTCAACAAGGCTGTAACTATATGCAGCCCTTATGGATAGCAGCCCCTGATGATGCGCCAACTTGCAGATTGCGTGGCCGGCTTCAATGGCAGAGAGTCGCAGGGGAACGCTTCTCTCGCATAGTACGACCTACATTATTAGTATGCACCTTTAGATGGGAGACGCCGTACCAGCAGGTGAGATCGAGCGGGCAGCGCCCGCCCTCCGTACATGAAAGGACCGGCGGAGGGAGCAGGGGGCTTCGGCCCCCTGACCAACGCGCGCAAAACGCGGGGCCTTCAGGCCCGGGCATTTGCTTCTCACTTCCATATTCCGCCAACTACAATTGCCTGCGAAAGAAATACTTATGAATAACACCCAATCACGCTTCGGCCGCTACCCTAGCCTCGAGGGCCGCCGCGTCCTCGTAACCGGCGGGGCCACGGGAATCGGCGAAGCCATCGTAGCTGGATTCGCGCGGCAAGGCGCACGCGTTGCCTTCCTCGACGTGCAGGACGAGCCGGCCCATGCGTTGGCCAACACCCTGGCCGCCGAGGGCTGCACGAAGCCAATCTACAAACACTGCGACCTGACCAACCTGGCAGCGCTCAAGACGTCGATTGAGTCGATTGCCGGAGAACTGGGAGCCATCGAAGTGCTGGTGAACAATGCCGCCAACGATGCGCGCCACAACATTGAAGACGTGACTCCCGAATACTGGGATAAATCGATCGCCGTGAACCTGCGCCCGCAGTTTTTCGCGATTCAAGGCGTTTTGCCGCACATGCGCAAGACCGGCGGCGGGTCAGTTATCAACTTAAGCTCGATTTCTTGGGTTATTCCGTCCACGGGCCTGCCGCTCTATGTAACGGCAAAGGCGGCCATCGTAGGCCTCACGCGCACCCTGGCCCACGAGCTGGGCCGCGACAATATCCGCGTGAATGCGGTCATGCCCGGAGCCATTGCCACCGAAAAGCAGAAGCAGATAGTGAACACGCCCGAGTACGTAGCCGAGATCTTGAGCCAGCAGGCCATCAAGCGGCAGATCGATCCAGACGAAGTAGCGCGGCTGGTAATGTTTCTAGCCGCGGACGACGCGAGCGCGATCACCAACCAAAGCTACGTAATCGACGCAGGCTGGGTGTAAAGAGCAGCCAATAGCCAATAGCCAATAGCCAGTAGCCAATAGCCAGTGGCGCCGGTTTCCAGACCGGCTGTGCGGAGGGTCTCCAGACCCTCCGCCGATGCCGCCCGATTAACCCTACTTAAGCTTCTTCACCACGTCCTTTGCCCCATCAAGATGCTTTTGCAGTGTAGGCAACGTCGCCGCAGCGTAGCTCTTTACGTCGCCGCTCTGCGCGTCCGCCGACTCCATGGTATACACCGAGATCGCCTTGGTATGGCCCTCGATCATCGTGTGCACGTATTTCTGGTCGAACGCCTTGCCGTTGAGCTTGCTGAACGACGTCGCCACCTTGGTGTGTTCGTCATCCAGCCCCTTGGGAACGGTGAAGTTATCTTTCGCGGCCAGCGCGCTCAGCTGCTGGTAGTCGGCCGTATGGTCGTTCACCAGCATCTGCGCGTAGTCCTTCACATCCTGGCTCGCAGCCTGATTTGCGGCCTGTTGGCCCAGGTTGGCCTCAAGCATGTCAGTCTGCGCAGCCATGTCGATAAACTGCTGGTCGGTCATGGCGGTTGCGGGCGGGGTTGCGTGTGCATGTTTCTTCTGTGAGAGTGCCGGAACAGCAAGGAGAGTAAGGCAGCAAGCCGCTGCAAAAACGCGTTTCATTTTTTCATCCTCCTGTACAGTAAGAGGTTCCGAGGCGCAATTGGGTTATCCGGCCCACTCAGCCGATTTAGGTATGTCTGCCCCTGGCCTCTGCCGCCTGACCCCTGACCCCTGACCCCTGATCCCTGATCCCTGACCCCTGATCCCTGTTCTCTTATCTCTTCTCTCTGCTCTCTCGCCCCCTGCGCTACCATTGACATATCGAAAGCACCATCGGGGATCCGTATGTTCGTCGTAGTCTGGCAGTTCGAGATTGCAGAA
>JBEKCW010000310.1:0-6757 GCA_050014675.1 Occallatibacter sp. | reverse complement strand
TTCGAAGACATATTTTGACCAGGCTTCGAGGTTATGACTCGGAAATCCGCCTGCTGCATCCTTTGTATTCCATTTCACGCCGCCATAAAGAAATCCCCAGCACTCCATGTGATGGTCTGCAAGGTAGCTCAGCTGCTCATCTAATTGCAGCCAGTTCCACTCGCCTTCCTCCGGCTCGACATCGGACCACAGCGTGCGGCAGGCCCGGTCGTTGCGTATGCCGATCGCCTCCATCTGTGGAATCCATTTGGGCAGATCTCTTGACGTGTGGTCGTCTGCTCCGATTCCGAACACAGCCAGAGGCTTTCCATCGACGCCGGGTTGCTGCGCGCCGGCAAGCTCAACAATCGCGAGCCAACTGCAGCACGTAACCAGAATCCACGTTCCAATCTTGATCCGATATGCAGGCCTGAACATCTCTACTCCTGTCTTATAAAAAAGCAGCCAGCGCCCGATCGCAGCGCAAGCCACACAATGAATCCCGAATAACAACAGGCGCTCCCTGCTATTTTGGCGCGTAGGCCTGAGGGGTTCGAAATCACCGCAACGAGAATAACCGAGCGCATCGCAGGCTGTAAGTTTCCGCCATGTCTCAATGCGAATCAACACTAGTTAAAAGGCACAAGTGCTTGGAGTGTTTAGCGTTCAGTCCCACTGTTACGCGAACGTTAATCGCACGGGCAATCGAAGCAACCATGTAACATCAATCCAAGATCGAGCATGGTTGATCACTTTTTGAGTCGAATCGGCCCGCATTTCAATTTGGCCAGCGGGAAACGATTGTCGCATCTTGGTTGAGTCGCGGTGCAGCTGTTATGTTGCTCGTATGTTACCGGACAATCAGGAGCCTGGATTGGCGAGGTGCGCAAACGCGAAGCGCGTCATTGCCTGCGCCATCATTTTTGGAACCCTTCACATCGCGTTGCTGTCGACTGCAATGGCTGCTTCCGCTCAGGATTGGCCGCCAAAATTGGATCGAACAAATCCAATTAGCCAATCGCTCAATGGCCGAAGGATCGAGCGCTATACGCATGGCGTCCGCCTCGACTGGGGATATCCTGCTAGCTCGGCGAGCAGCTGGCAATATCCAAACCCGCGGGAAACCGCCCATTCGGGCCAAAATCACAACAGCTTGTATGTAGTTTTCCCGAAGGGCCATTCAAGACACGCTCCTCTTTGCGTTGTGTTGCATTCGGCTAACCGCACCGGCTTTGACTATCTCGGATACCAGTTTCTAAATAGAAAGGTCGAGCCCACGGATACCCCTGCAGACGTCATGACGCGAGTCACGGATAGCTGCTATGTGCTCTACCTGAATTCAACAGACGATGAATGGTGGGGCTGGAAAATGGCGCGTGATGAAAATGCCCAAGATCCACATGCTTTGTCGCCTGCCGAAAAGAGGGTGCTGGATACAATCGAGTGGGTGATCCGGAGATACAAGATCGATCGCAACCGGGTGTATCTTTCCGGCGTGTCCATGGGCGGCTGCGGCGCGCTGGGTATAGGCCTGCCGCACGGCAATATCTTTGCCGCGGTCCTGGTGGATGTGCCGGCCGGAACTGATTTCGCGGCCCTTCGATTTGGCTTTCAGGGTGCTCACGCTTCACAGGCCTCGGAGTCGGAAAGAGGGGCGGGAATTCAGGGCAATGGACTTCCGGACCCGCCGGTCGTAGTGGATTTCTCGGCGCAGAACGATAGCTGGTCAAAAACGCAGCCGCAACTGCTGAGCGCCGCGCTAGCCGAAAAGCTTCCGCTGATTGTGGCATGGGCGCCTTTCGGTCATACGGCCTTCAGTACGTCTATCGTCCAATTCCCTGAAGACGCTGTTGCGCTCTCGTTTCCATGGCTCGAGATCCGCAAAAATGCGGCCTACCCTGTTTTCACAAATGCCTCGTCGGACCAACGTTCGCCGTGGGGCACGTCGTCGACGGGCTTCGATGAGTCCGGTCAGATGAACGCCTATTTCAGGTGGAGCAACGAGCGAGACAAAGCATCAAGCTTCGCGATGAAACTTTGGCTGGCCCATCCAGACGTGAAAAACCCGCCTTCGATGATGCCGTCGGTATCCACAACAGACATCACTCTTCGTCGATTGCAGTCGTTCAAAGTTCAACCGGGAAAGGTTTATGCATGGCGGTTGGTTCGTGAGAGCAGGGTTGTGGATTCTGGAAAAGTTGTCCCAGACGCCGCAAACCTCATCACGATTCCACACGTCGCCCTGAATTTAGTTCCCACGGAATTGACTGTGGAAGTGGTGAAGTAAGAAAATACCCGATCTTCTTACCACGCAGCCAGGCGATCAGCCGAAAGCCCCGCACTGCAACCCCGAGCAGGGTCGCGCGCCCGTATACAGCTGTTCTGGTCGAACCCCTTCGATCCTTAGTCAAAGAAATCGCGATCCTCATCGGACAGGTGCGCTTTCGCCGCGCGAACATTAAAGGTGATGCCGAGACCCGGCTTGTCCCAAACGTCAATAAAACCGTTCTTGACGATCGGATCGGGCAGGCCATCCACAATGTCACTCCACCACTCCGGCTGCGCTTTGGCGTATTCGAAAGCAATATAGTTTTGCGGACATACCGCCCCCAGATGCACCTGCGCGGCCACGCCAAACAATCCGTCGAAGATTCCGTGCGGAGCCACCTGGATGCCGTGGAGATCGGCGTATTCGGCAATCCACTTCAATTCGGCGATGCCACCCACGTCCTCCGGATCGGGACCGAGCACATTGACTGCCTGCGTCTCGATCAGGTCCTTGAAGTTTTCGCGCAGATAGATTTCTTCTCCGGTGTGAATCCGCGTCGAGGTGCTGTCTGTCACCTCCTTGAAGACCTGTGCGTTGGGGTAAGGCGTGTAGTCACCCGTGATGAGGTCTTCGAGCCACGCAAGGTCGAACGGCTCAACTGCGCGCGCAAAACGGATGGCGTCTTTGACGGTCCAGCCCGGCCCGCAGTCGAACGCCAGGCCAATGTCGTTGCCAACAGCCTTCTTCGCCGCCTCAACACAGGCGATAACATGGTCGACGCCAGGTTGCGTCAGCATGCCGCGATTCATATAGGGAGGCATGCGCCCCGTCCATTGCGAGTCATACCAGGCATTGGGAACGGCTTCGAGCATTGCTTCATTGTGGAAGCCGACGGGCAGCTTGATCAGCGTGTAGCCCTCTTTCGCTCCCTTCACCTCCGACGCGAGCTCGGCGTAATCCTGCGGCGTGCGGGGCACCATTTTGGAGTTGTTTTCGGAGTTCCCATAGGGGCGAACGCGGTCGTGGATCTTTCCACCCAGCAGCTTATATACCGGCAATCCGGCGGCTTGTCCGGCGACATCCCAGAGGGCGATTTCAATGGCGCTCACCGCAGCGCCCCAGGGCTTTGAAGCGCCCATGCGGCGAATCTTCAGCATGATGCGGTTCACGTCTGTGGGGTCTTCGCCCAGCAGATAGTTCTTATAGAAAAGCACCATCGGCTTGAGATACGGTTTCGCTGTTTCTGCTTCACCGTATCCTGAAATGCCCTGATCGGTAACAATTCGCACCACCGGATTGCGGCCAATAATTGCGCACTTCAGGTCTGTGATCTTGATTTTTCCGCTGCTGCGCGTTACCGAAAAGCCCGCCTCCTGGGCGGCCAAAGCGGTTGCAGCCGCCGCGCCCGAAAGCGCTCCGATAAATCCTCTACGCGACCAATCACCCATGATTTTCTCCCCGTAGAAACTCTAATCCATCACAGCGCCGATTAGCATTTTCCCCGACCGGGCTTTTGGCGTCCCTGCTTTACGATTTCGGCAACCAGGAAGGTAAGGTGGGGAGTATTGTCCTTTTTACAGTGCGTCCCTATTGAAGGACGAAACGCATCCACCGCAGAACCGCAAGGGCTTCTTAAAATGAGGAACGTATGAACAATCTGATTTCGAATTCAAATGAGCACACGGGCCCTGCAGGTTCCTTTCTTTCAGAACTGCGGACAGGATGGCGAAGCACCTCTTTTCTATTGGCGCTCATTTCGACGTGCATCGTTTATGCGCTGCCGTCGCTGCCGGCGCCGGGATCAACTACGAAATGAGGTCACGTTTAAGTATGAGTAAAACGAATTTCTCGTCGTTTACTGACCTCAAAAAAATGGAGCAGACAGTTGTCTGCTCCATTAAGAGTACGAGAAAGTAGCTAACTGCATCCGCTTGTTGACCCGCAACTCATGCAGCGGTAGCAGCTTCCGTTGCGGACCATGATGGCTCCGCAGGTGGAGCACGGTGGCGCGTCGCCCATCTCGTACATGCCGCGCATGGCGTCGGCGGCGTGGTAAATGCCGCGGTCCTGCAACTTGGGCATGGGCGGAACAGTTGGCTCCGGAGCGGCTTGCTGCGGCGCCTTATACGCCTGTGCTTCAGGGGCGATGCCACCGCCGCCGGCGTGTCCGCCCGCGCTGCCGCTCACCTGGTTCAGGCGCTTGGCCACTTCCTCAGCAAGGCGCGCAAGCTGCACGTTTGAGGTGCCGGCCTCATCTTCAGGCTCGGGCTCAGGCAGAATGGATGGCGGCGCAGCCAGTTGTGGAGACTGCATGCCAAGCCCCGCAAACAGCGTGAGCTGCGTGCCCGACAAGAAGCGCAGGCTGAGCCAGCGGAAGATGTAATCCATCAGGCTCTTGGCGTAGCCGATCTGCTCGTTGCCGGTCCAGCCGCTGGGCTCGAAGCGCGTGTGCGCAAACTTTTCGCACAGCACCTTTAGCTGCACGCCATGCTGCAACGCGAGGGAAACCGAGGTAGCGAAGGCGTCCATGAGGCCCGAGACCGTCGATCCCTCTTTCGCCATGCGAATGAAGATTTCCCCAGGCTGCCCGTTGGGATAGAGCCCGACGGTGATGTAGCCCTCGTGGCCACCGATTGAGAATTTGTGCGTGATTGACGCGCGCTCTTCCTGCAGCCGATGACGAATGGCGCGCGGAGGCGCGTTGAGGTCCTGGTGAGGCTCAGACGCAGCCAACGGAGCAGGAGTGAAGAGTGGAACCGCAGCCGCCTTGGCAACATTGTCGAGCGCGGTTTGGAAGGCAGCCACCGCCGCCGCAATCTGCTTGGTTGAGACTTCAACCTTGTCTGACGCGGTGAGCGCCTTGAGGTCAGCCTCCGAAGGCAGCTGCGAGACTGAGATGTGCGTAAGAACGCGGAGCGCCGCCGTATCAGCAGAAGAAGGCTCCTTCTTGGCGTCCATGCTGGTATTGAGCGGCTGCGTGCCCTTTGATCCGTCGCGATAAATTGCCACCGCCTTGATGCCCAGCCGCCAGCTTGCCGCGTAGGCTTCTGCAACATCTTCAACCGTGGCCTCGTGGGGCAGGTTCACCGTCTTCGAGATTGCGCCGGAGAGGAACGGCTGTGTGGCTGACATCATCTTGATGTGGCCCATGTACTGGATGGAACGCGTGCCCTTGGCCGGCTTGAAGCTGCAGTCGAAGACCGACAGGTGCTCCGGTTTAATGCCCGGCGCACCTTCAATGGTTCCTGTCGCGTCGATGTAGCTCACGATCGCATTCACGTCGTCGCTCGAATATCCGAGCTTGAACAGCGCGGCGGGTACCGTGTTGTTCACGATCTTGATCATGCCGCCGCCTACCAGCTTCTTGTACTTCACCAGCGCGAGATCGGGCTCAATGCCGGTGGTGTCGCAATCCATCATGAAGCCGATGGTGCCGGTGGGCGCGAGCACGGTAACCTGCGAGTTGCGGTAGCCATGGCGCTCGCCGTAAAGCAGAGCCATGTCCCACGACTCGCGGCTGGCTTCGAAAAGGGCGTCGAGCTGCGGAACCGAGAAAGGCTCGCCCGAGTAGCGCGACTTGCCGATGTTGTTGACTTCGGCGCGGTGCATGCGGATGACATCGAGGAACGGTTCGCGGTTGACGTAGAAGCCGGGGCAGGCTCCGCCCTGGCGCTCGACCGACGCCGTTAGCGGCGTAGCTGAAGCAAGCGGCGGGCAACTGGCCGCGACGATGGCCGATTGCAGGTACGCCTGGCCGCACATGATCGCAGTCATGGCAGCAGCCAGATCGCGTCCCGCAGCGGAATCGTACGGCAGGCCAAAGGCCATCAACAGCGCGCCCAGGTTGGCGTAGCCGAGTCCCAGCGGACGATAGTCGTGCGAGTTGCGCGAGATGGACTCGGTGGGATAGCCCGAGTTGTCCACCAGAATTTCCATTGCCGTGATGAGCACCGAGATTGCATGGCGGTAGCCCGGGATATCGAACGTGCCCGCCGGCGTAAGGAACTTGAGCAGGTTAAAGCTGGCCAGGTTGCACGCCGAGTTGTCGAGGAACATGTACTCGCTGCACGGATTCGACGCATTGATGCGCGACGTGTTCTTCGAGGTGTGCCACTTGTTGATCGTGGTGTCGAACTGCATTCCCGGATCGCCGCAGAGCCACGTGCTCTCAGCAATCTTGCGCATGATGTCGCGCGCCTTCCAGGTCTTTACGGGCTTGCGCTCCTTGACGGTCACCGTGGTGAATTCGCCGTCGGCCTCGTAGGCGCGCATAAAGTCGTCACTCACCCGAACCGAATTGTTGGCGTTCTGGAAGAATATCGACGAGTAGGCCTCGGAGTCGGGGCCGCTGCCGTCGTAGCCGGCCTTGATGAGCGAGAAGGCCTTGGCTTCTTCCTTGGCCTTGCACTCGATGAAGTCAACAATGTCTGGATGGTCGACATTGAGGATCACCATCTTTGCGGCGCGCCGCGTTTTGCCGCCGCTCTTGATGACGCCTGCAAAGGCGTC
>JBEKCW010000309.1:0-6759 GCA_050014675.1 Occallatibacter sp. | reverse complement strand
CGCGACACCGGCCGGATAAAGCACAACTTCATTCCATTCCAGAACCAGTAGCTTGTCCGAAGCCGATCCGCCGCCTGGCTCAATATAGTCGTAACTGGCGTTAAGATGGCTAACTCCGGTGGGAACATCCAAATGAAAGGTGAAAACATCCAGCAGATCGCGCTGCCATGGAATCGTCTTTCCATCTGCTTCGAATTTGAGCCCAGTCAGGTTTGCGATAGGTCCATCGGGCCCATGCTCGCCAGGGATCCATTTGGGGTAATAGAGAGTTAGGGGCCCGGGATTGACTGGAATCGTCAGATGAGCATGCAGTATCTTCTGTGGAGTCTTGGTTGCATCCACGGTGAGAACAATAGCTTGGCCATACTGTGCCACAACAGCCGCGGTTAGAACCCAGACCATCACCAGAAAAAAACAGAAGCGAATACAAAACCGTTCCATTGTGAATGCTCCTTATGAAAAGCCGGAATAATCTCTACACGCACATCGCGCGCGCATTGGCATGCAGCCCGCCCACCATTTTGCGTCGGTGTTGCCTCAAGGCCAGCCTTTGGCGAAATTTTGGGGCTGGTCAACGGCATTGATCTTAGACTAGGATGTTTTACCTTACCAAGCTTCATTTGGCAAGGCGTGACCTGAGTTACTTGGCGTCCTCCGGCGGGCCCGGGCTTGCACTCGCTGTCTGCTTGTTCGTTTCGACCCTTAGAAGCAGGGGCTCTGAGGGATGCATCGTAGGAGAATTCGATTCAACCATCGCCACTACATAAATCGGTTGGGTGATCGGTTGTGCCCAGTCCTCGGCATGCAGCGTGAATGAGCGGCTCGATTGAGCTTCAGTCACAAGCACGCCATTCAATCCTACATTCACTACCCTTACGCCAGGCGGAAGATTTTCCACCGTGCATGGCACCCGACCCTTGAAGCCGTTATGGCGATCGATATGAAGCATGACCGACACATCTTTTCCCGGCGCAAGCGACACTTGCGTCGACTCGGTAGTTACCACCACATCGGGCGCCGGCGTGATGGAAGCAAGTTGCAACGACGCATCCATTCCACCTTCCGAGTTTGCCGTTCTCACCAACTCGTGGCCGTTCACTTCGGCATGGCCCACAAACTTTATCGGTCCAGAATGTGCGTCGAGCGGCGCGTCCGGCGCTGCCGATAACACCACCACTGTAGAATCCTGGCCGGGCGGAATGATCGCCGGCTTCGCGCTAACTCCTTGAGGCAGTCCCTTCACCTCAATATGAATCGGGCCTTGATAATCTCGAATCGCGGCCACCGAGACAGTTACCATCGCGGACCCGCCTCTCGGTATGTTGGGATTCTCAGGCTCTGCTTTCAGCCGAAAGTCGGGAGCCGCATCTCGAATCGTAAGTCGATAGGCAAAGTCCGGTCCTTCCATCCCACGCACATCTTTCAGATGCAAAAGATACTCGCCGTCGGCCGGCGCAACAAAGTCCAGTTTTGAGTCTGGCCCGTAGCCAGGTCCACCGTCATCGTTACGCCACGTCAAAGGAAAGACGGGCAACCCGTTAGATGGAAACTCCGCATCGGGGGGCAATATCTGCGCTTTGTAAACTGGCGTGTTAACCGCATGGAAATCTGGAGAGGTGCCCAGGTAAGCCACACGCAGGCCATCAATTCCTTTCAAATCGGTATCTGCATCGGGTTGATCGGGAATGAAATCGATCCGATCAAGCTCATCGCCCACCATCAGATAGTCTCCTTCGCGAAGCTCCGATGTAGTAACCAGCCTTATGCCCACAGTTCTCGAATCTCTGTCAGACAGTGTCGTTGTGGTTTGGTTAATGCAGCGAACCGTCGCACGAGGGATCGCATTTCCTTGCGCGTCTAAAACTTCGATCACCGAATCCAACGCGGACCCTAGCCGCGCCGCCGCAACATCAATACTCAGGTGCTCGCCCTTGCTGGCGCGAAAACGGAAATAATCCTCGTCCGCACCGCGGCCCGCTTTCATTCCGCCGTCGATGTGCCCGTTGATAGTTACAGGAACTGAAACCACCTGCGCATGATCGATGCTGTCGTTCGGTTCCTGCTCCAATATCTCCGGCTCCTTACCAACCGCGAGCTTCATCTCGTTCAGCGCGCGTTCGCCGCCCGCGCTCACCGCAAGCGAAATCGTCGTCCAACCGTCTGCCGTCGCAGGCGCATCAACCTTCACTTCATGCATGCCGCCCAGATTGACGCCACTCACCGAAACCTTCGCCGCTTCTCCCGCGCCCAAGCCTAGTGGGAAGTAACTCGTAATGTAAGGTAAAGGTCCGGCATCTACACGGTAGAAATAATCCATCCCTCCCTCACGGTCGCGGTCGGTAATTGTCAGCGTATATCTCCCGTTTTCGCTGAGCCTATAACTCAGTGCGGCATCGGGGTGATTATCGTTCTTCCCATCGGCGGCCAGGACTCGTCCCGAGTCATCACTCAGCACCAGTAATGATTGAAGTTTGGAACCTAGCGGCGCAGCTTGCACCCGAAAGACCACCTCTTCGCCGGCCTTGCCGTCAAATTCATAACTGTCTTTATCGCCGGCCGCGGCAATGGTCCCAATAAACGTCGCGGGCAATTCCACCACTTGCGGCGTCCGCGAATCCATCATTGACTTCTCGCGCTCAATCACCTCCGGCAGCGATCCCACCGCAACCACAATCTTGTTCGTTGTTCCAAGCGGAGTCCTGACACGCAACCGGTGTATGCCCGGCAAGGTCTCTTGCGCAACCGTGATTGCAAGCTCGGCAGTCTGCTTTTTACCGCTTGGAACTTGAGCTGCGAGGTCTTGGCCGGCCCGCGGCGCAACAATCTGTTCTGGAACGTCGGTAATCCGAGTTATCTTGCCGCTCATGCCCGCGGCGTCGAAAATTACTTCGGATGCACCCGTGAGATTCCGCCCCTCGATCGTGAAAGTGGCCGTAGTCCCCCGCTCGATTCCCACAGGCCAGATTCTGGAAACACTGGGCGGGATGATCGGCCCCTCGGCGCGCACTTGAGCGGCAAACGTAACTACCAGCGCGATGGATGAGCTAAGAACAAGAATCGTCGACTTCATAAGAC
Source organism: Occallatibacter sp. (assembly GCA_050014675.1). Lineage (GTDB taxonomy): Bacteria > Acidobacteriota > Terriglobia > Terriglobales > Acidobacteriaceae > Telmatobacter. The sequence goes on along the minus strand of JBEKCW010000309.1, from coordinate 3,684 downwards.
CTCCCGCGTTCCTTCGGCAGTAACTTGGTCGTTCGCAATCATTGGCTGGCCGCCGCTCTCTGTTCCTTCGGACGCGGGCCGCCGGGATCGAATGCCGTAATCTGTGCTCTCATTTCTTTGTAAGTCGCCGTATCGTACAGGCTGAGCGTGCCATTGTACCGGCCTGTCGCCAGCCATTTTCCGTCCGGGCTCATTGCCAGCGATTCAACCCAATCGGATTGCTTATCAATGCTTCCCATCAGGTCAAGCTTGGTGTTGCGAAACCGGATGAATCCATCGGATGAGGCTGTCACAAGAGTCTTGCCGTCGGGCGACCACTCTAATGCCAGCAAGCTGTCCTCATCCGCGATCAGCGACTCGATCAGGTGTCCGTCCTGGTCACCCAGTCTCCAAATGTAAATCGTCTTGTCATAGCCTGCGGCAGCCACCCGGTCGCCGGAAGGTGAGTACGCAATGCAGGTCAATCCGTCGAGAGCATCGCTCAGCGTGTAGAGGCGCTTTCCCGTCGCAACATCCCAGATCTTCACTGTCCGGTCCTGTGAGGCGGATGCCAGGCGCTTCCCGTCGGGGCCAAATGCCACTGCAAACACAGCGTCGATGTGATCTTGCAGATTCAGCGTTTCCTTGCCCGCAGCTACATCCCAAAGCTTCACCGCCCTGTCATAACTCCCCGAAGCAATCAGTTTCCCATCAGGGCTCCATGCAATCGAGTAAATGCAGTCCTTGTGACCTTCCATGGTTTTCACAAGCTGATGCGAAGTAACATCCCAAATCTTGATCTCTCCGCCAATCTGTGGCAGTCCGCCCGCCGCGGCAAGCAACTTTCCATCGGGACTGAAAGCAAGGGAGCGCACATAGTTTGCGTGCCCTGCAAGCGTGGCCAGCGCCTTGCCTGAAACCGGATCGATAAGCCGGACTTCCCGGTATCCACCCACGGCAAGCACTTTTCCGTCCGGAGAGAACTTCACCGATGTTACCGGGGAAACCACTGCTACTTGGGGCGGGAAGTCGGGAGTGGATGGAATAGCCATCGGTAGGGTAACTTCGCTCGTGGGTGGCCCCTCTGCGCCCCCATCGATCCATCTCTTGATGAGGTTGATATCGGAAACCGGAAGCGGATCGCTGCCCATCGGCATTTGCGGGTCTACGTCTCCCTCAAGCATCTGGATGAGGAGGCTTCCCTTCGCATCGTGAGGATGGATCGGCGACCCATGCTTGCCGCCTTTGATGAGCGCGCTGTAGCTCTCTAAAATGAGCCCGCTCTTATGCATTGTGCTTGAGTGGCAGGCCAGGCAATTCTTCTGCAGAATGAGAGCTATATCGGCACTATAACTCGGCGTCGACGCAGCCAACACGTGCGGCTCTATTACCCCGCCCTGATTTACTACCGCCCATGCCCACGCAACAGCCGTTAATGCAGTCACGATTCCCGCAATGTCGCGGATCTTTCGAATGTTTTTTGAATAACCTGCCATCATGAACTTCTTATCCCGTAGCCGATCAGTGATTAAACATAAACTCTTTGCCAGTCAACAATGCCCACGACATATCGACCAACGCCGCCCGCCGCGAATCGTCAACGCCCTCTATCTTTTCCTTCTCAGCCGAGGCAAGACCATCAAGAAGCGCCACTCGCTCTGAATCGCTCGGATGACGGCTCAAGGATGCCAGATAGAGATAATCCAGAATTCGCTCATCTGAAAATCCTAGCCGGATCAGCATGTCCAGCGTGCCGCCCGATGCGCGCAGCTTATTATTCAGCGTCTCCCCATTAATAATATGCAGTGCCTGTGTAATGGTCGGCACCGATGTACGCTCGCTTTCTCTCGTCTGCTGGCGCGGCGGACGTCCGAAGGCAGTCAGAAAATACGACTTTACTGCCGTGTCCGGCAACTGCATTCCCCGCATTCCCACAGGATACCCATCAAATCTTTCCGGAACCTGCGTCACCTGCGAATAAGCATCGAGCAGAACTTCGGCCGGAAGCCGCTTGATCACAAAGTGCGAACCGTACCTGTCGTCGTCTATGTTTTCCTTCAGCGGTTTCGACGAAGTCTGATAGGTGGCCGACTGCATGATGGTCCGGATCAGGTAATCCACATCGAAGTTATGCGCCACGAAATCCTTCACCAGCGCGTCCAGTAATTCGTCATTGGTCGCCGGATTCGTATCTCTCAAATCATCGACCGGCTCAATCAACCCGCGACCCATAAAGTTGCGCCATACGCGATTCACAATGTTTCGCGCAAAAAAGGGATTCTCCTCGGAAGTAAGCCACTTCGCAAAATATTGCCGCGTATCTCCCGGAGCCTCGCTCGACAGCGCCGCCGCATCCAGGGGCTTGGGAGGCAGCGGTATCATCAGGCGGTCGTCCATAAATTCCCCTGTAGGCGCCGAGTAAACCGTCACGTTGTTAAAGATTGGGCCTACTCCCGCGCGGAAGCCGGTCGGAGCAAAAGTCTTGAGCCTCACCCGCGCGAAGAGATTTGCCATCCCGTAGTAATCCTTCTGGGTCCACTTGGCCAAAGGGTGGTTATGGCAATGAGCGCAACTGATGTTAATCCCCATGAACGCCTGGGCCATATTCTCTGAAGTGTCCAGAGGATCGCGGTGGATCACCCAATAGTTGGCCGCGCCATTTTCAAGCGTGTTGCCGGTCGCGGTGACGATTTGCGACACAAACTGATTCCACGGCTTGTTACTCGCCACGCTGTCGTGAATCCAGTTGTAATAACTCCACATTTCATCGTTTGCCAGGTGATTACTCGACACCAGCAACAGGTCAGACCATTTGTAGGTCCAATAATCCACAAACTCAGGCCGCTTCATCAGGCCGTCGATCAGCCGGTCCCGTTTATTCGGAGAAGAATCGTGAAGAAATGCCTCAGCCTCGGCCGGCGTGGGCAAAATTCCCGCCGCATCCAGATAGGCCCTGCGCAGGAACTCCGCATCGCCGGCCTGTGGCGATGGCGGAATGTGCAGAGCTTGAAGATGCTTGAGCACGTAGTCGTCGATGTAATTGTTGCGGGGAGCCTTTTTGAATACCGCATCCTCAAGCCTGTATGGAAACGGGATGCGCAGCCGGGAAAATGTTACATGGCTTTGATACCAGACGGTCACCGGAGCCTCGCCATAGCCGTGCATGGTCACATGACCGTTGTTATCCACCGTGGCTACGCCTTCATCTCCACTGTCGTATTTGGCCCACCGGGTAACATCCGCGGTGTGGCCGTCAGAGAAAACCGCGGTCACAATCAACTGCTGCTCGGCCCCGGGAATAAGTGAAGCTTCACGCGGAAGCACCTGGATTCCAGTAACTCGTGCATCCGACTCACTGGGCGCCGGCATGCCCTGGGCAAGCCATCCGGCAATCACCTTGTACTCCGGCGAACCCACATCGAAGCGCCGTCCGCCGCCATGTGCTACCGTTAGGGTCGGCTTCAACAGGATCAAGCTCTTGGCGGGCTCCATCCGGTTCGTCCGCCGCGCCAGTGCCTGGTGGGTCAGTGTGTAATAGTCCGTCACCGGATCATAACCGCGCAAAGTTAGCTTAAAGCCGTTCTTTCCCGCCGCCGCGCCGTGGCATGGGCCTGAGTTACATCCCATCTTCGTCATCACCGGCAAAACATCATTGCGAAAACTCCACATCGGCGCGTTCTCATAGCTATGTACGACCAAAGGCGC
>JBEKCW010000308.1:0-6764 GCA_050014675.1 Occallatibacter sp. | reverse complement strand
GAGACGCTCCATGAACCCTTCCATCATGGCGCGCAGATATCCGGTGGAATTGGCCCAGTTGCGGTCCGGCGTCATTTCGAAGGTGGTGCGATCGAAATCGAAACAGCAGTAATGGTACGGCAGCCTTTGGCGGTTGTATTGGTCCCAGATGATCGTCCATTGGGAGAGGAAATAGGATGAGTACGAGTAGCCGGTGTTGTCAGGCATTGGCCACGGCAACAGCTTCTTCCGGCCATCCAGCGCAACTTGCCGTCCGGCAATGGTGGGCGCATCAACCGTGATGACTGTTTCGAATGGCTGCTGGCCGGCAACCACGGTTGCCGCGAGCCAGAATCCAAGTGCAAAAGACAACGACTTGGTAACTCGTGTCATATCGCCCTAAACAGAATTGTTGCACGGCTGCTGAAGCGCGCATTCATTTTGGAGCGTTATCAGGCGAGTGGCCCCAATCCCGGAATATCTCCAAACCACAAATGAGGGTGCCCCCGGTCCCTCGCCTTCGGGGACCGGGGGTCTGCGTTTCGCTGAATAGCTGGTTTTGTTTGCCCCTATTTGCTGGCGGTCTTATTCCACGTTGAGGGTTTTGAGCAGGCTGCGGGGTTCGCGCAGAATCTTTTCCTGCAGCAGCGTGATGGCATAGATCAGCTGCTCGGGCCGCGGCGGGCATCCGGGCACATACACGTCGACAGGAATGATCTGGTTAACCCCCTGCACCAGCGCGTAATTGTTAAACACGCCGCCTGATGTGGCGCACGCGCCCATTGAGATAACCCATTTAGGTTCGGGCATCTGGTCATAGAGCCGGCGGATGACCGGGGCCATCTTCTGCGATACGCGGCCGGCAATGATGATCAGGTCGGACTGCCGCGGCGAGGGCCTGAAAACCTCGGCGCCGAAGCGGGCAATGTCGAAACGGGAGGCACCCATCGACATCATCTCGATGGCGCAGCAGGCCAGCCCAAAGGTCATGGGCCACAGCGAGCTTTTTCTGATCCAGTTAACCGCGAAGTCGAGCGTGGTGAGGAAGACGCCCTCGGGCTGCTCGTAGCCGTAGCTTACTTCCTGCAATTTGGCACGGTTTTGGGCGCTGCTCTCCAGGTTGCCGAAGAGATAACGATCGCGCTCTAGCGAAGCCGCCATATTTCCACTATAACGCAGCCCACGAAACCCTGCACCTGCCGGCAACGCTCAAATGGCCCGGGTTCCTATCCCAATAAAGTCATAAGGAAGCAATCAAGATCGCCGTGGAAACTTGCGTTCCGGCTCGCTGGCCATGAAAATGTCTAAAAGCACACTCGCATTTCGCTTGTCTTTATGGGTGGCTCCGTTTCAGGCCTCCGGACGATCTTCTGCGGCCAGGTTTGAAACACCACCCGGCGAACAATTCGGCCCGAACCTGGGGTTGCGCAAGGCATGTTTCCGCAATTCTTGAACCTCATTCAAGCCGCGCTCATGCGCGGACGCCATCATCTCGGAGCCAAAAAACGATGTCCCGATTTTGTACTTTTCTGCTGCTCCTGTTTTCACTGATCACATTCTCACTACCGCTAGCCGCCCAAACCAATCCAACCGCTCAAACTGCTGCCACCGCACCCGCCACCCAGGCGCAGATTGCCGCTCTTCAGCAGGCGGTCCAAAACGCGCAGTCGGCGGGCGACAACGCGTGGATGTTGACCAGTGCCGCGCTGGTTCTGCTCATGACCGGGCCCGGACTGGCCCTCTTCTACGGCGGCCTGGTGCGCAGAAAAAACATCCTCGGCACCATGATGCAGAGCTTCGCCATGATGTGCCTGGTCACCATTATCTGGGCCATTTGCGGCTACTCGCTGGCCTTCGGGCACGGCAACCTGTTTATCGGCGGCTTCGATCATCTGTTCCTCAGAGGCGTGTCGAACGTGGTCGACCCCAACAACTTCTACGTGCAGACCATCCCCGAACAGACCTACATGATCTACCAGCTCATGTTCGCCATCATCACGCCGGCGCTCATCTGCGGAGCCTTTGCCGAGCGCATGAAGTTCAGCTCGATGGCGGTTTTTCTTTCGCTCTGGTCGATCGTGGTCTACAGTCCCATGGCGCACATGGTGTGGGGCGTGGGCGGCCTGCTCAACGCGAACGGCGGCAAAATTCCGTCGCTCGATTTTGCTGGCGGCACGGTGGTGCACATCACCTCGGGAGTTTCCGCGCTCATCACGGCGCTTTACCTGGGCAAACGCCTGGGCTACCCCTCAACCAAAATGGCTCCGCACTCACTGGTGCTGAGTTTTATTGGCGCGTGCCTGCTGTGGGTGGGGTGGTTTGGATTCAACGCCGGCAGCGCGCTGGGGGCAACCCCGCTGGCCACCAGCGCCTTTATCAACACCCACTTTGCCACCGCCGCTGCGGCCCTAGGCTGGACCATCTTCGAGTGGTTCCACAACGGCAAGCCGACGGCCCTGGGCGCAATCTCGGGCGCAGTGGCCGGCCTGGTGGCCATCACGCCCGCTTCGGGATTCGTTCAGCCCATGTCCGCGCTCGTCATCGGCCTGGCGGCCGGGTTCTTCTGCTCGTTCATGGTGTTCAAGGTTAAGAGCCTGTTTGGTTACGACGACTCGCTCGATGCCTTCGGCGTGCACGGCGCGGGCGGAACACTTGGCGCGATCCTGACCGGCATCTTTGCGGCCTCGGTCATCAACCCGATTTATGGCAAGGGCGTGGCGACCGGCGGCATCGACGGGCACTGGGGGCAGATCGTCAACCAACTCACGGCGGTTGGCATCTCATGGGGAGTATCGATCGCAGGCACGCTAATTTTGCTGTTTGTGGTGGATAAGGTGATGGGCCTGCGCATGAGTCCGGAGCAGGAGGCTGCTGGCATGGATTTGTCGCAGCACGGCGAAGAGGGATACGACTTCAATAGCTAGCTGCCAGCTTTCAGCTCTCAGCCATCAGCTGCATTGTGCATGAACATGGGACGCGCGTTCAAGCAAAGAAAGTGCTGAAAGCTGGTCAAAGCCGGCGTCCCGGCCGGCCGCCGCAAGAACTTTAACAGCGGCGACTGCCAATCGAACGCCCCGCCTGATAGGCTAACGAACGAGGCATTTTTCGTATGCTCAAGATCGAAGCTGTTCTCCAGCCGTCAAAGCTGGACGCTGTCAAGGATGCGCTGCTTGAGGCAGGCATTGAGGGAATGACGATTCTCGAGGCCCGCGGCCACGGCCGCCAAAAGGGCCATACCGAGTTCTATCGGGGCCGCGAATACACGGTCGACCTTTTGCCAAAGGTAAAGATCGAAATGGTGATTCACGACGATCTGAAAGAAAAGGCCATCGCGGCCATTGTTGGCGCTGCCCGAACCGGGCGCATCGGCGACGGAAAGATATTCATCACCAAGGTCGACGAAGCCATCCGCATCCGCAACGACGAGCGCGGCGAAAACGCGCTGTAACAATTCGCATTTCAGGCTTTCCCAACGAGGCCGGCTGGTGGCGAAGCTGATCGGCTTTCCCCAATCTCCGCTATCATCCTTTCTCGGTGAGTGGGTGCGCGATCCCATGTCGGTGTCGCGTAATAAAGTTGGGAAGCGGATGCTTGGAGCAGAGGGCATCACGAAACTATGGGCCTTCGGATCGATGGCGGAACTAACGGAATACCTGGCGTCGGATCCTGAACTTGCTCAAAAATATCGGGCACACGCCGCTTTGGGGGCTGAAAGCCGCCTTCAGATTACTCCCCAAACGATTACCCTTAGCATATCCGGAATCGGATCGATCCCAGCCGGGACCTCTCAGTTTCAAGTCGTGAGGGCCGTCGCGGAAGGCAAGAAGGTGATCGCGGAAACCATCGAGCTTACGGGCGCGCGGCAAGGCCATCGCATTGGATACGTTCTCCGCTTGAACAAGCAATGGCTGATGATGAGTGAGCAATACTATGGTGCGCAGGCCCGGCTGTTTCCCCGATCCCCTGTATTTCGCTATTACCGCCCATGATTACCAACTAAAGGCGAAATTGTAAGGCTGATTCGCGCCCGTCCAGTACCCGATTCGCTCAAAGTATTCACGTTCCCTTCAAACTTCGCTTATTCTGTAAGAACACCTTTCTTGCTTCGGCAGGCCACACAGACAACCCTATGACTCCAGTCGTTTTCGCGGTCGACGATCTACGGGAGCAGTATCTCAAAGAGATGGCGCTTGTCCGCCAGACCTGTGAGCGCACCGGAGATGGCACCGCAGCCATCCGCCGGCGGTCGGCGGTTGTGGACCGTATCCTCATTGAAATGTGGCGCCGGGCCTTTGTTGACCTGCCCACGCAGAGCGTCTGCCTGCTGGCTTTGGGCGGTTACGGACGCAAGGATCTCTTCCCCTATTCCGATATCGATGTGCTGTTCGCCTTCGCCGACGAGAAGACCGAGGAGCAGTCGCGCGAAGCGGTGAGGGCCATCGTCCAGGGCATGTGGGATATCGGCCTGCGCGCCAGCCCCAGTTCGCGCACCGTAAAGGAAGCCGGCAAATTCGACGCCGACAACCTCGAATTCACGCTGGCCACGCTCGACCGCCGCTACCTGGCCGGCCAGTTTCCCCTCTACCAGCAGCTTCACCAGGTCACGTTCCCCGGCCTGGTGCTGAGTGAGTGGAACAACATCACGCAAAAGCTGGGCGAGATTGCCCGCGGCCGCCACGCCAAGTACGGCAACACCATCTTTCACCTCGAGCCCAATCTCAAGGAGTGTCCCGGCGGCCTGCGCGACTACCACCTGGCCGTCTGGTTCGCCGTCCTCTTCCACCTCAAGGAAACCAGGGAGTGGCCGCGCCAGCGCGGGGGAGTTTTCCAGAGTGCGCGCGGCGATGCCGAAGCGGCGTTCGATTTTCTGGCCGCGGCCCGATGTTTTCTGCACTTCCGCCACGGGCGCGACGACAACACGCTCGACTGGCAATCGCAGGATGAGGCCGCAGCTCGCTCCATCGGCCTTGAGACCCGCGGAACCGCCGACCCCAGTTACTGGATGCGCACCTATTACCGGCACGCGCGCGTCATCTATCGCCGCGCCGCGCTGTTAATGGAACATCTGCCGGCTCCGGTCAGCTTCTATCGCCAGTTTCGCCGGCGCAGAACCCCCATTGCCGGAACCGATTTCCTGCTCGACCAGGGCCGCATCGATGTGCAGCCGGGTGCGCAATTCAACGACACGGCCGCCATCCTGCGCGTCTTCTCGCTGATGGCCACGCACGGCTACACGCTTTCGCAGGCCGCAGAAGACCGCATCACCGACGCGCTGCCGGTGCTGGCCATTCATATTCCCGAGGGGCCGTACCTGTGGAACGCGCTGCGCGAGGTGCTGCTTGGTCCTCATGCCGCGCACGCGTTGCGCACCATGCATGCGCTGGGCGTGCTTGAGATGCTCATCCCTGAGTTCCACGGCATCGACGCGCTGGTCATTCGCGACAGCTACCACCGCTACACGGTCGACGAGCACACGTTTCTGTGCATCGACAACGTGCACGGCCTGCGCCAGCCCTCGCACGAGTACGAGCAAAGGCTGGGCCAGTTGCTGCCTGAGATTGACCGGCTCGACCTGTTTTTGCTGGCGCTGCTGCTGCACGATACGGGCAAGGCGCGACGCAATGGCGAACATGCCGGCCAGTCGGTGGAGCTGGCCGATGCCTTCCTGGCCCGGCTCGACCTCGACAGCGAAGAACGCGAGTCGGTGCTCAAGCTGATCCGGCTGCATCTTGAAATGTCGATGGCCATGCGCCGCGATATCTTCGACCTTGAAAACGTGCGCGGCTTTGCCGAGAAGATTGGCAGCCCGCAGTTGTTGAAGATGCTCACCGTGATGACCTTTGCCGACATCAAAGCCGTGAACCCCGATGCGCTCACTCCGTGGAAGGCCGAAAATCTGTGGCAGTTCTACATGTCGACGGCCAACTTCATGGACCGCTCAGTCGACGAGACCCGATATCACGCCGCGATCGACCCAACTCTGCTGAATCGAATTCGATCGATGGTTCCCGCCAGCCAATACGACCAGCTCAAGCAATTTCTTGAAGGCCTTCCGCAGCGCTACCTGCAAACCCGCCTCCCCGAGCAGATTCGCAATCACTTTCAAATGGCGCTCAATCTCGACAAAGACAATGTGCAGCTCGACCTCAGGCCCAACCGCCAGCTCTTCGACCTGACGGTGATTACGCGCGACCGCACGAGGCTGTTTGCTGACGTGGCGGGCACCCTGGCCGCGTGGGGCATGAACATTGTTCGCGCCGGCGCCTTCTCAAACGACGCGGGCGTCATTGTCGACAGCTTCCACTTTACCGACGTCTTTCGCACCATCGAACTGAACCCGAGCGAGAAAGACCGTTTCCTTGAGAACCTTCATGACGTGGTGGCGCAAAGAATCTCGGTGGAGCAATTACTTGAGGCCCGCAGTCATTTGAACCATCCCGCCAACATCAAGGTCGAAGTGCCCACACGGCTCGAATTCGATTCCGAGTCCTCATCGCACTCCACGTTGCTGCAGGTTGTTGCGCAGGACCTGCCCGGCTTGCTGCGCCAGATCGCGCTCACCCTCAGCTCGCATCAGTGCAACATCAAAGTCGCGCTTATCGACACCGAGGGCGAGACCGCCATCGACGTCTTCTACCTCACCAGCCATGGAGAAAAGCTCCCGCCTGAAACGCAGCAGTCGCTCAGCGACGACCTGACCAGCGCGCTTGAATCCATGCGACTACCCGCGGCATAGGGTCGGGCGGCTGCTCGCTGGAAACAGGTGGATCGAGTGTCTCCGTCTC
>JBEKCW010000307.1:0-6770 GCA_050014675.1 Occallatibacter sp. | reverse complement strand
GCATACTCGACGAATACGTGGTCCGCGAATTCGTCAACATGTTTCTGCTGGTGCTGGCGGCATTTGTCCTGCTCATGATCGTCTTCACCTTTTTCGATCTGGTTGGCGACATCATTCGCAATCGCATTTCACTGGTCACGGTCGGCGATTATCTGGTGAATCTCACCCCCAGCATGCTGTATCAGATTGCGCCGCTCGCGGTGCTGATTGCGGCGCTTGTGGTCTTCGGTGTCCTCAACCGCAACAGCGAGATAGCAGCCATGAAGGCTACCGGCATCAGCCTCTACCGGCTGGTGATCCCTATTGTTTCCATCGCCGTTATTCTTGCCATCAGCCTCTTTCTCTTCGACCAGTACTACCTGCCGCAGGCCAACCGCAGGCAAGAGGCGTTGCGCAACGTTATCAAGGGCCGGCCGCCGCAAACCTATCTGCACCCCGAGCAGAAGTGGATCTTCGGCGCGCCCAAACCCGGGGAGCCGGCGCGCATCTTCTACTACCAGTTCTTCGATCCCAATCGCAACGAATTCGCCAATCTCTCGGTCTTCGAATTCAATCCCCAGACTTTTGCGCTTACGCGGCGCATCTTTGCCGGCCGCGCCTTTTGGGATGAGGATTCGGATTCGTGGAAGTTCGAGAATGGCTGGGTGCGCGACATCAGCAGCGCCAGCGTGACCGATTACCGCACCTTTCTTTCCACCGGCTTCGCCGAGGTGCACGAGCCGCCCGATTACTTTGAGAAAGAAGATCTGCAGTCGCAGGAGATGAACTTTGCGCAGCTTGAGAAATACGTGCGCGACCTGCAGCAGAGCGGATTCGACACCATGCGGTTGCGCGTGGCGCTGTGGCACAAGCTGGCCTACCCGCTGGTCGCGGTGGTGATGGCAATGCTGGCCATTCCATTTGCGCTTTCGATGGGCCGGCGCGGTTCGCTCAGCGGAATTGCCATAGCAATCTCGGTTGCGCTGGCTTTCTGGGTGGTTGACGGGCTCTTTGGCGCAATGGGTAATGTTAACTATCTGCCAGCGGCCATGGCCGCCTGGTCGTCGGATATTTTGTTTGGCCTGGTGGGCGGCTACCTACTGCTCAAGACGCCGACGTAGCGTAGTGATCAGTGATCAGAGAAAAGAGAAAATAGATCCCGGGTCGCCGGCGGTGGAGCTCCGAAAGGCTGATCTAATTTGGCGCGGGTTGGTCAACGTGGTCGATTACTAGCACCTGCACAGGTGCTTTGCCGGGCTCGAGCTTCAACCCAAGCTGTTCCTGGACGGCGGTAAAAATGGATGGGCCGGCGGGAGCTGGCGGCGTGAGCGGAGAGTGTCCGTCGTTCACCGAAGCGTGGCCGGGGCCCAGGTCGGAATCGGGCGACCAATTGAGCTTGATGTCGTAGCGGCGGGTGAGCCCGGTCTTATCAACCACCATGCGCCCGGACCAAAACGTTAATTGATGAATAAACGACGAAATGGGCATATTGATGCCCTCAAACTCGCCCGATCGTGAATGGGGAACATAACCGAACTCGGGATTCATGCCCTTCGGTAGCTCCTCAGGGGTAGTCTCCTTCATTTTTGGCCCGTCCCTGGCAAGGGTCAACGCAAAGACCGGCATGGTCCTGGGTTCGTAGTGGACGGCCAGCTTGAAGCGCTCGGCGAGCAGCGCCTGCAGCATGAGCCGCTTCTGGTCATAGGGGAGTTTTTGAAATGCTGGCGCGTCAGCTTCGTCAACCTTGCCCTCGATATCAAACGGGGCGTCAGCCCACTGCGGAATTCCCTCGATCCTGGCCGGCTCGACGAGCAAGTATGCTTCCTGAACCAGATTGAGCAGCGATACTCCCATCCCCGACCAGCCGTCGGGGGTTGGCGAAAGGCGCCAGCCGGAGGCCTTCGGGTTAGGCTTGACCGAAGTGACGGCAAACGCGGGAAGCTTTGGCGGAGCATCGGTGGGAGAAAGGCCGGCCTGGCCGAAAGCGCAAGGGCAGGCGGCGAGCGCAAGGCACGCCGAGGCAGCCCAGGCCGCTATGCTTTCGAGGAGCCGAGGACGCATGGACTCTCCTGCCGATCTGGTTCAATTTGAGCTAAGTGCAACTAAAAGACGCGGAATAACGAATCGGCGCTCGGAAATCGCAGCGGTCGAGCCGCCAGCACGCGATTTATGCGTCTTCGCGAATTCACCCGCATCGATACAATAAGACATATGCTTCGCGATCTGGCCCCGCTCTTCAAATACATGCGCCGCTACCGATGGGATTACCTGTGGGGCACGCTGGCCTGCGTCGCCACCAACATCATCTGGGTGCAGTTTCCGCGGGTGCTGGGCACCGCCATCGATACCATCTCAAAAGGCACAACGCATCGCCAGATACTCTATTTTTCTGGTCTGATCGTCGTCATCGCGCTCAGCAAGGGAATCTTTCTCTACGCGCAGCGCTGGATCCTCATCTGTATCTCGCGCGATATCGAATACGACATGCGCAATGCGCTGTTTGCCAAGCTCGAGTCGCAGGATTCGGGCTTCTACCAGCGTTACCGCACCGGCGACCTGATGGCCCGCATGACCAACGACCTGAACGCGGTGCGCATGCTGCTGGGGCCGGGCCTGATGTACAGCGCGAATACCATCTTCCTGAGCGTCTTTGCGCTTTTCTACCTGCTCCACTACAGTCCCTGGCTCACGCTGGTGGCGCTCGCCCCCATGCCGGTCGCCAGCATCCTGGTGCAATACTTCGGCAGCCTCATTCACACCCGTTTCGAACGCATCCAGGCCAGCTTCTCTGACATCTCGGCGCAGGCGCAGGAAAACTACTCCGGCGTGCGGCTTATTCGCGCCTTTGTGCGCGAGAAGTCTGAGATCGGGCGCTTCGAGCGGCTCAATCGCGAGTACATTGCGCGCGCGCTGCGCCTGGTGCAGCTGATGGGCATGCTGTGGCCCACGCTCGAATTCATTCTCGGCATCTCCATGGTGATTACGCTGCTGGCCGGCGGACACCTGGTAATTGAGCATCGCATCACGGTGGGCGATTTCATTGGATTCAACACGTACATGCTGCAACTCATCTGGCCCATCATCGCCGTGGGCTGGGTGGTGAACATCTTCCAGCGCGGCACCGCGTCGGTCAAGCGCATCCATGAGCTGATGGAAGTCGAACCCGCCATCGCCGACAGCCGCTCCGCGTTTTCACTTTTTGGTGAGGAGCACAGGCTTAGGGGGGATATCGAACTCCGCAACCTCAGCTTCAGCTACGGCGATACACCGGTTCTCAAAAACATTTCTCTGAAGATTCCAGCGGGCTCGAGCCTTGCAATTGTGGGCCCGACCGGCTCGGGCAAGACCACGCTGGTGAACCTCATCCCCCGGCTCTACGACGCGCCTGAAGGCGCGCTGCTCATTGACGGGCGGCCGGTGACCGATTACCCGCTGGCCGCATTGCGCAGAAACATCGGCATGGTCCCGCAGGAGACATTTCTTTTCAGCGAGACCATCCGCGAGAACCTGGCGTTTGGCGCGCCGCAGGCCACAGCGGACGAGCTTTTGCGCGCGGCCGAGGCGGCCCACATCCGCCTCGAGTTCGAGGAGTTTCCGCAGGGCTTCGAAACCATGGTCGGCGAGCGCGGCGTCACGCTTTCAGGCGGACAGAAACAGCGCGCTGCAATTGCCCGCGCACTTCTACGCCGGCCCGCGATCCTCATTCTCGACGACGCGCTGGCCAGCGTGGATACCTACACCGAGGAACGCATCCTGGGCGGCCTGCGCGATTACACGGCCACTTCAACCACGATCCTGATCTCGCACCGCGTTTCAACCGTGCGCAATGCCGACCAGATTGCGGTCCTCGATCGAGGGCGCATTGTTGAGCTTGGCACGCACGACGAGCTTTTGGCGCGCGACGGCTACTACGCCAGCCTTTACCAGAAGCAGCAACTTGAAGAAGAGTTGACGGTGGCGGGGTGAGAGCGAGTCGGCAAGCCGGCCCCGAGAAGTTTGTGCGTTCCCACTCATTTCGCGATGAATCTGCGAAATGAATGGGGCACGGCGCATTCAATGAATGGGCACCGGGCGTCTTAAGGTACGAGTCGGCGTTTTCACACCGTCCAGTTCACCGGCTTTTGCGGCAAAGGGCTCACTCCGTCGCCATCGAACGGAGCGGCTGCCCCGCTTTCGGCGAAGCGCAGCGCGCCCATGTTTGCGCCGGGATCGCGCGCAACCTCCCGCCATGCCTCGCGCACATTCTTCACGCAGTCAATCACGTGCGAGTAACGCGCATTCGATGCCGATTGCGAAGCCTGCAGAATCTGCGCAAAAATTGCGACGTAGAAATCGCCCAGGGACTTCGCGGGCTCTCCGCCCACATCCATGCGCAGCCGTGCCTGCAGGTGGATAATGATGTCGAGCGCGCGCTTCGACGCGGCCCTGCGCCCCTCGATATCTCCGCGGTCAACCGCACGCATCGCCTCAAACAGAAAACGCACAATGCCGTCGTAAAGCGCAACCACCAGGTCGACGGCTGAGGCTCCGTCCAACGCGTGTTGACGATAACTTCCCATTGTCTACTGGCTCCTTAGCCGTTGGTACTCTGGCCGTATCCGGTGATGGCCGAATAAAGCTCGTTCATGCCGTCCAGCTCGGTCGGCAGCTGCTGCATGATTTCGTTGGCGCTGTTCAGTTCGGTAGTCAAGCTCTTCTGCTCAGCCGAGATCATGGTGTTCTCTTTCGAAATCTCGGCGTTGAGGCTTGACTCAATGCTGCTGTTCGAACTCGAGGCCAGCGACAGGATGCTGGTCGGCGAACTCGTCCCCGCGTTATTCAGCATGGTGGCAAAAGTCTGGCCCCAGCTGTTCGCGTTCTGGAAGAAGCCAACCACACTGTTGTAGTCGGTGTTCAGCACTGCGTCGAGCGAGCTTGAGTCGAAGGTCAGTGTGCCGTCGTCGTTCGTGCCGATGCCCAGGCTGGTGAGGTCGTTGATGTCCGATCCGCTGCCGGTGTAGTTCAATGCCGTGCCGGTGGTCGAGTCAGTCACGTTCGAGGTGACGGTGAGTGTGCCGGAGGCTCCCTCGGTTTGAGACAGCAGCTCAAGCTGCGAACCTGAGCTGCTGGATACAACCGTGGCGGTTACGCCGATGCTTGCCGAATTGATGCGTGAGGCCAGGCCGGCAAGCGTGCTGTTCGACGAAGGCACGTCGATGGTCTTCGCCGTGCCGCTGCCCACTTGAATGGTCATTGAGCCCGTGAGTGTGTCGCTCGCGTTGGTGATCGTGTCGAGATACCCGTTGGGGTTTTGCGTATTGATGCTGCCCAGAATCTGCTCCTGCAGCAGCGAGAGTGTAGGAGAACCGAAGAGCGGCTCCGCGGTGCCCGAACTGGTGTTGCCTTCCTGCGCGCCGATGGCGCTGACCAGCGAATTGTAATCGCTCACAAACTGACTAACCGTGCTCTCCACGTCGCTGTTATCGTTGCCGATAACGATCTGGACCGGCTCAGACGATGTGGCGAGGAGCTGAAAGGTGACGCCGGGGATAAGATTTGTGACGGTATTGGACGCGCTGGTGAGGTTGACCCCGTCGACGGTCAGGCTGGCATTCGATCCGGTTACCGCGGAGGTATAGCCAAGCGCGGTCGCGCTGTCTACCAGGCTGGAACTGACGGCGAGCGTTCCCGTAGTGCCGGCGGCAGCCGAGGTTAGCTCAAGGCTTGCGGTTCCATCACTGTTGGTGACGATCGTGGCGCCTTGGTTATCGCCCGCGAGTCCGAGGGCAGAGGCGTTGGCATTGATGAAGCTTTCCAGGCTCGATAGAGTGTTGGTCGAGGTTCCGGTATCGAGAGCGCCGGCAGGCGCGCCGGAATCAGTCGAGTTGCCGAGATAGATGGTCTGCGCGGCGCCGCTGCCGGCGGTGATGGTCAGTGTTCCCGTCAGTGGTTCGGTGGAACTGGTCACCGGAGACAGTGTCGCGCTGGATGTTATGCCGGCGGTTCCGGCAGTGACTGTTGCAGCCAGCGTGTTACTCGCCGCTGCCGCCAGGCTGTTGGCGGTAACGATGACGTTTCCCGTCGCACCTGAGGTGGCTGAGACCAGGCTCAGCCGCGAACCCGTGGCATCAGTCAGCACGCTGGCATCGATGCCAACGTTCGATGAGTTGATGTAGCTGGCGATATCGGCCAGCGTCGTGCCGCCCTCGGCCGTGTTCACGTCGGTCATATTGATGGTCTGCGGCTTGCCGCTCGAGCCCACCTGCAGCGTGACTGCCCCCGAGATCGTATCGGACGCGTTGGCGACTTCAGCCAGGTAGCCGCTGGAAGTGGATGCCAGGCTGTTGACCTGCACGGTGTGGGTCCCGGCTACGGCCGAGGCCGAGGCGGAAGTAAGTTCGAGGACGTTGGTATTCGAACTCGAACCCTCCTTCTCCGCAAGAATTCCGTTAAAGTCGGTCAGCGAGCTGATGTCATTGGAGAGATTCGAGACCAGAGTGCCCAGGCTGGAGATGACTGTGTCCTGGCTCTCCAGCGAGGTCAGCTGGGTCTTCCATGGCGTTTCAACATTCTGCAGGTTCGCCACAATCTCAGAGACGGTTGTGCTCACGTCGAACCCGGCGCCGCTGGTGGGCGAGCCGAAGCTCAAGCCTACTGTGCCCATTTGAACCCTCCGCGGAGTTTTGAAGCAGCCCTCAGGCCACAAGGCGAAACAGGGGATTTGAAACGGCTCATGACGATTCGCTAGAGGATGCAAACGCAGAACAGGGCGTCCATCGCGGACGCCCTGTTCTGTTGTACGCCAACCGGCG
>JBEKCW010000306.1:0-6827 GCA_050014675.1 Occallatibacter sp. | reverse complement strand
AAGAGGGACCGATGGCCTATAACCCAGCCACCCGGTACCGTCCCTACGCCTCACAACTCGCGCACCAGCCGGACACGCCCATGTGGCTCCAGATCGATCTAGGCGCATCAAAGCCCGTCGACGCTCTCCGGCTCTATCCAGCCTTCACGCCGGGCGATCTCAATGCAAACAGCTTCGGTTTTCCACTCCGCTTCCGCGTCGAGGCTTCAAGCGATCCCGCATTCAGCAGCCCGCTTCTTCTTGTGGATCAAACCGCCGCCGATTTTCCCGATCCCCACGACGCAATTACCGCATTCAATGCGCCCGCGCACGTCAACGCGCGCTACATTCGCCTCACCGCAACGCAGCTTCGCAATTCCGATCAAGGCGTCGGCCATCAGCTCGCGCTGGCTAAATTTGAAGTGCTCTCGGCAGGCATCGATGTGGCCGAACGCCAACCCGTAACCGGAGATCCCGCCTACGCCAACCCCAGAGACCTCGCTCAGCTCACCCGCGCTCCGCGGCCCACGGGCGAAGGCATCTTTACAGATAATCCGTCGAACGTTTTCCCCGCCGCGCAATGGCAGCAGGTGCCGTATGCAGTAACGATCCCAGTCACCGGCGTCACTCCGCAAGGCGACATCTTTCGCCGCGCAATGCAAAACAACATTAACTATCTGCTCGGTTCGTTTTCAGTGGATGAGATGCTGCGCCCCTTCCGGGAGCGCGCCGGAAAGCCGGTCGCAGCGGGGCTGCGCAGGCCCATTCCTTTCTGGGACACAACGCTGCCTGGTTCAAGCGCAGGCCGGTTTCTCATGGGCGCAGGCAACACTCTGCGCTGGATGGACAATCCCGAGCTTCGCGCCAGGATGAACGCCATCGTCGACGGCATTGAAGAGTGCCGCGAATCGAATGGCTACATCATGGCCTATCCTGAAGAGCTCATCCTCAAGTCCGAGCGCGGCGGCTACACGCGCTCGTGGGTCACGCACGGGCTCATCGAAGCAGGTTACGCGGGCAATCCCAAGGCGTTCCCGCTCTTGCGCGGCTTCTACGACTGGTTCGACAACTGCGAGTATCTGCCAAAGTTGATGCGCGGCGGCACGCAGGGAATACAGGGAATGATCGCCAACACGCGCATGTACTTTACGCCGGTCGGCAAGCCAGAAGATATTGAGGTCATCCAGCGCTACTATCAGGAGAATTACTGGCTTGAGGGGCTTGCGAAGCGCGATACGGATGTAGTCTGGCAATATCCCTACGACCGGCCGCATAACTATCTCATCACCGACTTTGAAGCCTATCTCGATATCTATCGCGCGACCGGAGATACAAAGTATCTTCGCGCGATGGAGGGTGCGTGGGAGTTATACCACGATAACTGGGAGCATGTAGGCGGATCGATCGCTATAACTGAGTTTGGCGAGTTCCCGCCCAAATCGTACCGCAT
This sequence comes from Occallatibacter sp., assembly GCA_050014675.1. Lineage (GTDB taxonomy): Bacteria > Acidobacteriota > Terriglobia > Terriglobales > Acidobacteriaceae > Telmatobacter. Next base: position 5,398 of record JBEKCW010000306.1, on the reverse strand, counting down.
CGAGGCGCAGTTTCCGTTCTGCGAGACAGGCGAGACCTGCGGCAGCAGCTTCTGGGTGCGGTTCAACCAGCGGTTCCTGGCCATGCATCCTGAAGAAGAAAAGTACGCGGCCGAGATCGAGAAATCCATCTATAACGTGGCCCTCGCCAATCAGGTCGGGGATAGAGGCATCATCTATCACACACGGCTCGCGGGCATGAAAGGCGATCTCGCGGTCCCGCTCTGCACCAACTCCTGCTGCGAAGGGCAGGGAACTCGCCTGATCGGGTCAATGCCTGAATACATCTTCTCGACAGACCCCGACGGACCCTATGTCAACTTATTCGAGCCGGCGTCAATTCAATGGAACCAGTCCGGCGCGGACATGAAAGTAAGTATGTCCGGTAACTTCCCCTATAAGTCCGAGATAACACTCTCAATAACTTCATCGCGTCCCACTCTGGCTAAAATACGCATTCGCATTCCATCCTGGGCTGCCTCGCCGGTTGAGCTGCGTATCAATGGAAAGCCGGCGGCGACGGGTGCGCCAGGCGCCTACGCCACGCTCGTTCGCAATTGGTTTATTGGCGATACCATTCAATTTTCTCTGCCCATGCAACTCAAGCTCACGCGCTACGAGGGCCTCGACCAGATCGAGGGCCACCCGCGCTTTGCGCTTGAGTATGGACCGGTGCTGATGGCGCTCATTGGCTCTGACAGCGCTGTGCTCACCGCATCCGGCCCGCGCCATGAAGCGATACTCAGCCGTCTGCAACAGGACCCGTTCCATCCGCTGCATTTCAATATCGATGGCCATCCGCAATTCAAATATGTCCCGTACTGGCAGGTAGTCAGCGAGCCTTTCACCTGCTTCCCGGTAATCGATCTCACATGAAATGCTGCGATTCGCGGTGCCACGAATCCACAGAACGCTACAATGCCTGTAACTCTCAATTCATTGGAGGAATGATGCGCAGGATTCTTTCCGTTCTAATTGTTTTGGCCGTGGCCGTCGGCTTCACACTTCCATTACCGGCGCAGGGCGCACCCCCGCAGACCGGTGCAGGCCAGCCCTACACCATCGAGTACTACTACAAATGCCAGTGGGGCCATCAGCAGGAATTTCTCGATCTGTTTCTAAAAAACCACTGGCCGCTGCTCAAGAAAATCGAGTCAACGGGCCGCATCGTCGCGCTCAAGATCGAGTCGCCCGCCTATCACACCACTGAAGACGGCCGCTGGGATTACCGTGTAACCATCACCTGGAAGGACTCGACCGTAGCCACCACGCCGAACCCCGACGAAGAGGCCTTCATCAAGCAGCTATGGCCCGACCAGGAGACCTACAAGCACGAAGAACAGCGCCGCTTCGAGATTCTCCTAGGCCACTGGGATCTGCCTGTGACCAACATAACCCCGAAGTGAAGTAGAGTGAGTCCGCGGATCGGCATTGTCGACGGCCCGTGATGCCGGGTGCCCCCGGTCCCTCGCACTTGGGCACCGGGGATAGCACAAACCCCAGCCCACCCAATCTGAACCATGCACGACTCAGCAGGGCTCCCTCGCCTTCCACTTCCTCACCAGATCCGCCGCGGCCTCTCACCACTCCAGAGACCGGGAACTTGAACTCTGCACTATGGAAGGGTGGCGTGGGTGTCGTACCATCCGACCGGAGGAATGATGCGTTTTAACAGGCTAAGCGCCTTTGTAAAAAGATCGGCTGTATTTCGGGAAGATTTCGCTCCCAACGATTGGCCTCCACCTTCAGAAGGCGGCGCCTTCGGGCGAACAGCTCGCAACAGCGCGGCTGCTACGCTGGAGTCGCCATAAATTTTATACCTGAGGAAAATGCGCCGGTATGCCTTCAGGATTTCAGCTTCATCCATCCATTCGCCTGGCAATTCTTCGCCAAACAGCCCGCTGGCGCAATCTTCAAATTGATGTTCTACATATAAACCCTCGCTCGCAGGATTGGGGCATACCTGAGAACTCACGGTATGCTGCGGGATCAATTTGAATCGAGAATACCCAAGCTGTTTGAAAAGCGAGAATTCCCCATTTAATAACGTCCATGACGATTTCGTCGATTCGATGGAAACGTACCTGGGCCTGGCCCCAAAATCTCTCAAACCTTCCAGGCAAAGCGTATCTGCGCCCTCGATATCGATCTTCAGATAGTACGGAACTCCATAACTGCTCAGTATGTTCGCAAATCTCATTCCTTGCGCGGTCGTTTCAATTGAACTCTGACCCAACCGCCGATTTCTTCCAGCCCACTTGGGATCGGTGGTTCCCCACACACTCGCTCCGGCGTTTTCGAAAAAAGTGAGCGGACCGTCCTCTTCTGCGACAGCAACGTTCAACACAACAAGTTGTCCGCTCTTGATGTACTGCTGCAAGCGCTCCGATGTTTTTTGAGCCAGGCCTGAAGCGGCCTCAATGGCCACCACTCTGAAGCCCTTCTTCAGATAGAACTCCGAGTCCTCTCCTTTATGCATCCCCACGTCGTAAATGAGATTTCTCTCGAAGACATCAGACACAAAACGCCTCGCAATTGGATTGACGAAAACACAACTCCGGGAACCATCCGCAGTTTCCAGCACGCTTCCCCGGAGACGTAAGTATACCGGCAACTGAAGCCGGGTCCCCCGGTCCCTCGCACTTGGGCACCGGGATAACAAGGGCAGCGAACCCCGGCCAAGCCTACTCGTGAGGCGTGGCCAGGTACTTCTTGAGCGGATCCCAATACCGCAGATGCCAGCCCGGATCGAGATGGTCGTAATCGCCCTCGGGGAATCCCGTGTGGTCGAGCACCAGCATCGTTCCCGGGTTCGCGGCCTTCAGCTCAAAGTGCACTACGGAGTAAACGCCGGGGTCCCACGAAGTAGGCCGCCAGGCCTGCACGATGCGCTGGCCGGCGATCAATTCCACATTTCTGCCCTCAACCAGCCCGCCAAACGTTGTGAACGCGCCGCCGGCGCTGGGGTCGATGGTCGCGGGCATGCCCGTAAAGGCCGCGAACAGCTTTGAATCCATCAGCACTTTGAAGATCCGCTCCGGCGTCCCGTCGAGCGCGATCTCCTGGTGCAGAGAAGTGCGCATCCCGTTCGCGCCGCCCAACGGTTTCTCAGGCATCGCCGCTTGCTGCGCCGTCCCGCGCAACCCCGCTGCTGTGAAAGCCATAGCCGCCGCAGCCGCGCCAATCGCCCCGCGCCGCGTGAGTTGCCTCTGCCGCGTAAATTGATTGAAGCTGTCTTTCATTCCTGCCTCGCAAATTCGCCCTGCAACTGGGAACCATGGAAACACGCGAAAACAATTTGTTCAAGAACATATTGCGGCCGGCAATTTGGCAAAGCCCCTCGCCAAAATTTCTCCGCCACCATTTGCATGCAATTACGCCGTACCGGCGCACAATGGTATTTGGATGAGCAAAAACAGTCGCTCTCGCCAGCAGCAATCCAACCGTCTCGCTGCCCCAGAGAAAACACTTCCATTTTTTTACCGTGAAACGGTGAAACCACAATCAATGGAATCAATCGCTTGGCGCCACTGCCGTCACAGTTCCACAGCTCGCGAGGCTTGAGTTGCGGTTCTAGCGCATCAACAATCGCCAGCGAAATGCGCCTAAAGCTCACCCTTCCCAGGCCGTAGCATCAACTCCCTGATCGCCTCGCGCGGATCCTTACCCTCGTTCAAAATCAGCTCCATCTGCTCGGTAATAGGCATCTCGATGCAATGACGCCGCGCCAGGCCCAATGCCGCCCGGGTGGTCAACAGCCCTTCGGCAACTTTGCCGCCCAACCCAGCCAGAATCTCAGGCAGCTTTTGCCCCTGGCCCAGCGCCTCGCCCACGGTCCGGTTGCGGCTCAGGCTGCCGGTGCAGGTAAGCACCAGGTCGCCAATTCCCGAAAGCCCGGCCAGAGTCTCACGCCGCCCGCCGCAGGCAACCGCCAGCCGCGTAATCTCGGCAATGCCGCGCGTGATCAGCGCCGCGGTTGAGTTATGGCCCAGGCCAACGCCGGCGGCGATGCCCGCCGCAATGGCAATCACGTTCTTGAGCGCCCCGCCAAGTTCAACGCCGATCACGTCGGTCGATGTATAAAGACGCAGCGTCTCCGATGAGAATTCCTGTTGGATAAGTGCAGCGACATCGGGATCGCTGAAGGCCACGGTGATGGCGGTCGGCTGGCCCGTCGCCACCTCGAGTGCAAAACTGGGCCCGGACATAGCGCCGATCGAAAGCAGCCTGCAAGCCGGTTCCAATACCGACGACACCACCTCGGTCATGCGCATGTAGCTGGGGTCTTCAAGGCCCTTGGTGGCGCTGACCAGGAACTGGCCGTTGCGGAGACAGTTGCGCAGCCGCAGGAATGAAGGGCGCAAAAACTCCGACGGTATAACCGAGATCACGATTGCGGATTCTGTTATCGACTCGCAATCTGCGGTAACGGCAATCGTTTTCGGCAGCGGAAACCCGGGCAGAAACTGCCGGTTCTCTCCCGCGTCGATAATCTCCTGGGCAAGCTCGTTGCTGTGCGCCCACAGCGAAATCTCGTGGCCGCCGCGGCGGTCGAGAGCGAGTGCGATGGCGGTTCCCCATGCTCCGGAACCTAAAACGCTGATGCGGCTCATATCTTCTTTTTGGCTCCGAATCGGGATTCAGTGCCGCTCAACAGGCGGCGGATGTTCTGGTGATGTTTGATGATAATCAGCAGGGCCACGACGCACTGCACGGCAATGAAAAAAGCCGGCCGCTCGCCGCTGGTCATAAACCATGCAAAGACCGGGAAACAGGCAGCGCCGGCGATTGAACCGAGTGAGACATAGCGGCTGATGGCAAGCACAACCGCAAACACGCCGATCGCCGCCAGCGCCGCCCACGGCGCAGCCACCAGGAACACGCCGAATCCCGTGGCAACGCCCTTGCCGCCCTTGAAACCAAGCCAGGGGGTAAACATGTGGCCGAGAACGGCCGAGAGCGCAGCCAGCGCCTGCAAATCGCGGTTGGGAAGCATCGGCAGCAGAACTGCACCAAGCCACGCGCCCAGCCACACGGCGGAGCAGCCCTTCAGCACGTCGAGCACAAAGGTTGCCGCGCCCAGTCCTTTGCCCCCGGCGCGCAGAACATTGGTGGCGCCAATGTTGCCGCTGCCCACTGAACGAATGTCCTGCTTGCGAAAGATGCGCACCAGCAGGAACCCTACCGGGATAGACCCCAAAAGGAAGCCAACCGCTGCGATGAGCGCCATTGCGAGGAGCATAACGAGTGAGAATAGCAGGTGAGGGCTGCCAGGTTCTGATCGCTGCGGACACCCGGGGCAGGGAACATCGAATAGTCCGGCCAGCAAACTGGCGGTTCCCGATTGAATGAACGGTCCCGCCTAGTTGATAGCGCGGCGAGCCGACCTGACCTCGGCGG
>JBEKCW010000305.1:0-6843 GCA_050014675.1 Occallatibacter sp. | reverse complement strand
AGCAAGTTTTCAGATTACGTCCCGTTATATCGTTTGGAGGACATCTTTGAGCGGCAAGGGTTCGAGATTTCGCGGGCAACGCAGTCGGTGTGGTGCGGAGACATGGCCGATCTGGCCGAACCACTGTGGGAGCTGATGGCGGAGCGAGTGCGAGCTTCGCACGTGGTGGCCACTGACGACACGATCATGCCCATGCTGAGCAAGGGCAAAACCGCGAACGCTCGCATGTGGGTCTATGTCGGCGACGATGGCAATCCTTACAACGTATTCGACTTCACGCTCAACCGTGGTCGCGATGGCCCGAAGTATTTTCTGAAGGATTATCGTCAGGTTCTGCTTGCAGACGCTTACGGCGGCTACAACGACGTCGTTGCTGGCAACCAGATCACGCGAGCCGGATGCTGGGCGCACATGAAAAGAAAAGTGACTCTAGCATGGAGCAGATGATCAGATGATTGCTCAAGCGTGGAGAGGCTTATCATTGCGCTTTTTTCTTGACTTCTTTCGTTCGATCCTCCGTCGAAAACTGGCAAGGAATGCCTCATGGATGCTGGTCGGGCAAGGAACAAGCTTCTTTCTGCAGGCGGCCTACTTTCTTCTCCTTGCGCACCTGCTGGGTGCTACGGAATATGGCATGTTTTCCGGCGTTAACGCGCTTGTTAACGTTGTTGCTTCTTACAGCGCATTGGGCTCCGGTCTGCTTTTCATGCGCTACGTCACCGCAAAAGATTCCAATGCGCCAGTCTGCTGGGGCAATGCACTTGCGACGACGTTGGGTATGACGGCGGTTATCACGGCTGTGTTCATTTTCTTGGGCCCTCTGATCACAGGAGTTCATAGTCTGGCGCTGATCGTTCGCCTGGTCATCGCGAATTGCCTGTTCACTCAGATACTGGATATTGCAACCAAGGTGTTCCGGACCTACGAGAGAATGCGGCTTAGCGCTATCTTGACGATGCTCTCCAATCTGAGCCGATTTATAGCATCGCTGGTCATGTGGTTCACCATGGGACATGCGACGGCCGTACAGTGGTCGGCAGGGGTGCTGATTGCCACGGGTGTGACTGCCGTGATCGCTGTCTTGATGGTGCATTCCGCGATTCGGAAGATATCGTTCAGCTTTCATTTGCTTGCGCGCCGCATCTGGGAAGGGCTTAAGTATTCCATTTCTGCCACTTCGCAGGCTATCTATAACGACTTCGACAAGACGATGCTAAGCCATTACGGCATGAATCTGCAGAATGGGTTCTACACTCTGGCTTATCGCATAATCGACTTTTCCTTTACGCCGATTGCGGCGATTGATCTGGCGATTCTGCCGCGCTACTTCTCGCTCAGCCATCTGGACATAAAGCTGGTAGGGCAGCTTGCGTTTAAGGCTGTTTCTGCGGCCGTGTGCATCGGCGTGGTAGTGGCTCTGATACTGTGGGGAGTATCTCCACTCGTTCCTCATCTTGTCGGTCGAGATTTCGGTAGTGTCAAGATTGCTATACGATGGCTTTGCCTGATACCGCTGCTCCGCGGGATCCACATCGTTGTGGGAAACTCCTTGACAGCTACCGGCCATCAGCACTTGCGCCTGGCGGCGCAATTCTCGGTGGCGGCGCTGAATCTGGGGCTCAACCTTTGGCTGATCCCGACTCATGGCTGGCTGGGAGCGGCTTGGTCCAGCCTGGCCAGTGACGGGGCTCTGGCAGTAATAACGGCAATTCTGGTGATGATAGTCATGCGGCGCAGCGAGGCACCAATGGATGGGGCGAATCTGGTCAGCCCCGCGAGTGCCGGCTAAGAGCCGCAAAGGCGCCAATTCCGCATGCCAACTGCAAGCTCGAGTGCCCGGGCGAAGCCGTGAATGGCGAAAAGAGGATATCTGCCGTGAGAGTCTTATACGTCAACAGCCTCTATGCGCCTAACCTGGTAGGCGGCGCAGAACGCGTGATGCAAACCCAGGCTGAGGCAATGCGTGCGGCTGGTCACGAGGTTGCTATCCTGGCGCTGTCTCCCAACGCCGGATTGCACCAGGACTTCGTCAACGGCATTCCCGTCTGGCGGGCAGGTATCCGCAATCTCTATTTTCCGTTCGACTTAACTTCGCAGGGAAAACACGGAGCCTTGAGTCGCAACCTATGGCACCTGGTGGACGTTTATAACCCGCTGATGGCCTCGTATGTTCGGAAGGTGGTTAAGGAGTTCAGGCCCGAGGTGGCCTCTGTTCATAATCTTGCTGGCTGGAGCATTGCGGTTTGGGATGTTCTGACTGCAAGCAGGATTCCGATCGTTCAGGTGCTCCACGACCAGTATCTTCTGTGCGCCACATCCGCGATGTTTCGGAATGGACGCCGCTGCGTAACCCGCTGCGGATCTTGCAGGGTAATGCGCAGCCTGCACCGCTACAAGTCGCCACAGGTGGATACCCTCGTAGGAGTAAGTCAGTTCATCTCGGACAAGCTAACGGGTCAAGGGTATTTTGAGGGAGTGCGGAGTGTAAGGAGTATTTACAATGTTCGCAATATCTCCGGCGAGGAGATTCCCTCGGAACCCAGGTGCAATGACGGTACTTTGGTGCTTGGATACATAGGGAGACTGAGCTCAGCCAAGGGTATCGAGCTTCTTCTTGACGTGCTGACATCGAGCCATGTGCTCGGCTGGAAGCTTCTGATTGCGGGTTCGGGAGACACGAGGTACGAGGAGTTCCTGCGAGGAAAATTCCGGGATTCCCGCATCGAGTTTCTGGGTGTAGTTGAGCCCAAACAGTTCTTTCCGCAGATTGACATCACTGTGATTCCATCGCTTTGGGAGGATACGCTTCCCAGCGTGGTCTTTGAGTCACTCCTGTACGGACGTCCGGTTCTCGGGAGCAGGATTGGTGGGATTCCGGAGATGATCAATTCCAGGAACGGGCGTGTTTTTTCGCCGGGAGATGGTGAGGATCTTCTGCGCGGAATAGTGTGGGCGACAGAGAATCGGATGCGGCTCAGGTCCGAAGTGCAGGCCATCCAGACCGAAGCGGCCGTGTATGCAGACAAAGAGAGATGGGTGAAGCTGTGGTCGGAGGTCTACTCAGATGCCATTGCGCACCATCGCGGCTTCGCAATCACTTAGGTCCCTCACGAACCTTGGTCCACCTGCCCGAACATTTTGGGAAGCTAAACACACTTGATTATCTAGGATTGCCGATCACCCTATGAATGAAACAAAACCAGTTTGGCCGAACCTCTTTGTCGTGGGTGCCCAAAAGTGCGGCACCACATCCATTTTCGGGCACCTGCAAAAGCATCCCGAAGTATTCGTTCCTGAGATGAAGGAGCCGGAGTTTTTCGGCACGAGTCCAGGCGCCGCAAAGATACTATTCGGTGAAGGACGTTGCACGACTCGCGAGGAGTATCTTCAACAATATCAGGATGCCTCTCGGTTCCATGCAATTGGCGATTTCAGTACCTCCTATCTTTGGGACCCGAACGTTCCTCGGAAAATTCATGAGGTCAGCCCGGGAGCAAGAATCATCATTATGCTCCGCGATCCTGTGATGCGTGCGCAATCGGCTTACTTGATGCTTTATTCGAGAAATATGGAAACCGCCCCGACCTTCCTGGAGGCGATAGAGCGGGATAGGGATCGGGACAAGACGAGTTGGTTTACATCCTGGAATTATGTTGAAGCCGGCATGTATGCCTCCCAGGTGGAACGCTATATTGAGACCTTTGGACGGGACCAGGTGTTGGTTTCGCTGTTCGACGATCTGGTGAAGAATCCATTGGATCTATTCTTGAGAATAGCCCGCCACATCGGTGTCGATCCCGCGCCTTTCGTTACAATGAACCTGACTGAGGCGCTTAACACCTTCAGAATGCCGCGATCCATGTTGGCATACCGGCTCGGCCGTAACGAACAGATCAAGAGGTTGCGGCAAAAGCTGATCCCAGCCGACGTTTGGGAGCGTATGCGGAGCGGTGCTCTGTTTTACAGGGCGGGGAAGAAACCGCCGGTGGACGAAGCATCCCGGAAGCTTCTTCAGCAGATATACGCCCCGGATATAATCCGCCTGGAAGAGTTGCTGGGACGCAAAATGCCGGAATTGCGAAAATCATGGGATTGAGAGCTTCTCGGTCACATCGCTCTTTCACAGTTTGCGAAATCTTGGACAGAGACGGACTTTATGGTGCAAAGCGACATGCCGATACCGCAACCCGGAATGACGACGGCAGGTTCCGGCTTCCGCCCTCCTGTGACGGTCGTTGAGCCGTCCGGCGGAATCGGGAGCTTCTTCCTGCTTAAGCTATTTGTTTTCTGCACAGCGCCTTTCTTCGTCGTGACAGGAGCTATGTATCAGCTTGAAATGTTCGTCACGGGCGGCAACGTTCCTATCTCGCCTGCCGTTCTTAAAATACTGCTAGTCTGCATTTTTCTCCTGATATTCATCCTCCGAGGCGGTAGGATCAGTAACAACCCGCAACTTTCCGCAGTCGCAATTGTTTTTTTCGGATACCTCCTCTTTGACTCTCTTTACCTCTATTTCGGGCTGAATCTGGATCCATCCGATATCGCGCTGGGGTATAACGGCTACTTTTCGCTTGCTTTTTTGGGGGTTCTGGCAGCCCTGGTTCCGATGAAGATACGTGATCGGCGTCTGCTGCAGGCGCTGGTCCTCCTTGCGATTGTCTGTGCGCTGCTGGGCGTCGCCCAATACATCAAGAATGCCCCAATTCTTCCCACGACGAGCAACGATGGCAACTTCCAGGTGCACTCGGCTTTAGCGTCCTTTGGCGGTCAGCTACGAGTGTTCAGTCTCTTCGATGCACCCCAGGCATGCGGCCTGTACTTTGTTTTTATCTCCGCTCTGCTTGTAGCCCTGTGCCGCCGACCCCTTTACCGCTGGATTGCGGTTCCGCTCCTCTGCTGCAGCATCGGCATGTGCCTGATTGCCGACGCCCGCACGCAGATAGCCGCTCTTGCATGGGCCATCATTGCATCCGCGGTCATTACATTCTGGAATGGAAAGAATCGTACCCGACTGCTGCCGTTGGGCGCAATGCTGTCGGCAATTCCAATTATGCTCATCGCACTTTTCGGGGGGTCGGCTGGAACCGGCGGGGTCAGTTCTACGGCTTCATTTTCTGAGCGCATAGTCGAATGGAACTATTACCTCACGATCCTGCGCAGCACGTCGATTTCGCAGCTTTTATTTGGGATGGGATTTGTTCAAAACTCAAAGGCCGGATCGGTAAATGTATCGATGTATATCGATAATATCTATTTGGCGGTTGCTTTGGACATAGGTCTGATTGGATTGATTCTGTATCTCGTCTTTGCGTGGTTTCTGTGGACCGAAATCCGCAGAAAGGCTGAGTCTCGAACCTCCTATTTGCAGACAGCACTGGCGGCTACTTTCTCCACCTTCTTTCTGGTAGGCGTCTTCACAAACGTGACGTCTATCATGTGCGGCTACTTTCTCCTGTATGCCATCTCCGATGCCCACGAGATTCCGGCGACTCCGACTTCCGCTCAAAGCGTCCGTGATGCCGTATAAGGGGCTTCAGTGTGATGTGATGAACCTTCACCTTCGCGGCGGCGGCCTTATGACCCGGTGCAGAACGAAATCTCAGAAAGGTGGGAGTTCAAACTGCCTGAAGTTATCAACGCCGACAGCGTATGGCGCGATACCGGCATAGGCAGGTTTCGCTAGCTTCCTGCCGTAATGTCGAACAACGAGAAACAATGACTTTCCATGCAGCAAAACAAGACGGGGGTGCGGTTTGAAGGATAGTGTACTCATAACAGGCGGCGCCGGATTCATTGGTTCTCGCGTTGCACGGAGGTTGCTCAGCGCCGGCCATAAAGTTTCGATTCTTGATTGCTTTTGTCCGCAGATTCACGGTGATAACTTCGAGCTTGCGGATGATCTGCGTGACTCTGTCCAATTGTTCCGCGGGGATATTCGCGATAACGCGCTCTGCGAAAAAGCGCTGGTCGGCCAACGGGTTGTTGTTCATTTCGCGGCCGAAACGGGAACGGGGCAATCGATGTATCGCGTAAGGCACTATACGGATGTGAATATCAGTGCGACCGCAGGCCTGATGGAGCTGTTGGTGACCGGCAAGTATCCGGTTCAGAATTTGGTGGTCGCTTCATCTCGCGCGGTCTATGGAGAGGGTGCTGCGCAATGTCCCACGCATGGTGTGGTCTATCCGGATGCGCGCCTGAAGGTGTCGATGAAGGCCGGTGATTTCGAGCCAAAGTGTCCCATGTGTGGACAAGGGACGGCGATGGCCCCCACTGCGGAATCTGCCCCGATGCGACCATCGTCCCTGTATGGACTCACTAAACAAGTGCAGGAACAAATGGTTCTAATGTATGCGGCCACACTGGGGATCAACGGCTTTGCTTTGAGGTATCAAAACGTCTATGGGCCCGGGCAGTCGCTCAAGAATCCCTATACTGGAATACTGGCTATTTTCTCCAATCAGGCTCGGGCGAACGAGACGGTCTATCTTTTTGAGGATGGCAAGGAGAGCCGCGATTTCGTATACGTGGACGACGTCGTGGAGGCAACCATGCGATGCATCTGCGCCACAGCTCAAAAGCCAGTTGCCCTCAACGTCGGCAGTGGAACGCCCACTACTGTGGCCGAGGTGGTCGACCATATTCTCGCCTACTTCTCGAGTAACTCCACGGTAACCGTGACTGGCGCTTTTCGTGAAGGTGATATCCGCCACAATTGCGCAAACATTGAAAAGCTGCAGGCAACGCTGGGCTTCGCCCCTCGCTGGAAATTCGAAGATGGCCTGCATTCTTTTCTTGTCTGGGCGAGCAGCCAAAAACTCGAAGAACGCAATTATGAAAAAT
>JBEKCW010000304.1:0-6881 GCA_050014675.1 Occallatibacter sp. | reverse complement strand
ACCGATGGAAATCGTGAATATTGGTTCAATGTGACGCTTGCTCAATAAAAGCGCTGCTTCTAAAGCTTTCTTCTCGCTTTCAGCCACCACAAACAGCGCGTAGTTGTCGACGTCCCCCCGCGACTGGTCGTAGTAGGCTTGCAAAAATGCTTCGCGTACACGGGTCAAAAGCATGCCCGCCATCGCAAGTCGTCGAGAGAGCACCCAGACGCTAAATCTCGAACCCGACCGAGCTCGAAACATTAGGTCGACATACCTGCCGGACTCGAGACTCACTTCGGTGATGTCCATCCGACGGACGACCCATTTGACGATCGCGTTCTGTGCAACCCTATCAACTTCCCGGTATTGCGCTAGCTTTTGAGGCAGACTTGGCTCACGCAAATCACCGCTTACCTTGAATCCTTCGAAATCCGTGTCGAGCGAGAAGGCTCGGTCCCGTACTTCGGCGGCCACCTTGGCCGCATCGTCTACGCTGCTCTTGGAGATGCTCACGTTCAGCTGATTACCTGCGACTTCCATAAAACGTGCGGGGCTTGCGAGCTGAAACTCGACACCCACGGCTCTCCACATCTCATCTCTTAGCTCTGGACGAGGGCCTAGTTTTTCGCCTGCGATAATTTGCCACCAATCGTCCTTTTCGTCATCCGTTACGAGGATGATCGACTTTTTTGTGCTTTGTGCATGTTCAAGTAACTCGAACCAAATCAGCACATCTCCGTACCGGTCCGGCGCAGGTTTCTGTACGTCTCGATAGCCCGGAGGTTGTTGCTTATCAATGCGTACCTGAGCTCGATTACATGCCTCATCGAACGCCTTTGCTTCGGGTTCGGCCCCAACCGAAGAATCGATGAGTGTCGAGAGCCGATCAAGGTAAGGATCGTTATGCAGGAGATCGGGGTGGCGCAACTCGCCCTCCTGAATCTTTGCTTGTGCTTGCTCGATAACAGGCTTTAGCAATGCCTCAATCTCATCAATCTTTAGGAACGCGCTCTTGCTGAAATCCCCACCCCGAAGGCTGCTTAGCGTATTCGAGAGATTGGACCGCAATTCGTCGTACTTCTTCGTCTGCTCACGGATCACCGCAATTCTGTTTTTGTAGAATTCCCTTGCTGCGTGATAAGGAACCCAAACTCGCGCTCCCAGTCCTTCGAGGACCCCAAAGAAATCGTTGCGCGTGGAATCTGCATACCTGTAGACGTTGAGCAAAGCGTTTGCATCCAGCGCGAAAATGCACTCTTCCCAGAGAGTCTTCTGCTCCGCATCAGTTGGCCTATGGTACTGCCGAAAAAGATCTTTCATGGATGGGCTCATGTGATAGCCTCGCGAACCGCGCTGCGCCAGATTATCCAAATTCTAGGCCGCGACTGATGGACACAAGATAACACGCGATCCAGGCGCGGGGATTGCTGGCGCCCCAAGACCGGCCGCCCCTATTTCCCCCAACTCACCGCAGCGCTCACGCCAACAGGAGAACCTTGCCGATGCCGCCCTTCTCCGCTACAGCGTGCGCCTTTGCCGCGTCGGCGAGCGGAAAAGTGCGATCGACTGGAATCTTGAACTTTCCGTTTGCGATGTCTTCTGCGAGCGCGCGCATGCCCGCACCGTCAGGATGGGAGCCAAACGCCACAACCTTTACCACAGGGTGCAGGTGAGCGTCTGAGGGAGGCCCCACGACGGAGGCGAAGATTCCGCCCGCCTTCACCTTAGCCAGAAGCGTGTTGCCGACAGCGCCGCCAATCGTATCCGCCACGACCTCGACCAAGCCCAGTGAGTCCATCTCCTGGCGGCTATCGATCGCGAGAAGGGCATCGGCCCCGAGTGTCTCTGCCGCCTGCTTCTGCGAGCCGCGGACACCGGCAATCACGTGCGCACCCAGCTTCTTCGCCACCCAGACAGCGGTACGGCCAACGCTGCCCAGTGCGCCCGTGATGATGACCGTCTGGCCAGGCTTAACCTTCCCAGCCTCTACGATGAGTTGCTGACCGGTGTTGAGCACCACCGGGAGTGCTGCCGCTTCAACGTGGTCGAGGCCGGCCGGGAGCCTGGACAGTCCTGCGAGATCGGCCAGAAGGAACTCGGCATAGGTCTTGCCGGCGCGGCCGAAGACCTTATCGCCCTCTCGATAGCCCTCAACGCCTTTACCGACCGAGCGAACGATGCCGGAATAGTCGTAACCGAGGATCGCGGGAAAGGCCAGCGGCATGAAACTCTTCATGGCGCCGCTGCGAAGCTTCCAATCGATGGCATTGGTTCCAGCCGCGACGACTTGAACCAGGATCTGCCCGTCGCCCGCCACGGGGTCGTCCCAGTCTTCGTATTTCAGCTTTTCGGGGCCGCCGTACTCATGGATCACAACTGCTTTCATGGTGATACCTCGCAGGTTTTACGGTTTGGATGCTTTTGATGGCGGAGTGGGTGCAGGGACGGCGCTGTTTTTCATACCTACTGCAATTGTGCGCCGGAGAGACGTAATTACCGGCAATGAAGAGTATGGCTAAGCTCTTGAAATTAATGTGATTTAATTTGGCGCTCTTTACAGGTTTTGGGTCGATGCCACCCTTTTCGCGTTGAGATCAAGAAGCAGATCCTTCGACTTCGCTCAGGAGGATGGGGCCCCGGGGTCGTGCTGGGTTGAGATGGGGTGGTTTGGGTTTGTGCTATCCCAGGTCCCCAAACGCGAGGGACCTGGGGCACCCGGCTAGCCACCCGCAAGACCATGACTCTCGGGGACCAAATCAAGAGCCATTTCATTTGTCGCAATAAAACCGAAACAACAGGATCCCAGCGTTGATGGAGTTGTTTGGCCAAAAATTCCAAGAAGCAAATGACTTACATTTGTCAGACAAAGCGATTTATTTCGCTGGATGAAATACCTGGAACACACCCGTTTTGGGGTTCAATGTGGAGGCGTGGGCACCTATTCTGGCGCGCGAACACAAACAGGGCGGGCGGCATCTAAAAAGCAAGATCGAGATTCCTTTAAAAAACCCATTTTGGAATTCGGCTGGGCCCTCGTTCCGGGTGTCTGGTTTTATGGAGATTCCCCATCCCCTTTCTCGGAGGCACAATTCAAATGAAAGCGTTTAACGTAGGGAAATTCCTGCCAACGTTGTTGTTGGCGGTCCTGTCGTGCATGGCTGGTTCCCCCGCCTTTGCACAGTTTTCAAGTAGCGTTCAGGGGACAATTACAGATCCGGCGGGAGCAGTTGTGCCGGGAGCGGCAATCACCCTCACCAATACCGACACCAACATCATTTATCACACCACCAGCAACCAGGCCGGCGTGTATCGCTTTCTCAGCCTGCCGCTCGGCAACTACACGGTAACTGTCAATCAAAACGGTTTTAAAGAGGCGCGGGTGGTGACGAAAGTGACCCCGGACGAGACCGCCGGCGTGGACGTAAAGCTGGAGATATTGCCTGCGGGCGCAACGGTTACGGTTAGTTCGTCAGAGGCTGCGGATCTCAATCCCGACGAAACCCGCATGGTAGATACCTTGAGCACCATGCAGGTTGAATCCCTGCCGTCACAGGACAATACCATCCTGAATTTAATGAGGCTTGCGCCCGGCACCACGGGGATCTCAGAAAAGCAGGCCGACGGCGGCCCGCTGGAGGATGCCAGTTCAAACCGCAACTATGTTGAAGCCGATGCCAACGGACTGACCGGGCAATCGAACATGTATATCCTTGATGGCGTTCCGGTGAACAGTTCGATTGCCTATACGGGGTTGGCAAACGGAAACGGTGGAATCATGTTCACTCCCGACCTGCTGTCGGTGGCGGAAATCGGGCTACAGACAACGACCTTCAATGTCGACTACGGCGCGACCGCATCGATGCAGGTGGATACGACCACAAAGTCGGGGACGAACAAGTTCCACTTCTCCGGAGACTGGCTGTATACCGACAAGATCATGGATGCGTTGAACTGGTTTGTCGCTGCTCCCCTGGCGCTGCACGACCAGATCTACGAACTCGCGGGGGGCGGGCCGATCATAAAGAACCATACCTTCTTCTTCGGTTCCTATGAGTACACCGGCAATTATGGCGGAGCCTCCCAGGCCCAATACTGGTGGACGCCGCAATTTCAAGCCCTGATGGCGACCGCCGACCCGAATTCGATGGACGTCTCCAAGTTCATGCTACCCAATCCCGCCACTCGTCTGACTCCGCTCGGATCTCTCAATTCGGATGGAACGGTTGCGAGCGGTGCTTCTTACTTCGAGACCGGGTCGCAGGTATTCGGTGCGGACTGCGGCAACCCTGCGTCATTCAATACCCCATGCGGCATGGCGGTCACCGAGAAGGGCTCCGTAGCGTTGCCGACCGTTCTTACGGCACACCAATGGAGCGTGCGGCTGGATCACTACATGCATAACAACCGGGACCGCATCTTCGGCTACTTCTTCTCGATGACTCAGCTATCCAACTCTGAAGTCCCGAACCCGACGTGGGATGGCGAGACGCCGACCAGCGGCCATGACCTGACGGTCAATTACACGCATACGTTTTCGTCGAACCTTCTGAACACGGCTTCGTTTGCTTATACCAGTTTCAACTTTGAATACACCAACACGCCGCACAGCCTGAATCAGGAAACGGTTCCGTTTATAACCAGCATCAATGACAACGGCAGCATCGACGGATTTGCGGAATTCACACCGTTCGGCACCAACGAGGCGCAATATTATGGGCGCGACGCGGTGATGTGGACGCATGGCAGGCACAACTTTTCATTCGGCGTGGAAGCATCCAATAACTGGGCGACGGATTTTAGTTATGTATTCGCGCGGCCGTTTATCAACACTTTCAACTCCACAGAGGACTTTCTCAACGACAAGCTCGATAGCCAGCTGGACCTTAGTCACTTCAGCGCCAAAACCGGTGGTTATCTTCCATCCATCGGCAACGCCATCGTAACCCGCTACGGAGCGTATGCCGAAGATAACTGGCAGGTCACGCCAAGACTGACGGCGAACATTGGAATTCGCTGGGATGATTTTGGTAATCCCGCGCCATACTCAAATTCGCTCCCATGGGCCAATGGCATTTTTGCTTCGGGAAGCAGCCTGTCTCAAATTGCGCAGTCGGTGGCCGCCAGGTCGGTGTCTCATGCTTTCAGCAGTCCCCGGGATTTGAATTTTTCACCACGCGGGGGATTCGCATGGACTCCATTCAAGAACCGGACGAATACCGTACTGCGTGGAGGAATCGGTCTGTTCGACGATATCAGCAACATCAACAACCTGGCCGAAGGTCTCACCACCGATCCGCCGGACGGATCGCTCAGCTACTCCTTCGGCTACCCGCAGGCGATCCTCAGCTACGGCACGCCGGGCGCTCCGCCACCGTATGGATTCTTGTACCCGGCGGTAACTCCCGGGGTATTTAATCCGGATGGATCGTTGCAGGGATCGCCGTCGGATCTCAATGTGATTGATCGCAACCTGCCCAATGCGAAAACCGTCATTTGGAACTTCGCGGTGCAGGAGCAGCTTCCGTCGCACGCGGTAGTCAGTCTCAACTACTCCGCTTCGCATTCTTACAATCAGCAGTGGGGATCGGACTTGAATCGGCCTTCAGGCAATTTCACCTGTGGCGACGGCACAAATCCGGACATCAACGGGTGCTTAGGCTCCACTGCCCCGACAAATCACCTGGTGAATCCGGACTGGAACTCGATCAGCACAACGTTCGGCGGCTTGACGGCAAACTATAACGCGCTGATCGCCGAGATACGCCAGAATTGGCATGGCCTGATGTGGCAGACGTCCTATACCTGGGGGCACAACCTTGCAGATCCGCTTACGTTGGAAGGTTCCTCGATCGAACTGCAGTACGATCCAAAAGCGGAGTATGGCAATAATCAATTGGACGTTCGCCAACGTTTGACCTCTTACTTTAACTATG
Source organism: Occallatibacter sp. (assembly GCA_050014675.1). Lineage (GTDB taxonomy): Bacteria > Acidobacteriota > Terriglobia > Terriglobales > Acidobacteriaceae > Telmatobacter. The sequence goes on along the minus strand of JBEKCW010000304.1, from coordinate 966 downwards.
AGATCCCCGTATCTCATAACCTGAATCCGGTAGTAAAGACCCTTGCTGGAGGATGGAACCTTGGGGGTGACGTAATCGCCCAGACGGGCGGTCCGTTTACCGTAATTTACGATACGGTGGACATGAGTGAGACCGGTTTAACCGGGTCGGCAGGAAGTTTCAATTCCATTCCTGATTACACCGGCGGCAAACGCTCGGGTTGGAATAAGAGCCAGCTCTTGACCGGCGTTTTCGGCAATGTTCCCGTAGCAACGAATTCGGCGACCGGAGTCGACTATCCCGCCCCCGGTTCAGCGTTTCCAGCTCCAAGCTGCACCAGTTGCATTGGGAACGCCGGGAGGAACGAGTTCCGGAACCCCGGCTATGTACTTTGGGAACAAACCCTCGTGAAGAAGATCAAGCTGCCGGAATTCTTAGGAGAGACGAGCACCTTGTCGCTTCGCGGAGAGGCGTTTAACCTTGCGAATCGTGTGAACTGGGCTGGCGTATCCGGTACTACCATCGGTGTGTCCGGCTTTGGAACCGTCACCAGCGCCAACCAGGCGCGGACACTGCAGGTCGGAGCTCGGTATGAGTTCTAACTTGGATAGTCCCGGCGGCAGAGAATAGCGGAAAACCGTGAAACTGTGGAGGGAGAGCCGCCAGGCAATTGATTCCATTGACGGCGACAGCACAGTTTCACGGTAAAAAAACAGCGCGTTCTTGAATCAGGCTCGCTTTAGCCTGCAGTTTTGAGGCTGAGCCCGTTACGAGGATGGCGCTGTTTTTCATGACTACTGCAATTGTGCGCCATCGGGACGTAATTGCCGGCCGGGAAGAGTATGGCTAAGCTCTTGAAATTAAATGTGATTTAATTTGGTGCTCTTTACAGGTTTTGGGTCGATGCCACCCTTTTCGCGTTGAGATCAAGAAGCAGATCCTTCGACTTCTCTCAGGAGGATGGGGCCCCGGGGTTGAGATGGGGTG
>JBEKCW010000303.1:0-6891 GCA_050014675.1 Occallatibacter sp. | reverse complement strand
TTGGCACTGGGCAGGCTGTGCACAGCCGCAGGCAGATGCGACGCGGCTTCACTGGTAGCGTCTCAACTTGCTGTAAAGGCAGTTGTTTGGAGAGGATAAACACAAAACACATTGATCGACACGCTCAAACCCGGAGGATGCATGCCGGCTCTATTGAATGAAAGTGGTTTCGAATCTGAAGCTATTCAGTCTTTTCGACTTGCAAGCAAATATTCTATGGTTTGCAACTATTTTCCAGACGAGCTCTTCATAAGCATTGCGCCTCGTTCCATGATTTTCCGAATGGCCGGCGCAAGATCGTCTGAAGCACTGTTCTTGTTGATATAGGCAGCAGCTCCGGCCAGCAGGCAGCGCACCGAGTATTGGTTTTCAGGCTGGACGCTGACCATGATCACATGGAGCAGCGGATAGGTGCACTTGACTTGCTTCAGTACTTCAAGCCCACTGCGACCTGGCATATTGATGTCGAGCAACAACAGGTCGTGTCGAGAGTTGACTAATTGCGTCAGTACCTCAGCTCCGTTGGAGGCTTCAGAGAAGCGTGTATCCACGAATGCATCTTCCACGATCTCTCTCAGGCCGCGTCGCACGTTTGCGTGATCGTCTGCTATCAGTACATTCATGGTTGTTTCCGCCGGCCAGACTTTAGAACTCGCTCTTTAACTACGATACCCCAGGCTAAACAAAAGCAGCATCGGCAAAGTCCGTGATTCACGTAGGGTTATTCTTACTCAGGCAGGCCAACTTATTCGATGAGCTCGTGCGCCATGGCATATCGTGTAAGTTCTGAATTGCTTTTCATTTGCATCTTGTCCATAATTCTGGCCCGGTAGCTGCTCACCGTTTTTACGCTGACATGAAGCCGATTGCCAATCTCCGTCAATGGCACACCGCCCGCTATCATCTTCATCACCTCGTGCTCTCGATCCGAGAGCGAGTCATGCAATGGCTTGTCCGCCGGCTCATCCAGATTGGCAAGGAGCGTTTCTGCAAGGCTCGCACTGATGTAGCGACCGCCGCTCAGTATCTTGTTGGCTGCCACAGCGAGCTCTTCTGGCGCGCTCTCTTTGCTGATGTAGGCAGCTGCTCCGGCTCGCAAACAGCGTATGGCATACTGCTCCTCCGGGTGGCAGCTGAGTATGATCACCGGTAACCGTGGATAGGAGTGTTTCACATCCCGCAGAACGTCCACGCCGCTGCGCCCAGGCATACTGATGTCCAACACCAGCAGGGCAACGGCGGATTTGCCTAGCTGGCCCAGCACCTCATCCCCATTTCCGGCTTCGCAGAAGCCTGCGTCAGGCAGAGCATCAGCCAGGATCTCTTTGAGGCCCCGGCGTACGACGGGATGATCGTCCGCGATCAGGATGTGCATAGCTCGCTCCTTTCAGCGCGCGGAGTGTCTACAGGAACGCGGATAGTGACTGTCGTCCCTTTACCCGGAGAACTGGAGATATGTACGTCGCCTCCGCAGAATTGGGCTCGTTCTTTCATGCCCAAGAGCCCTAAACACCCTAGAGATCTCGATTGGTCCGCTTCACAGAAGCCTATTCCGTCGTCCTCCACAACCAGGATGATATTCTCCTCATCCTGGCGCAGGGCCACGCGCACCGACTTTGCCTGCGCGTGCCGAATTACGTTCGTCAGGCACTCCTGAAAGATGCGGAATGTCGCAGTAGCTCGGTGGCCATCGTGGTGTAAATCGACAGCAGGAACAGAGACCTGGCAGGGGACACCGTTGCGGGAGGTAAATTCGCTGGCCTGCCATTCAATGGCTGCGGCAAGGCCCAGGTCATCCAACGCTCCAGGGCGCAGCCCGCTGCAGATGGCTCGCACCGTCTTCACACCTTCATCGATCAACTGAATGGATTCCTTCAGCCGCGCCAGCACCTCATGTGCCGGCTCCGGCAAATGACGTCTAATCCATGACATGTCCATCTTGATCGCGGTCAGAATCTGCCCGATCTGATCGTGCAAATCGCGCGCGACCCTCTTGCGATCCTCTTCGCGGACCGACTGCAGACGGTCCGCCAAAGCCCGCAGTTGTTCTGTCTGCAAAACCAGCAACTCTTCTCCGCGCCGCCGCTCCGTAATATCGCTATTGACTACCAACATTCGGGGGGGCTGGCCGCGCTTGCCCCTTTGCAAAGCCCAGCGGCCGGCCACCACAACGCGCCTTCCGTCTTTTGCGGTCTTGATCAAATCTCCCTCCCAGTGCCCAATGCGAATCAGCGTGGCTACGATTTCAGAGAACGGCTCAGGAAACTCCGTTACAAGAAGTTCATGCGCGATCTTTCCTGCGGCTTCCGCTTTGCTGTACCCCATCATGGCTTCTGCCCCGCGGCTCCAGAACTGGACCGTGCCCTCCATGTCGATCACGAATACCGAGTCCTGTGTGAGTTCGAGCAGGGCAGCCTGCTCTGCTGTTGCAATGCGCTCCCGGCGCCTCTCGGCAACATCGCGGAAGACCAGCACTACACCAATGACTTTTCCTTCGCCGGCAAGAATTGGCGCGGCACTGTGCTCAACCGCAATTTCACGGCCATCCCTTGTGACCAGATCCACGTGGTTGGCCACTGCCAAAACCTGTTTTTCTTTGAGCACGCGGAGCACTTCATTATCCGCGGTCAATCCAGACTCCTCATTAACGAGTTTGAGAACGTGCCCGATCGGTTGGTTCAGAGCCTGGTCCAATTCCCATCCGGTTAGAGCGGCAGCTAAGGGATTGAGGAAGGTGATTCGTCCGTCGCTGTCGGTGGCGATAACAGCCTCGCCAATGCTACCCAGCGTAGCTGTCCACCGCTCCTCGCTCTCCAACAGCTGGCTGCCCAGTTTCTCAGCATGGTATCGCGCGAAAAAGGCCAGGAAGCCCCCTGACCCCAGGCCCAGAAGCAAACAGCTTGTGATCATCAACACCCAGCGTCGATGCGCAGCTTCAACGCGCACGCGACGCAGTGAATCTTCCACGCTTTGAAATTCCGCGACCTGTTCTCGAAGCGTATCCAGTTTGCTCTTTCTCAGCTCGTCCTGAATGAGAGTGGGGTCGGCCATTCCCGCACGGCGAAGAGCGATAATCCGGCTGTCGTACTCTTCAGACTCCTGATAGCCGGCATAGATGTCTTTGAGCTTCTGCTGCTGCAAAGGGCTATCCGCAACTAACTGATTCAGTGCCTGGAATTCGGGGTCAAATTGCTTCGTCCCTTCCAGGTAGGTTGGCAGGTAGTTCTCGTCGCCGGTTGCAATGTAGCCGAGCTTCGCTGATTCCATATCGACAAGCAACTTGAGAAGGTGCCCGGACTGATCGAGAACCCGGTCGGCATGATCGACCAATTGCAACGATCTGTTCAAGTCAAATGTTTCCCACAGGAGAAAGCCTGCAAGGGCTGTCGTCACCACCATGGGAACCACAATGACTCGGCGGAGCAATGTCTTGAGTTTCGAGTATTCCATCAGGACCAATCATCCTTGTCAGCTAGCAAGGTCGACGATCTCCGGCGTTGCCGTGTTGTCACCGGGTAGCCGGTCATGCAGTATCATTTTGAGCAGAGTCCGATGAACCCTGATCCGGCGGTCGTAGTCAATGTAGCCCAGATCGTGAAAGCGTCTCAGCAACAACCTCACACTCTCCTGAGAAGTGCCGATCTTCTCTGCCAGGCTTTCCTCCGTGATCTCCTGAATCAGCTTTTCCGAATCAGCGAGTCCGCCAGAGTTCGCCATCAACAAAAGAATCCGCGCCAAGCGTTTTTCGCTCGAGTTGAAGAGCTGCTCCACAAGGTCGGACTGGATGCGCATACCGCGCGCCAGAAGAAAGGCCATGAATATCTCTGAGAGGGCCGGTTCCTCATGCAGGCTGCAGAGCATCGCATCCCTCTCTATCTTCAGCGCCGTGCAATCGGTTATGGCGGTGGCCGTGGTGGTATGCAGCGCGCCTGCGCTCGCAAGCGACTCTTCCCCAACGAAGTCCCCCGGAGCGAGGAGAGTAATGGTGGCTTCCTTGCCATTCCCAGAGGCAACAGTTAGCTTTGCGTGGCCACACTGGAGATAGAAGACAGAATCCGCAGCTTCTCCCTGCGAGAAGAAGTTCTGCATTCTGCTTAAATTGACGATTCGGCGCCCATGCCCGGCGTTCGCCAGGAAGGCCCCTGCATCGAATGCGGACTTTTCAGGTTCAAGCATCTAAGACTTCCTCCCAAGAATGGATCTGCCGCTCGGAAACAGCAAGGCACACAACCGTATCTGTTTGGTAGAGAGCGGAGTTGTCGCAACCAATGCAGGCGCATCGACGGTTATCAAGGCCCAGCCAGGCAGGGCAGAACTGGATGTGATGAAACATTTGAACATGCGACTGAGCGCACCTGCAGGGGTCACTTCTCAGGGTTGCATAAGCGAGCGGGAAGGACAGTGCAATATTGCTCACTTTTGGGACATACTCTTAACCTTGAAGTTGAGCCGCGCCAAATTGAATCGGTTTCATTGGGCAGCACAAAACAGAGCCAAACTCAAACGGGAGAGATTGCCTATCCTTGCTTTATAACTCAGCCTGCAGAAACCTCACTTTCAATGTTCTATAGTGCACATCCCTCTCAGCATGGATGGAGTAGAGTCGGGCGATGAAGAATTGCCTTGCTGCGCGCCGGGGTGAAGTTAGCGCGCGTTGCAGGGTCGATACGGGACTACCTTGGGGTGTTTCGTAATCACGTGTCGCTTCAGTTCGCTCGCAATGGAAAAAAGATAGCTCTGACACAGATTCAATTGTCTGCGCCAGCGGCTCTGTCCGCGAACCATTGGAGTGTACCAGCGCCGCGTGTTTCAAGTCCCAGTCGACTCAGCTCCAGGCCACGATTCAAGGAGATACCTATGTCAGATATTCGTCCGATCCTCGCGGCGCCCGCCCGACTTGTTCCTGCAGTTTCCAGCTTGTTCATTCTCAGGCTTACAGTGTCGCTTCTGATGACCGGTGCAGATGCCGGTATCGTATTAATCTTTGCACCGTCTGTATTCGCAGGTCCCTTCCACTCATTCGTCCTGCGTGCCAGTTTCACCATTCTGATTCTCGGATTAGCCGCGTCGCTTGCGCACATGTGGCTCTTGACTTACAGGGCCTTCAGCAAGGCAGCATTAGCAGGTTGAATATCGCGGGAACGAAAGGCAACCCAATTATCACCGCCAAACCATTATGAGCAATCCGGCACAGACAGTCGGCCACCTCAATGGAAGACTAAATCGGGGCCTCAAGAAGATTTGGATCGGTCAATTGCGTTGGCAAAACTCGATCAGGCCTTTCCCAATTGCGAGGCGATGTTCAACAACTGCACCACGGTTCCTGGCCTGAGGTTCTTTAACTCGGCCACCTTGCTCCATTCATGATCTAACAGTTATGCGCAGCCGGTGCGTTCATCCACTGAGTAGCTCTCAAGCCGGCAAAGGACAAAAATGGCCACCTCGAATTATCCCGTCTCGTTACTTGCTCCCAGACCCATTCCGAACTCGGGGAGCACGCCTTCTCAGGCTCATGCCAGGCGTGGCCAGTCCGAAGCAGTGTGCCAAGCCCAAGCCGGCAACCCAGATGCATTCTCAGAGCTTTACGCTCAGCACAAGAAGCGAGTTTTCACAATCTGCATTAGAATTGTGCACGATTTCGCGCTGGCTGAAGATCTCACCCAGGAGACCTTTCTTCAGGTGCATCGCAAACTCGAATCGTTTCGCGGAGACTCGGCCTTCAGTACCTGGTTGCACAGGCTCGCCATCAATACAGTGCTGATGCACCTGCGGAAGCGCGCGATGCCTGTGATATCACTCGATGAGCTGACGGCGGATATACCTGAAAAGCACATAGGACGCGGCTTTGGCACTCGTGATCTGGTACAAGCCGGGGCCGTCGACCGTCTGGCCATTGATCGCGCCGTTGCCACTCTGGCGCCAGGTTATCGGATCATATTTATTCTCCACGACGTTGAGGGCTTCGATCACACCGAAATTGCCACCATGCTTAAGTGCACCCGCGGCGCCACGAAGTCCCAACTATACAAAGCACGACGGGCATTGCGCGGCGTACTTTGCGCAGAAACAGGCGGCGCCGGCGGCGACTCGCAAGGTCAGGCAAGCGCTTCGTTCCGTCCCCTGAGCCGGATGCGCAAGGGGATGATATCGACAGAGTCAGCGCATGCCGCGGTCCAGAGGGCTTAGTTGACAGTGATCGCATTGGCCACGTAGCGGGCGCCGTCATACGTTGTGGTCACCACCACGTGATCTCCCGGGTGGAGATCATGGCTGGTTGGGAGCTGGGCGGAATCAAAATCAACCTGGTAGCTTTTATTATCCCGGGGGTCAATGAGAGTCAATTCTCCAGAGTGCAGGTCCAGGGCGGAGACATTCCCGCTGAACACAAATGCAGATCCCGGTGTGGCCAGGATGGCCATTTGACTCACAACGCCTTGACCCTTGCTGTCGGATTCAAATTTGACCGAAACGAGAGCGCCTTTGACTAGATCTGATGTTCCAGATGCCCCTGAAGAAAATGCGGCCTGCCCCACGCGAGCAATCGGGGTGTTTACCGGCACGAGTAACGTGAAGGGCTTACGAGACAGCACAGAACTTATAGTGAGTTCACGGGTATCTGAGTTGTAGCTCAGCACCTTGCCCTGGTACTCGCCTTCGGGTGAATCAGAGAGTACATGAACGCTGATGGCATACACGCTTGTTCCATCCAACACCGTCTGGACTGAAGCGTGGCCAACTGGACCCAGTTCGAGGAGAGAAGTCTTCTTCCCATCGCGATAAACCTGAGTGCGCTCGTCAAATAGGATCTTCATTTTCTCTTTGCCAAAGATCTTGAGAGTCAACACGTCGCGCACGGGATCTACATTCACGATTGTGCCGCCCACAATCGTG
>JBEKCW010000302.1:0-6909 GCA_050014675.1 Occallatibacter sp. | reverse complement strand
GCATTTCGGAGCGCACTGTCCTCTTCAACACATTCCACCCCCACTGCATCCATCAGCCGTTGCCGCCCAACCGCTGACACCTCGACATGGCTTACGTCGAACCTCGAGCCTTTGAGGTTGCTCGCCAATCGAACGCCCATCTTTCCGCCTGCGCCCAACAATGCAATCGTAGTCATCGTCAACTCCTTCCGTATGCAGCATTGCCGCCGTTCTTCATTTGGCCAAAATAGTCGGGCGACCCCATCTGCCCACCCTTTAACGCGATTTCTAAATCTCTATAAACAGGGTCGTCTGCGTGCGCGCGAAACAGAGGGGCCCCGGGCACAGTCGGGGCCAGAAACGTCAGCGCATGAATCCCCAGAGCCTTCGCGCCATAGGTCGATGTGTCGCCACCTGCGAACACGCCGCGACGAATGCCGCTTGCTCGAAGGATCGAATCCAGGATTCTTCCGAGGCCGGAACCAATGGCTTCATGAATCGCGCCAGGATCGGCGCCCACTGCCTGCACTGCTTCGTGAAATGCAGAGATCGCTGGGTCCTCGGGGCCTCGTGCGCAATAGACAAGGGGGTCGCGGCCGCTCTGGATCGCTCGAAGTCCCGCGAGCGTAGCCCTGTCCAATTCCGCCGACCACTCTCGGTCGCTCAATGCACAACGTACATCCAAACGGATCGAATCAAAGCCGTGTGTTTCTGCCCATTCGATCTGGTGCGCAGTCTCGGGAGAGCAGGAACCTGAGACCACCGCCAACTGAGTAACCGGTGCGCCCTGAGGAACTCTAACCGGAGTCTCAATGAGGCCCTGGCTGCGCCAATAGGCCGTGACAGCATATTCGACTCCCTGTGAACCTACCGCGAAAATCCCTTTTCCGCGGCATTCCCATATCAATCGCCCCGCCGCAATCAGGCTCATCTCGTCGACAACGTCTATCGCGATCAGTCGGCGACCAGCTTTGCGCTCAAATTGCAAATGCGTTTCAGCGCTATCGTTCAAACTTAAGGCATCAAGGAGCCCAATGGGAATGCTGGTCTGGTGTGCCAGGTGCATTCGCACGTCGGCTTCGCTCATTGGGGTTACGGGATGCCGGCTCATGGTCGGATGTCTATCCAGACGGTAGCCAACACCATCTACCTTTGCAAACAGATTGCCGAATAACTGATAGCGATGAATGGCGGGCGCGGCGATCAACAACGGAATCCAGGGGCTTGCAAAATAGGGCTCAGCCAGCTCCACCGCTTTGCCGATGGAACCAAGATGCGGAGCAGAGTCCAAAGTCGAACAAACTTTGTAATGGGTCAAAGGTGCGTTCAAATCAGCGAGAGCTGCAAATATCTCCGGCAGATGCGTTTGCATCCACTCCGGATCCTTCGAGCGTGCGACTCCGGCAATGCCTACCCCGCGGTAGCCGGAAAACTTCGCCAGCAGGGCTGGGGTTGGCGCATCGAAGAACAGCACCGATGGAAGTCCAGCCAGCGCCAGAACTTCCATCACGGCGGCCGCGCCTGTGAAATCGTCGCCGTACCAGGAAATCAGCAATCCATCGCGAAGTGTGCTTATGGGCCCGGTCATGCAGCGAAACTCCTCAAGGCGGCGGCAAGGTCGTCATGTTCCCGTGCATAGCACTCCAATGAGACACCCGACATCGCAGCTTCCCACGCTTGGCGTATGCTTCGAACACCCCCGGCCGCGCCATTCGTATGTGCCAGAATGCCTCCGCCTGCGGCATAGATCAAATCTGTAGAGGCAATCGCTGCGAATGTATCCGGGACTTGGCGCGCCGATTGACCGGATGAAAACACCGGCATTGCGAGGCACGGCTTCTCGGGAAAGAGCGGCGTTAAACAGGAGCGCGCCGAGGTAATTACGCTCTCATCGGACTCGCAAAACTTGTTCCTCAGTCCGTTCACATGAAGATGATCGATTCCGGCCAGGCGCCAAATCTTTTGCCATGCTGTGAAGCTCCAGCCAAGCATCGGATGTCTCGACAAATATCCCCAGCCATTGCGATGAGCGTGAATTGGCAAGCGTGTATGACGTGCCAATTCGATCATGCCTACCACGCCGACAGAATTGAGGCTTGCCATCACGCAGCTCCCCTCTCGTGCCAGCACATAATCGTGACGCCGCCGTATTTGATCCAAATCACCCGTCACATTGAAGGCATACATGACCTTACGGCCTGAGCGTTCTGCGTGCCGCAAAATGACGGCCATCACCGCCCGAACCCGATCTTCAAAAGGACACGCTGGACTATCGGACTGCAATTCGTCGTCCTTGATGAAATCGATGCCCGCTTCACAGAGCGTGGCGACAAGATCGGCGGTCTGTTGTGGACTCAGTCCCACGCTCGGCTTGATGATTGTACCGATGAGCGGTCGCCGCTCGATCCCGGTTAGCCTCCGTGTGCCTTCGATCGAGAATTTCGGCCCTGGATATGCGGCCGCAAACGCTGCTGGCAGTCTGATGTCCAGGATTCGCAATCCCGAAAGCTGCTGGAGCTCAAACAGGTTTCCCGCCAGCGTTGCCATCAAATTAGGCAAGGAGGCGCCAATATTGGCGAGCGGCCAGGATAACGTGACTTTGGCCCATGTAATCATTGCTCCTTCTGCCTGGCGTGCGCCAGGAAGGGAGGGTGTCTCCACCAAACCTACAGTCTCAATTCGCTCCACACACGCCGCTGCGCGCGCCTTTAACTCCGCAGTCTCGCCCGGTACCGTCACGAACGTGCCGCTGGATTGCTCGCCTGCCATCACCTCGGCCGCTGAGCGAGGGTCGAAGGCCGTCTCAATCAGATAGTCCGCTTCGATTCGTTCTGAAGTCACAGGATGGTCCTTGTTCGTTGAGCAATCTTGATACTTGCATTCGTCTCTGCGCTTTGGTAAGCAGCGAATGCCAGTGCCAGCGTGTCACGATTGTGCACACCTGAGGGCTGGGCACTTGCGCGGCCCTCTAGAACTTCAATCACATGACGCTGAAAGTTGGTCACGCTATCTTGGATCACATGCCAGGGCTTCGCACCCCACGCCGGCACGGGCGGTTCTACTCGAGTCTCGGTGAGGACTCCGTCGGAGTTCTCCGCGAGCCGGTAATCGGCCATCAGCTCCAGGGAACCTCTGGTCCCTTCAATGAGCGCAAGCGTCTGCGGAAATAGGTCCACCCGCCGATGCGAATAAAACGAACAATCCACCACGCTGATTCCTGAGTCATGTTGCAGCGTGGCAACAAACGAGTCTTCGCCGCGAATGGAGGGTTTGAGACGTTGGGTCCGGCAATGAATGCTTCGCACCTCGCCCATGAGCACGCGCACCAGGTCGAACAGGTGCAGCCCCACATCCATCAGTGCCAGCCGCTCCGTTTGCAGCAAGTAAGGCTGGGCGCGATAGATGTCGTAAGCATGGTGGAAAGTCAACCGCAAGGAATGGGGCTGCCCGATAACGCCTTGTCGGAGTCGCTCTGCTATTTCGAGAAATGGCCGCTGCCAACGGAAGTTCTCATGCACCAGCAGCGGAACATGAGCTGAATCGCACGCAGCGATCATGGCATCGGCGTCCTGCAGCGCTTCCGCAAAGGGCTTTTGGCAAATCACCAACTTTCTGTGGCTCGCGCCAAGTTCTACCAAGGCTCGATGGGATGGAGGAGTAGTCACAATGTCAAGAAAATCCACCTCCTGTTGATCGAGCATTTCAGCGGCGTCCTGGTAAGCGGCATTCACTCTAAAATCGCCTCCCATTGCCTGTGCTTTCCCCTTATCCAGATCGCAAATCGCAACAATGTCGACCGCGGGGTTCGCTTGCCAGGCATGGAGGTGATTCGGCGCAAAGAACCCGCAGCCGATGAGGGCACCACGCCACCGTTTCGCCATCACCGGGCCCCCTTGCTCAACTCAACGAACGCAACGTTGAAAGCGCCCACCGAGACTTCCGAATTGAGATTGGCTTCACTGCCGGAGAGCCAGTCAGGATCGGTGAGCGCATCAGCGACACTTCTTTCATCCAGGCGGCGAACTCTGCCTTTCGCTGGCAGCCGCAACACACGCGTTTGATCCGTGAGATTTGCAATTACAAGCCTGCCGCCCTCATTCCCTCCCGACGCCACACCTACAAGGCCTGCATAACCCAGATCGAGCGAAAGTCGCGGTGAGTCCGCCATTTGGGAAAACGCACGGATCACATGGAATAGCGGAACAACACGGGCATTCGCAAACTCCTCGCACATCTCAGGGGCACTGGAATCGCGCTGGCATATCATCCCCAGTGGGCCGACTGGCGTCGCTAATGCAATCGAGGCCAACCCGTGGGATGCCGTTGCCGCCATTGCGCCCACCGCCCAGGCTGCGCCGAACAAACCGCGCTGGCGCGGATCCCTGCGCGCCGCAGCCACTCGAGCATGCCGCGGATTCGGCGCCACATCCTCTCCGTACGGATTGGTGCGTAATCCTATTGACACAAGTCCCAGTCGATAGTCCCTGTGTTGCGCCACTGCGCGCCCAGAGGCGAAGACATGCGACAGCCCTTCCAAACTTTGCAAGACGGATTGATCGTCGGCCGCATGCAAAATAGCACACGAACCGTGCGAAACATAATCGCAAATCGACACGTCGGGCCGGCACCGATTGAACTCTGCGAAATTAGTGAGTACGCCGCCGCCAATTTGCGCCTGCGGAAAACATGATCGCGCGGCGAGACACGCATCACGAGGTGTTGGACCGCCTGGCCATGGACCATTCGGTTGATAGCTGCGCAAATACGAATCTGGAAGTGCCAGCACACGGGCAAGCGGGATTCCTGCGCGCCGAAAACGGTTCGCAATCTCAGCGAGGTACGCGTCGAGGTCGATCTCAGGCGGAATCACCAGCTCGAGTTCAACTTGCAGTTGGGCGCCTTGCATCAAGCAGCTCGCAGTCTTCACCACAGACTCTGCCGAATCGGGGTCTACCCGCAGTTGCAAAATCCTTGGACCTAGAATGCGAGTAAGCGCACATTCGTCCCAATCGGGTAGCGCAGTTCCATCCATCGCCACGGCGATCGTCGGTACACGCTCCTCGCTCGGTCCCAATTCGATCTCATAGGTCTTTCCGACAGCGTCGGCTTGCTTGGATCTTGGCGCGTTGCCCTGAACCTGAATTAGGATTTCCTGTCGATAGGTTTCGCCGGCGACGAGCGCATACGGCGTCGGAAATGAGAGCGGCCGGCAATAAGTTTTGAACGATGCGTCGCTCCAGTTCCGTTGGTCCTCCATTTCGAAAACGTCCCCACTCAAATCGATTGCGATGTTTATCCCTTCCAACGAATACCGAAGACCGGAGATGTCGAATCCTAACTGGCTTGGAGAGATGGCCACTGGAAACCGTGTTGACGTCTTCGAACCGTCCGGATGCAGCACCGTGAATTCAGATCCAACCAGTCCTTCAAGGGGATGCAACACGGTTAAACCCGCGCGATTTGTACAGACGGTCGCATGAGCAGTCAGCTCGATGGTGGCTTGCAATGTGCCTTCCGCGCGCCCCAGCAGGACCAGGTGGCTCGATAACATCCCGCCTGCGATCAGGCATTCCTGAACAACCTCGAACTCGCTCCCGCCTTTGCGAACGGTTTCACGGGTCACTACGGCTGGGTAGGTGGCCCAAGACTCATCCCGAATTGGCCAACTGATGCTGCGAACCACCTCCACACCGTGCCAGGATACCGTCCGGGCGGCAGCAGAGGTCCAATCAAGCGACAGTGCGCCGGCGCTCAGCCGCTCAGGCCCGGCCACCGGTTCTCCTGTTCCGAACACGAAAGTTTGCAAGCATGCAACCATCGCGTCAATCATAGGTGCTTATCATACCAGTTAGCAAGAAGAAAAGCGCGGTTTTTGCGAAGGGGAGGTGAATCAACGGATTTCGCAGGCTGGTATAATAGGTATTCAAGTTAAGTCCGTCTGGCGAGCCCCGATCAGGTGCAAGACATTATGGAACCAATTCGACCCCGCAAATTAGCCGACGATGTTCAACAGCAGTTGCTGGAGACGATCCAAAGTGGCAACCTGCGTCCCGGTGACCCGTTGCCATCTGAACGCGAACTCATGCATTCGCTGAATGTTGGACGCCCTGCCATTCGCGAAGCTATGCAGAGTCTGCAGCGGATGGGTTTGCTCGATATCCGTCAAGGAGGGCGTGCGCGCATCTCGGAACCTTCCATCGGCCGGATGATGGAGCCAATGGCTGAGACTGTGCGTCATGTGCTCGCGCACTCACCCATGAGCCTCGAGCACCTTAAGGAAGCACGCGCAATTTTCGAAATGGAAATGGTGAGAATCGCTTCCCGCAAGCGCTCCCAGGCAGATGTTGATCGATTGACGCGAATTCTTGATCGACAGGCAGCGGCTCAGGATGAGCCAAGGCTCTTCATGGCGCTCGATGGGGAATTTCATCGAGAAATCGCCACTGTCAGCGGCAATCCGATACTTTCAGCAGTCAGTGAGGCCGTATTTCTCTGGCTGACCGATTTTCATGTCAGTCTTGTCCGATTTCCAGGATTGGAACCGCTCACAATTTCGGAGCATCGAGCCGTTTTGGATGCCATCATCGCAAAGGATGCGACGCGTGCTGCGAAGGCAATGGGCGATCACTTGCTCCGTGCGAACGAACTCTATAAGCAGAAATCAAACGCGAACTCTCGGAGCGCGGAAGTCTGAATTCGAACCTGGATTCAACCGGGATTCCTGCTATCATCCTGCTCTCGACCGCAGGCCGTGCTGTGTCGTCTCTACGATTTTGGCCGTCTCAGTCAGCAGATTGACCAGCGGTGTGAAAATTGAATGGCTCGGCAAGCCACCTGTTTCACCGTCTAATGGATTTGCATTTTATGGAACGCTCTTGAGGGTTGGGGAGATTCTACGTGAGAATCGTTCATCAGTTGCGCGTGGAGAAG
>JBEKCW010000301.1:0-6930 GCA_050014675.1 Occallatibacter sp. | reverse complement strand
CACCGCGCGGCGGGGAAACTCGCTCGCGATAGACGCCTTCGTGAACGGTGATGGTATCGCCGGCATGGGCTATCGCGGCGGCCGCGGCGATGGTGCGTAGCGGGTGGGACGCTGTACCGTCTCTGGCATCGTCTCCATTGAGAGCGACGTGATACTCGCGCGGAGTGGAGCTTTTAGCGAGTGCGTTTCCGCAGGCCAGGGCGTACAGTGCAGGGATGGCGCCGAGAAACGATCTACGCGTAAACATGGATGGGATTCTCCCAGAGCATTGTAGGCGAGTGGGCTCTGGCGATGTTGCGCCTCGTCCCAAATCGATTTATGGTTATCTGGCTTGAAGATCAGCGAGGAAATCGCCATGCAATCGAGAACCGTTGCCGCTGCCTGCACCGCTTTGCTCTTATCAGCCGTCGCTTTCGCGCAGTCTGCGCCGCCGCGCCCCAGGATCACGGGCATCTCGCATCTGGCTGTTTACACTTCGGACGCTGCCGCAACTGAGCATTACTACACGGGTATTCTGGGCGCGGCAAAGATGGCTGACCCTGAGAATTCGCTGGGCGTGAAGTACGCATTCAGAGCTACGCAGTACATTGAAGTGCTACCGCTGCCGGCCAATGCGGGCGTTAACCGGCTTGACCACATTGCCTTCAACACCGAGAGCGCCGAGGGCATGCGGAAGTATCTTGCGGCCAAGGGCTGGAAGGCGCCGGCGCATGTTGAGCGCGGCTCTGACGGCAGCCGCTGGTTTGCGGTTCTCGACACCGAGGGCAACAAGATTGAGTTCGTGCAGCCGCCCGCGCATCCCGCGCCGGTGAACGCGCCCAACGCCATCGGCCGCCACATCATCCATTGCGGCATGCTGGTGCACAGCCGCAAGGCTGAAGACAAGTTCTACAGCGATCTGCTCGGCTTCAGGCCTTACTGGTGGGGCGGGATGCAAACGGGCAGGGTGGATTGGGTGAGCCAGCAGGTTCCCGATGGGCACGACTGGATTGAATACATGCTCACCAGCGGGCCCTCGGGCTCCGGCATCCCGGCAAGTATTTCGCAGCAGTCGCTGGGGGTTCTCGACCACTTTTCGATCGGAGAGGTCAGCGTGCCCGATGCCTACACGGTGCTCGTGGCCGGCAACCGGCTCGACTGCAGGCACGACAAAGGCACGCAGATCGGGCGCGACGGCAAGTACCAGTTCAATCTATACGACCCCGATGGTGTCCGGGCGGAGTTGATGAACTTTCACGCGACTGACAAGCCGTGCTGCTCCGCGTTTACGGCGGATGATCCGGCGGAATAGCGAGTCAGCGAGTCAGCAAGTCAGCGAGTCAGCGCGCGGGTTAGCGCATAGAGTCTGTGGTATCCCAGGTCCCCAAGTGCGAGGGATCTCCACCCCACGGACGAAGACCTGTCCGTGGGGACCCCGGACCTGGGGCACCCAGGGTCGTGCTGGGTCGAGAATGATCGGTTTGGGTCTGTGCTATCCCACCCTTTCCGCGGTGAGGCTGCGGAAAGGATGGGGCACCCAGGTTTTTAGGCCGGGAAGGACCCGATACCGAATTGCTACGCCAGAGCTACGTGAGGGGCGGCGTGTTTCTTCACGGCCATCAGTTCCATGGCGCGGGCGGCAATGTGTTCGGCGCTTACGCCAAGTTCCTTCACCAGTTCCCATGGCGCGCCTGAATCGCCAAAGCGGTCGTTGACGCCGATGGCTCCGGTGATCACCGGCAAACCATAGAGGTCGCGGCTCGCGGTCAGAACCGAGCTCACGCTGCCCGAGAGCGCGCCGACCTGGTGCTCCTCTGCCGTCACAATCACTCCGGTTTCGTGCGCGGCGCGAACGATCGCCCGATCATCGATGGGCTTGAGCGAGTGCATGTTGATGACGCGCGTCTCGTAACCGAACTCGCGCTTCAGAATCCACGCGGCGCGCATGGCCTCGGGAACCATCGGTCCGCAGGCAATAATGCTCAGGTCTTCGAACTCGTCGGCGTACTTTGAAGCGAGCCGCGTTTCAAATGCATGCGCAAACTCCGGGCCCTCGTGGCGCAGGCGAATCACGTTGGCGTTGCCGAAGACAAACGGAGTCGATTCGTCGGTAACAATGGGCGTGGCCTCGCGCGCGAATCGGATGTACTTGGGGCCGACGTGCTTCAACAATAGATATTCGGTGGCCTTGCGTGTTTCAATGGCGTCGCAGGGCGCGACCGCGACCATGTTCGGCAGACCCATCATGGCGAAGAGATCTTCGAGCGCCTGGTGTGTTGCGCCGTCTGGACCCACGGAGACGCCGGCGTGCGCGCCCGCAATGAGCACGTTGAGCCGCGAGTAGCAGATTGAGACTCGTACCTGGTCGAGATTGCGCGCTGCCGAAAATGTAGCGTACGAACCGAGCACCGGCAGCTTGCCCTCGCGCGCTAAGCCTGCTGCCGCCGCTGTGGCAGATTGCTCGGCGATGCCCATCGAAATCCAGCGCGGTGCGCGCTCGGGGTGACCCGCGTAGAAATCGGAGATGGTGATGGATCCCGAAATATCGAGACCGATGCAGACCACGCGCTCATCGCTGCCGCATTCGGCGAGCGCTTGTCCAAAGCCCTTGCGCGTGGGCTCCATGGCTACGCGCATTGCTTCGGGTTCGTTGGCTTCGCGTGCGTTCCACCAATGATTGTGCGAGAAGTTAGGCAGCTTTGCTTCGAGTTTCTGGATAGCTTTCGCCTGATACTCGCGAGCGTTGGCGAGCAACGCCTCAACAGGGATGCGATCGGCGACACCCAGTTCGCCCAGCGCGGCATCGAGCTCGGCGCGGTTCGGCGTTCTGCCGTGCCAACCGGCAACGTTCTCCATAAAGCTCACGCCTTTGCCCTTCACGGTTGACGCGAGGATTACGGTGGGCTTGCCGGCTGCGGCGCGTGCCTCGTCAAGTGCAGCGACAATCTCGTTCATGTTGTGACCGTCGACATTGAGCACCCGCCAGCCGAAGCTCGAGTACTTTTCGGCCAGCGGTTGCACTTCCATCACGTCCTTGACCCATCCGTCAATCTGCAGGCAATTGCAGTCGACGATGGCGACAATGTTTTCGAGCGCAAAGTGGCCGGCCTCCATTGCGGCCTCCCAAACCTGGCCCTCCTGCTGCTCGCCATCGCCCATGAGGCAAAAAATCTTGTGACTCTTATGGTCGATACGCGCGGCCAGCGCCATGCCGACAGCGATGCTCAATCCCTGGCCGAGCGAACCGGTTGAGACCTCAACTCCGGGCAGCTTGAGCCAGTGAGGATGGCCCTGGAACGGCGAGCCGAGCTTGCGCAGAGTAACGACATCGTCGAGCGGGCAAAAGCCGGCCATGCCGAGCGAGACGTAGAGTGCAGGCGCCTTGTGGCCTGCCGACCACAAGATGCGATCGCGATCGGGCCAGTTTGGGTTGGCGGAATCGTGATTGGCGTCGTGAAGGTAGAGAGCCGCGGCGATATCCATGATGGAGAGGGTGCCGCCGGCATGGCCTGAGCCGGCCGCGCACAGCGCAACCAGGTTGTAGCCGCGCATGAGCCGCGCCGCGTCTTCGAGCTCGGCGATGGAGTATGCACGGGTGGTCGTTCCGGTTGTTGAGTTGGTAAGCGGCATGGTTTTTTCTCCTTTGAGAGCTCGTTGATGCCCCGAGCGCGGGCGTGGACGCCCGCACGACAACCGCTCTCCCACCCCAGCGATTACAAATCATTCGCTGGGGGCCCAGCTCTGGAGAGCGGCGCTACTCTGCCGCAGACCAGCGGTACCTGGCTACAAATTGCTCTTTGCCCAGAGTTCAATGCGGCGCAGGGCTTCGGTCAGGTTCTCCATGGAGTTGGCAACGCTGAAGCGGACGAAGCCTTCGCCATAGTGGCCGAAAGCGGTGCCTGCGAGTCCTGCTACGCCGGCTTCGTCGAGCAACGCGTCGGCAATGGCCTTCGCGCTCCAGCCGGTTTGCTCAATATTGGCGAAGATGTAGAAAGCGCCCTTGGGCATAAGTGCGTGGAAACTGCGGATGTTGTTGAGCCCATCGACAAAGGCGCGGCTGCGGCGCTCGAATTCGGTGCGCATGACGCGAACCGCGCCCTGGTCGCCGGTGAGCGCCTCGAGCGCAGCGCGTTGCGTAAAGCTGGCGGTGCACGAATTGGAGTTGGTCATAAGGCGCGTGATTTGCGCGGCGAGGTCGGGGCGCATGACTCCGTAGCCGATGCGCCAACCGGTCATGGCATAGGTCTTTGAGAATCCATCGAGCAAGATGGTGCGCTCTTTCATGCCCGGCAAGCTCATGATGGAGAACGGCTCGCCCTCGAATTGCAGGCGGCTGTAGATTTCGTCGGAGAGGATCATGATGTCGCGGTCGCCGATGACACGGGCCGCGGCTTCAATATCGGCGCGCTCGAGAATGCCGCCGGTGGGGTTCTGGGGTGAGTTCAGGATGATGAGACGTGTACGCGGCGTGATGAGACGGGCGAGCTCGTCGATATCCATCTTGAATTCGCGTTCCTCGCGCAGCGGAATGGGAACAGCCGCGCCGCCGGCGTAGTTGATCATCGACTCGTAAATGGGAAAACCGGGATTGGGATAAATGACCTCGTCGCCTTCGTCGATAAGCGCGAGCATGACGTAGAACATGATGGGCTTGCCGCCGGGAACGACGACCACTTCGTCGGGCTCGACTGGAACTCGTCGCGTGCAGCTTACGTATTGCGCGATGGTTTCGCGCAGTTCGGGCAAGCCGGCGGAGGGGCCGTAGTGCGTGTAGCCGCCGCGCAGCGCATCTACCGCGGCCTCGACAATGTTGGGTGGAGTGGCGAAGTCGGGCTCGCCGATTTCGAGGTGGACGATGCTGCGGCCCTGGCGCTCGAGCGCCTTGGCGCGGGCGAGCACTTCGAAGGCTGTTTCGGTTCCCAGGCGCGACATGCGGCGTGCCAGCTTCAATTCGTATTCAACTGCTTGTGTTGACATGGTTCACGCTCCGTTGGGCGGAGAGTTTTGCTCTTGGCCGGGGGAGATTATACGCAGATTGAAAAATCATGGGATGTGACGGGTGAACATTGCGGGAAAGGGCGCCAGGCAGGCGCGGCGCAGCAGGCGGACGACGCGGGAATCAACCGAAGTTTAACAATTTATAGGGATTTAGAGGGATAGGATGGGCAGAGGCTCCTTGCCGGCATGCGGCCGTCGAGGGTGAGGGCAGCATGCTGGCCGGAACTATATTGATCCGGTGAATAGGGTGTCGGCATCCAACCATTTCGCGATTCAGAGTGCGAGAAGGAAGGGGCACGGTGTTTCTATGAGCGCGTCGGATCAACGAGAGCGCACAGTCGCGAGTTTACTTCAGGTAAGCATGGACCAGATCAATCAGATCCTCGGCGAGTTCGGGAGCAATCTGCTCCTTTGCGCCATCGGCCAGGTGAAAGCGGATGTGAGTCTCAAGGACCTCGCCCATGAGGGCGTTGACGCCTCCACGCACGGCAGCAAGGAGCATGAGTTGGCCGCCGCATTCTTCTTCGGCGTTCAGCGAGCGCTCGACCGCATCCAACTGCCCGCGAACTTTTCTGAGGCGCTGAAGGAGCTTTACTTTTTCGCGATCCATGTGCGACATGTTGGCGTTCTCCTGCTTGACAATACCTACCGGGGGTATAGTATGTACCCAGTGGGGGTATAGAAGCCCTTCTCTTTATTGTATGCCCGCGCGCTTTGCCAAATCGATTGGAATTGCGTTGGCTGCCATGGTTGTTTGCGGCAGCGGGGCGGGGGTGCATGCGCAGGCTGTCCCGGCGCTTCCGCAGGCGCCAATTCCGCAGGCGTCGATTTCCCAGGCGCCGATCTCTGTGTCCGGGCAGGCTGCCGAGGCGCAATCCGGCCCTGACTTTGAGTTCGCGTGGCAACTCGAGTTGCGTCCGCCATTCATGCGGTTGCAGGACAGTGTACCTGCCAAGGCAGGCGCTGCTGCAGATCCCAATGGAGGCGGGGCACAGTCTGTAAACCCACCGGTGCTTTCGATGGCGCCGCACTCTGAAAATGCGCGGTACTGGGTTTCGGGCCAGGCCAACAGCATCATGCAGACGCATGGGCGTTTTGAATCCCCGTACGAGGGGCCGAACAGCCTGCGCGACATTTTTGAAATCAAGGCGTCAGAGGTGGCCACGCTGTACCTGGGATACCAATTGTGGCCGAACACTCGCTTCAATACCGATCTGATTGCGGACTTTGAAAACGCCGGTGGACGGGGAATTTCACAGGCGCTGGGGCTGGCGGGCGCGACGAATCTTGACGTGGTGCGCAACCCTAACCTGAGTACGTCGCCATATCTTTCACGCGGCGAGATTCACCAGATCATCGGTTTGACCAGGGAAATGACCGATCAGGATCGGAGCCAGTTTGCGCTCGCGACCAAGGTCCCGGTGCGCCGGTTTGAAATAAGAATTGGCAAGATGAGCGTGCCCGATACCTTCGATATCAATTCGGTGGGGACCGACAGCCATCTGCAGTTCGTTAACTGGACGATTGATAACAACGGAGCCTGGGACTACGCCGCCGATACGCGCGGCTACACGGTGGGCGGCATTCTGGAGTACGACGACCGGGTGTGGTCGGCGCGCTACGGCATTTTTGCCATGCCGGTGGTGGCGAACGGCATTGACCTGGAGTGGGCATTCAATCGCGCCAACGGGCAGAACTGGGAGTGGGAGCTGAGGAAGGGCCTGCTTTCGCCGTGGCAAAAGACCAAGCGCGTGGGCGCGATCCGCGTACTGAGCTACGTAAATCACGCGCATATGGGCGATTATCGCGAGTCGGTGAATGAGTATCTTGACGGCACGACGGCGACGCCGGAGATTACGGCGACAGAGAAGTTCGGTACCGTGAAATACGGGTTCGGCTTGAACACCGAGCAGGAAGTGACCGACAGCCTGCGGCTCTTCGGGCGCTTTGGAT
>JBEKCW010000300.1:0-6956 GCA_050014675.1 Occallatibacter sp. | reverse complement strand
TCCAGAGAAACGTCTGTGGAACCGTCGTTTATGTACACTACTTCCCACGGAGTGTGAGCGCCGTTGAGGGCACCTGCCACAGCCTCGTGGAAACGCACAATTAATTCCTCTTCGTTATATATGGGTACGACAACTGAAATCACACTTGCCTCCTGGCACTACAAAGTCTGGTGGGATCAAAGAGTTCTTTTCTCTTCCGTTCGTTCCTGCCGGGACAGCAGGTACCGTCGGTCCGCATTCGCGGATAGACGGTTATTGGCGATCCGCCTGGAAGACTCGTACTCTCCATCGCACTTCGGCAGGTGTCACAACTATGACGTATCTGGCATTTAGATGTTGTATCGTTTTAACCTTGTCATGATCGAGGATTTCGACATCGTATCCAACCTTGTCAGTGAGCTCAATCGACAGTCCATCTGGTGAGTAGAAAACTATCTGTATGTCGTGCGATCGGTCCTGATAGCGCGTACGAATCCCCAGCGCCGCCTGTTGCTGGATTGTCTGCGCAAGTTTATCTCTGGCAGATCCGACGAAAGCCGGGCCAAGCAGATCTGTGCGATTTTGCTCAAACGCGGCGCTGAAACTTTGCCAAGACTCGAGATAATCACGAATTGCAGCTGTCCCGGTCTGCTCTGGTAGAGCCCGGGGGCCCTGCAGGCTCGCTGGTTCCACGCGCACAGTGGCCTGTGCCAGCCCGATGGCCGAAACGGCGGCTAAGGAGACGGAGAGAATCAGGAGAGACCTTATCATGGCTATTTTCCCCAACGAATCTGATTCCCGAGGACAACACCGCTCGCGACTGAGATTGTTGCCCCTTCGTGGCCGGACATTTGCACCTTCGCAATCCCGCGCTTGAGAGGCACGTCTACCATCGACTGTCCGCCGCCGAATGCTTCAGTAAACGTGACAATGGTTCCATCCGGTACCGCGTTGCCCTTGCAGTCCCGCACCGGATCAGTTACTAACTCAATTCCATGGCCCGACTGACTCGCCCTCATCTTCAGCCCACATGGATCGCCAGGAACCTGTTCCACTACGCGTGTACTGGAAACATCGTCAATCCGAGCCTGAAACTTATCGACGCCTTGTTGGGCCGTGGAATCCATTGCGGTCCACGCAGCGCCATCATGCGTCTCCACTATGCGCTTCTGCACAGTGTCAGACGGACTCGACAATTCAAAGGAGACCTGTCCCGGGGCGGTAATCAAATTCTCATAGGCGTCGAAGACATACACGGCACCGGTTATACCATCGTGCAGGCCCACCGGAAGACGAGAAGGTCTTGCGAGAAAACTCAAGTCCGCAGGTTTACGTGCGGGAATGACATCGAATGTGCCGCTCTCAGTGGACGAGTCTCCGATTAGAACAACCAGATAGCGACCGGCGTTGTATACCGATCCAGCAGAGAATACAGTTGCATGTCCCAGTTGGACATCACGCTTCAACACCTGCTCGGGCCCTATGAGGTATAGTGTCGCTTTCCCGCCCCCTGTAGTCTGCACTGAGAACGCATTGCCGGCTTCAACCGTTTTGGGCAAGCTCATCTTCGCGCCCTGCGCCGTAGCCGGTTGCATCGCGGTAAGTGCCAGGCCGCTGAGCACCCACACAAATATGGATTTCATTGCAGACCTCCCGCACTGTAAGTCGCAACCACGGTACGTTGTGTTCCAACGTTTCGCGCAAGATCTTCAGGGATATGGATTTCAAATGGAACTGGTATCTGGGGTAGGAGCGCCTGGTTGACATACTGGTCTGCAACCCAGATTACCTGGCCACTCTTGTCGTAAAACGTTGCAAGTACATGCGCAACGTTCACAATCTGACCGCTTTGGTTGATAAGTTGTCCGGTCAATGAGGCTCCGGGATCAGGATGCAGTTGTTCGTTGCCAATCTCGATTACCGGGTCAGCTGAGGCTGCAATAAGGGCTGACAGAGGAGTCATACGGATGCTTCCGACGTCAGACAACGAGACGCCGGGAAACTTGATGAGAAACGGTGTGACTTGTTTTGGCAACAAGAGGTGAGAGATTTTGTCAAAGCTCCCCTCGGTCGCGATCGGCGATTGACTCTTTGACATCAGGGTCGCGGAAACCGACACATAGGCAGGCACAACGTCTTCGTTCAGAAGTTCTCCAAGGATCACCACGCCGTCGGCACGTCCCACGGGGTGCATATCCACAATGCGCACATGTGGCGCCTCAACATCCTGCGCACCCCAGTCATCTCCGGCGCCGCGGTAAATCACATCCCAGCGCAGATAGTCCACTGCAATGACTTGCGGAGGAACCGCAGGCTCTTTGACGATGGGCCATTCCGGTTCCCAGCGATCTCCATCCCTTACTACGTGCAGGTCACGAATACTCACTGAGCTGCCGACTACAGTAGCCCAATACAATTTGAGCTCCAATTCCGCATCATTCGCGGACGCATGCAGAGGCCTCACCTCAAATTTGTCGAGAGTAGTGTATGTAAGAAGGCTTGGGTAGTATCCAGTCAAGTCATGCACAAAGTCAGGCTCAGTAAACTCAGCCTTGTTCGCGAAGCTGGCATAGGCTTTATCCCAGGCTTGCGTTCGGATTTCGTCACCCAGCTTGGCGACAGCTTCCTCGGGCGTTGAAGACGAACCTAACAAGGGCCCCCCCCCGGCATAGGCGACTGCAGATGGCCCCGGCCATACTGTTCCAACCACGACCAGCGCAACGGTCGCACCAGCGAGAAGTGAGGCGATTAGAAGTCCCTTGCTCATGAGGCTAACCTCGCGCCGATGGGATCTTCGCTGGTGGCGAATGAAGCCTCAGCTCTGCTTTCGCGGCGCTTTTTCTCCGGAATGAAAATCACCAAAATCGCCAGGAGGCTGCTGCCGAATGGCAGGATGCCCCACATGAGACCTTGCCAGCGTGGCGGCATTTGAGGCGCGTTCACCGGCATAGCCGGCGGCACGCCATCTTTGCTCCAAACGGAAATGGTCTTGTCTTCAAGGCTGTCCACTTGCCTCCAGCCCGCAAAAGACAGCAGCGGATCATAAAAGTGATCCCGTACAAATATCCATTTCAATCCATATTGGTCTGCGTGCATCAACATTGCGCGGAGGGCTTCCAGACCCGGTTCGCCAAAATACTTTGAACTGGTTAGCGCGCCAGCGCCATAGCGTGTCAGCTCCGGCAACATTCTTCCGGAGTTCCATTCTCCATCCACACTGCTTGCGTCTGTCATCATGGCCAAACGCGCAATCTTATTGCCGAATCCCAGGGTGATGTAGCGATATTGATCGTGACCGTCGCGATTGAGCCATGAGGCCACGGTATCGACCTTGAATTCCTCGGCATCCGCGGGCCGATAGGTCGACCACCCCACCGCCAGCGCGCAGCTGCCCGCCGCTAGAGTGGTCAAACCGACAACCGCCCATGTTCGATAGTGATCAATCAGTTCAGCGGCCAAGAGCCCCACGAACGGAAGAGCAAGCAAAGTTGCCCAGTAGCTGAAACGCTCCATGGTCAGCACGTCGAAAGCACGCCCTAGCAGAAGACGTCCCACCGGAGTTGTACCACCGAGCCCTACGAGAAACGCAACCCAGAAGCCAAAAAGCAAGGGGCGGAGACGAGCGGAAGCGGATCCCCGCAGGAAGATGAATGGCAATGCCAGAATCAACGCTCCATAAGGAACGATGAAGTAATTGAGGCCCCACCGTGGGCTCAGTATGTAGTTTGCCCGGGAAGGGTGTGGAATGGGGGTCTGCGTGACTGGATAGTGAATCAAAGCGATCCAAAACGGGAGAAGCACAATCGCAATCGCCGCACTTACAACTACGATGATCGTCACAGTGCGCACGGCAAAGGCCGGAGTTGGCACGCGCTCACCATTCTCGCGATCGAGCAGGGCGAGTGCGAGAACAGGCACCGCGAAGAAGAAAGATCCAAACAGGAGAGTTGCGTGGTGAGCAGCAGCGGCTGCTGTGAAAAGCACACTCGCCTTAAGAAAAGATCGCCACTTGCCTCGTCGGACCCACTCAAACAAAAAAGGAAGAGCATTCAAATAGATTGGCGCCGCAAACGTTGTGCCCAGCTGCCCGGCAGAATAGACCAGGAAGCTCTCAGAGCCGAGGAAAACACTTGCCAGGGCAGCGATCGATGCGGCGCGCGGGCTGACCCAAAGCACCGAAATGCGATATACCCCGACCACGAGGAGCAATATGGCAGTAAGCTGTACAGCCATGTATGCCATGTCCAAACCAATAACCCGGGAAACCAACGCTACCCACTGTTGCGGCAAAGGAGGATAAGTAGTCTGCGAAAACCCCGCATACCACTTCGAATTCCACGGATCGAACCAGTGGTGGACATAGTGTGAGGCAAAGAAAATATGAAAATTCGTGTCGTAGGATTTCAACGGCAATTTCATGAGAAGAAGTGGCAGGTGAACCACGACGACCGCCATCAATAACATGCTCATCGGTATGGGCCGCGACGCGGGTGCGATCGACTCAGTGTTTTGCAAGATTACCTCTCGGAAACGTCGTGCGGGCAAGCAACTCATTCTGCGCAACTTACTTCACTCTGCCGGGCAGTATGCTGCTCAATAATGGAGCCAGTATCTCAATATGAAAACTCTAAGTCTGGCTAATTTGGATCACGTGCACCCAGCGATGGCCAGTTATGCCGGGCTGCGCCGCGAGCGCTTCGGCCCAGGAATGCTGATCTGCCACCCTCGGTGTTTAGATCACAACCCTACGACTTGAAAGGTACTTGCGGGTGGAGAATTGACTGTCCCGCAATTGACTCGTCTCGAAGACTAAGCCCAATGCCAAGATTTCTCCGCCGGCTCATGTCCTGCAGGCATTGAGATGGTTAGAGCTAAACTGCTCAGATGTTCTGCTGACGCTGTGACACGCTTTTACTGTATGCGGATCACGTGCGCGGTGGGTCGAAAGCGCAATTTGTCCTTTTTGTATAACGACGCGATAAGGCTAATGCTCACCTGTTCCGCGCTTTAGGGGGCGCCGATTATGACCATTGAAGCAGCGAACACGCCCTTTAATACCCATAACTTTCTCGCAACTGCCGCTGAGGGACGAACCGTTGTACGTCGCAAGGCAGAGGCACTCTTCTTTTCTCAGGGCGAGCCGGCCGACTCTGTATTTTATCTCCAGAGTGGCCGCGCAAAGATCACCGTCGTCTCCCAAAAAGGAAAAGAAGCTACGGTCACGCTGTTGGGCGTGGGGGACTTTTTTGGCGAAGAGTCAATGTCTGCCGATACGACCATGCGAGCGTCCACTGCCTCGGCAATCACAGTCTGCGTGGCAACAAAGATCGAGAGATTGGAGATGCTCCGCGTTCTGCACGAGGAGCACACGTTTTCAGACTTCTTCATGCACTTCATTCTCAAGCGAGGCATTCGAACTCAGGCTGATCTTATCGATCAACTTTTCAACTCCAGCGAAAGGCGCCTGGCGAGAACCCTGCTCATCATGGCCGAATATGGAAAGCCAGGTGAGCCGGAGGCGCTGATTCCACCTGTAACGCAGGAGGCACTCGCGGAGATGATTGGTTCCACTCGCTCGCGGGTGAGCTTCTTCATGAATCGCTTCAGGGCGCTCGGCTATATCGATTACAACGGATCCGTCGCAAACATCCGCGTCCGCACGTCATTACTCAACGTGGTTCTTCGCGACGAACTTCCTGAGGAAAACGCCACCAGGCCCAAACTCCTCGACCCTCCTGTTACCCAGGCTCGGATCGCGAAACGCGAGAAATTAGTGTGAGCCGCGTGTATAGCTCGTCCGCATAGAAAGACGCGGACTAGTTCTCAGACTCGATGGGTAGAGCCCATGTGGTTCGGAATCTTCAATGCTGATTTGCAGGCTCGACGAGTGGCTCTTGTCAGCTTCGCCAGCCACTTATGAACCAGCCGCCCCGGTTTGGTCAATATTGCACAGTCTGCGGAAGGCCGAAAGCATAGGGTTGCATCAGGCAAGTCTCGCATAGAAGACGCCGATGAACTCCTGTCATATTCAAGTCGACTTTTTATTGAAACCGATAGCGCGATGACATCCTTTTGCGCAGTCTGCCTAGCTGCCATGCTCTTCCGGAGCATGGCGACGTTGCACAGGGAACACAACTCAGGCTCCTCAATTCAATTTGAAAGGCAAACAGGGAGATGAAGGCTTCTTCCATGTGATCCGTCCGAATCGAACAGCCTAGCGTAACTTGCACTGGTGACACTTTGATTGCTCTACCAAAATTCCAGAAGATTGCATTGGTATTCATACTGGCAGTAATGGCCTGTGTTGCCGGGGCGCAAACTTACGACGTTGGGCCCTCAACTTCAAAGAGCACACAGCCTCAATCTGGCCAAAGCCAGCCTCCGGGTCAACCGCTGGGATGGGGATCTAATATCCAGAATGCGCGCCTGGCGCGCGCCGCAGAATTGGCGCTGCAGCACGGGGACAAAGCGCTTGCGCTCGACTATGCGCGACGTGCTGCACAGGCTACTCCCAATGATCCGCAGTTATGGTTCCTGCTTGGCTATGCGGCACGCCTGAATGCGAGATTTCAAGAGTCGGTAGATGCCTATAGCCGGGGTCTTCACCTTGCGCCTTCGGCACTCGACGGGCTATCTGGGCTTGGGCAGACCTATAGCCAGATGGGACGAACCGAAGATGCTGTGCGCCTTCTCAAGCAAGTGGTTGCGTCTGACTCGAGACGTCGAGACGACGCATTGTTGCTCGGAGAGCTTTACATGAAATCGGCTGATTACACCGATGCACTCGACTGGCTGAGCCGAGCCGAACGGAGCCAGCCGAGCGCGCGGTCAGAGCTACTGATGGCGCTCTCCTACCAGCACCTGAATCAATTGGACTCGGCAAGCCGCTATCTTGAGATGGCCAAGCGGCGCGACCCGAACAACCCCGACGTTCAACGATCGATGGCGGGTTATTACCGCGAGGCCGGAAACTATCC
>JBEKCW010000299.1:0-6990 GCA_050014675.1 Occallatibacter sp. | reverse complement strand
TCGTTGGGGTACGGCGTGTCGCCGGGAAAAGTAGCTGAGTTGCCCGGGTCCCAGTTGAGCATGAAGTTTGGCTCCTGGATCTGGCTGAGCGTTACGGCCGCCTCCTTGCCGCTGCCGGTATTGCAGTCCATCTCATTTTCAAGCAGCAGAATAATGTTGTGCTTTGCGCATTCTCGCGCAGCCTGGCGCAGCTTGTCGTTGATGGCTTCGCGATAAGGCGCAACATTTTCGAGCCGCCAGAAATCGAAACAGCGAATGCGATCGGTTTGAAACGCCTTGCATAGCTCGATGCAGCGGCTGAGTACTTCATCCTGACGTTTAAAGTCGAAGTCTGCGTGAAACTGGTCCTGCGGCAGGCCCATTTTTGATTGCGGCGCCCCCGGCCAGTGAACTTTATAAAGCGGGCTGGCAATATCGGTGACGCGCAACTTGTATTTGTGCAAGACTCCGAGCGCGCGATCCACGTCGGCATCGTTCATCTGGGCAATATTCTTTCCCCACATGCCGCGAATCTCGATCCACTGCAGGCCAAAGTCGTTCGCGGCCACATTGCAGGCGTGGTCAAAGTCATCTGAAATCTCGTCGTTGATGACCGAAAGCCGGAATGGACAACTTGCGAGAGCGCTGATGGATCGCGGTGCGGCGACAAGGGCAGTTGCTGCTCCAAGTGTGGCCATAAATGCACGGCGTGAAGATGACATGAACGATTCTCCTTGAATTGATGTTGGTGCGATCGGCGATTGGCGTGCGTTTGCGATTATACCTCTGCGCATGCCGCGCAGAGGGCGCGTGATTGGCGTGGATAGTTTTTCCTGGGGCAGCCTGGCGTCAATCGCCTGCGATTTGCATCTTATTGATTTGAGAGCTGTAGACAAAGACGGAAGACGAGGGCGAAGGTGCGAACGATGCAGCGTTCGAAAGAGCAATAATGCCATGGCAGCCAGAATTGAAGATTACGCGCTCATAGGCGACATGGAAACGGCCGCGCTGGTCGATCGCAACGGATCGATCGACTGGCTCTGCTGGCCCAACTTCAGCTCTGCCGCATGCTTTGCATCGCTGCTGGGGACGGAGGAAAACGGCCGCTGGCAGATTGCGCCGGCTGAGGGCGAGTTCACAACCACGCGCCGCTATCGCGATCACACACTCATTCTTGAAACACGGTTCGATCAGCCCGGCGGCGCTTTTCGGCTTATCGATTTTATGCCACCGCGCGGAGTTCACTCCGACGTTGTCCGCGTGGTCGAAGGCATGATCGGCAGCGTCGCTGTGCGCATGGAACTTGTTTTGCGTTTCGATTATGGGCGCACGATTCCGTGGGTCACAGGCATCAGCGACGGAGTGCGCGCAGTGGCCGGCCCTAATCTCGCGGTTCTGCATGCGTCAGTGCCGGTCCACGGCGAGAACCTGAAAACCGTGGCCGAATTCACACTGCGCAAAGGCGAGAGGGCCTGGTTCACGCTTACCTACGGTGCCTCTCACGAGTCCGACCCAAGGCCGATTGATTTTCGCCGCGCGCTGGAAGCTTCAACGCGCGACTGGCGCCAATGGAGCCGCCGCCTGCAGTACAAGGGCAAGTATCGCGATGCGGTGGAGCGGTCGCTCATTACGCTTAAGGCGCTCACGTTCAGGCCAACGGGCGGCATAGTTGCTGCTCCCACCACGTCGCTGCCCGAACATATCGGCGGCACGCGCAATTGGGATTACCGGTATTGCTGGCTGCGCGACACCACGTTTACGCTGCTTGCACTGATGAACGG
This sequence comes from Occallatibacter sp., assembly GCA_050014675.1. GTDB lineage: Bacteria > Acidobacteriota > Terriglobia > Terriglobales > Acidobacteriaceae > Telmatobacter. The sequence goes on along the minus strand of JBEKCW010000299.1, from coordinate 5,230 downwards.
CGGCTATTTTAAAGAGGCGGAAGCGTGGCAGGATTGGCTGTTGCGCGCGCTGGCCGGAAGCGCCGACCAGGTGCAGATTATGTATGGGTTGTATGGCGAACAACAGCTCATCGAGTGGGAAGTGGGCTGGCTCGCAGGGTACGAAAAATCGCAGCCCGTGCGCATTGGCAACGCGGCATCGACGCAACTGCAGCTCGACATATTCGGCGAGGTGCTCGACTCGTTCTTTCACGCGCAGCACGTCATGGGGCGGCACACCGAGGACGATTTTCGCGTGCTGGCGCTCATGCTCGATCATCTTGCGAAAATCTGGCAGCGGCCAGATCACGGAATATGGGAGACTCGTGGCCGTCCGCGGCAATTCACTTATTCGAAGATGATGGCCTGGGTCGCCTTCGACCGCGCCGTAATGCTCGCGCAGCAATTGAAGTACAAGGCCCCCATTGAGAAATGGAAAGCGATTCGCGACGCCATCCATCGGGAGATCTGCGAAAAGGCTTTCAACAAGCGGAAAAAATGCTTCGCTCAAGCCTACGGTTCCAAGGAACTCGATGCAGCGCTGCTGCTTATGCCGGTAGTGGGCTTTTTGCCCGGAAGCGATCGGCGAGTGAAGGCAACGGTGAGGGCGATTGAACGCGAGTTGATGCCGGAAGGCCTGGTTCTGCGTTATGACACCCGGAAAGCGAGCGACGGATTGCCGCCGGGCGAGGGGGTTTTCCTGGCTTGCAGCTTTTGGATGGTGAGCGCCCTGAAGGCGACAGGCCGGACTCGCGACGCAAAAGCGCTCTTTGAGAGACTGCTGAAACTGCGCAATGATCTGGGTTTGCTTTCAGAGGAATACGATATGAGCCGCAAGCGGCTGGTGGGGAACTTTCCGCAGGCGTTTTCGCACATTGCACTGGTCAACGCCGCCTTTTACCTGGAAGATGGCTCGCGTGTGCGCAGACGCTCACACAGAAACGGCGGCAAGGCATTGAAACCGACGAAGCGGCCACTCGGCCGGCAATGAAACCAACGGCTCCACGAAGTTTTGCGCCGTTCTGCTGATAGAATGATAAAAGCCGCGCTGCGCGGACTTTCATCGCGCATTCATCTTCCAATTGCAGTTCTCCAATTGGTGTAGAACGGGTCTTAAAGTCCCGGCAGGAGTTGGAGCACCGCAGTAAATGCGCCCGCGGCCGCACTCAAGGCAAAGGACAATGCACCTGTGACCCAGACGATACGCAATATCGCCATCATCGCCCATGTCGATCATGGAAAGACCACATTGGTTGACGCCATGCTGCGCCAGGCCGGGACCTTCCGCGCCAACGAGCAGGTGGCCGAGCGGGTGATGGACTCGAACGAGCTCGAACGCGAGCGCGGCATCACCATTCTCGCCAAAAACACGGCCATCAACTTTGAGGGTGGCAAGATCAACATTGTTGACACGCCCGGCCACGCCGACTTTGGCGGCGAAGTGGAACGCGCGCTGAAGATGGTGGACGGAGTAATGCTGCTGGTGGATGCAGCCGAAGGACCGCTGCCGCAGACGCGTTATGTGCTCTCAAAGGCTCTTGAGGCCAAGCTGAAACCCATCGTGGTGATCAACAAGATCGACCGTCCCGACGCGCGCCCGCAAGAAGTGCTGGACGAGATTTACGATTTGTTCATCGATCTCGACGCGGAAGAATCGCAGCTCGATTTCCCGGTGCTCTATGCTGTCGCCAAAAACGGCCAGGCGACTCTCGACCCTGCCAAGCCGGGCGTTGACCTGCAGCCGCTGTTTGAAACCATCGTCTCCACCATTCCCGAGGCCACCGGCGACGCTGAAGGTACGCTGCAGATTCTGGTGACCAACCTCGACTACTCCGATTATTTTGGGCGCATTGCCATTTGCCGCGTCTTCCAGGGAACGCTGCACGCCGGCGACGACGTCACCATCTCAAAGCGCGACGGTTCGCTGATGAAGACGCGCATCACCAAGCTCTTCACCTTTAATGGCCTCAAGCGAACAGAGACCACCGAGACCACCATGGGCGACATCATCGCCGTGGCCGGCGTTGAAGGCATCACTATTGGCGAAACCATCACCAGCGTGGAGAATCCAGAGCCGCTGCCGTTGATCATCATTGACGAGCCGACCATTGCAATTCAATTCAGCGTGAACAACTCGCCCTTTGCGGGGCGCGAAGGCCAATACGTGACCAGCCGCAACCTGCGCGAGCGGCTTGAAAAAGAACTGCTGACCAACGTGAGCATTCGCGTGGAAGAAACCGGGTCGCCGGACACTTTCAAAGTGCTGGGCCGCGGCGAGCTGCAGCTTGCAATTCTGATTGAGATGATGCGTCGCGAAGGCTTCGAGCTCTCTGCCGGCCGTCCGGAGATTGTTACGAAAACTGTTGACGGGCAGCGCATGGAGCCGGTGGAGCACCTCACCATCGACGTGCCCGAGCAGTTTACGGGAGTGGTGATTGAAAAGCTCGGGCCGCGCAAAGGCGAGATGAACAAGATGCACAATCACGGATCGGGGCGCGTGCGGCTCGAGTTTCGCGTTCCCAGCCGCGGACTTATCGGCCTGCGCAGCGAGATGCTGACGGAGACGCGCGGCACGATTGTGATGAACGCGTTGTTCGACGGCTACATTCCCTACCAGGGCGAGATTCCGCAGCGGCCAACGGGCGCGCTCATCTCTGACCGCCAGGGGCTGACGACGACTTATTCTCTGAACGGACTGCAGGAGCGCGGCATTCTTTTTGTGGGTGCGGGCGTCGACGTGTACGAAGGCATGATCGTAGGCGAGCACTCGCGCGACAACGATCTCGATGTGAACGTGGTGCGCGAAAAGAAGATGACCAACATGCGCGCGTCCAGCGCCGATGAGGCCATCCGCCTGGTGCCCGTGAGAGCTCTAAACCTGGAGCAGGCCATCGAGTTTATCGCCGACGATGAGCTTGTCGAGGTCACGCCGAAATCGCTGCGCCTGCGCAAGAAGGTTCTACAGGAAAACAAGCGGCCGAAGCGGTGGGAGAAGGCGGGAGCGGTTTAGCGAGACGGCGAAGCGGGCGAACGGAATCATTAAAGCCGCCGCTTCGCCTCAAGCACCCGCTCCAGCGCTTCCTCAGCCGTCGCGCCTACGCTCGATAAATGCCCCATTTTGCGGCCCGCGCGAGGGGCCAGTTTCTCATACAAATGCAGGCGCACGCCCGGCACGCTCAACGCCGCGGGAAAATCTGGTTCACCCATTCCGCCGAGCCACACGTCGCCAAGCAGATTCACAATCGCGCACGGAGAAATAAGCTCCGTCGATCCAAGTGGCAGATTGCACGCAGCGCGCACCGCCTGTTCAAACTGGCTGGTCGCACATCCGCGCTCGCTCTGGTGGTAGCTGTTGTGCGGCCGCGGCGCCAGTTCGTTCACCAGCAACTCGCCGCTGCGCGTCACGAACACTTCAACGCACAGCAATCCTTCAATGCCTAGGCCGGCCACGATTCCCGCCGCGATCTCCTCGGCGCGCCGCTCCAGTTCGTCAGGCACGCCGGCCGGCAGCACGCTCCACGCAAGAATCTGGTTCTCGTGATGATTCCGCGCCGCAGGATATGTTCTCACCTCGCCTGCCGGATTCCGCGCCGCCATCACGCTGATCTCGCACTCGAGTTCAAGCGCCTTTTCGGCGACACACGGCTTCTCCGCGAACCCTCGCCACACTTCCGCAATGTCAGAGCCGTCATTGGGGCGGATGCGCGCTTGCCCGCGCCCATCGTAACCGCCGCGCCCGATCTTCAGAAACACATCGCCGCCAAGCACCTGCACCACATTGCGCAGCTCAGCCTCGCTCTTCACCACGGCGAAGGGTCCCACCGGAAATCCATTCTCCGCGAGCCAGGTCTTCTGCAGCGTCTTGTCCTGGATGATGCGGATGGGTTCCACGCCTGGCCGCAGCGGCGCAATCCGCGCAACTTCGTTGAGCGCATCCACGCCGATCTGCTCAATCTCAAGCGTCACGGCATCCGCTCCGGTTGCCAATTGCCGGGCCGCGTCCACGTCATCCCACTTGCCCACAATTGTTTCGTCCACCACAAAACTCGCCGGGCATTTCGCTTCGGGATCCATGACGCGCACGCGATAGCCCATGGTGCGCGCGGCCATGGCCATCATGCGCCCAAGCTGGCCGCCGCCAAGAATGGCAAGCAAACCTCCGGGAAGAACAATCGGAATGTGATTTGGATTTTGGGACGAAGGGAGGGTCACCCCGGCAGCTCCTGCTCCAGAGTTTGAACGAGCACTTCCTGGGTGCGCGCGGCGCGCCACTTCGCGAGGCGCTCGTAAAGCACAGGGTCGGATACGGCCAATATTTCGGCAGCCAGCAGCGCAGCGTTCGCCGCGCCGGGCTTGCCGATGGCCAGCGTTCCCACGGGGACGCCCTTAGGCATCTGCACAATCGAGAGCAGCGAGTCCATCCCATTCAGCGCTGTGGCCACAACCGGCACGCCCAGCACCGGAACAAGCGTCTTGGCCGCGAGCATGCCCGGCAGATGGGCCGCGCCGCCCGCGCCGGCGATGATCACGCGCAGCCCGCGCTCTCGCGCCGTCTCAGCATATTTGAAGAGCCAGTCCGGGGTGCGGTGCGCGCTCACCACTTTTGATTCATAAGGGATCTCGAATTCGCGCAGAATCTCGACCGCGGCCGAGAGCGTTTCATAGTCGCTCTTCGAGCCCATCACCACGCCCACTAGCGGTTGCATGCTCATGGGCTGATTATACGAACCCAGGGGGCCCATTCCAGCGGGGCATTTTGCAGGCGGGATGAGACGGCACGAACCCCCATCAAGCGCCCGCTTAATGCCTGCGCCACGCCTCGAAGGCTACTTCGACCACCGCAAGCAGAACACTCATGGCCGCGGCGAATCCTTTGGCTCGTTGCCAGTTCTGCTCGTGTCTGGCCATGCGCCGCTCCAGTTCACCAAGCCGCCCGCCATTGCCGTCGCCCACCAGGCCCGACATCTGCGTCTTCAGCACGCTCAAGTCGCTCAGCACCTGAGCCTCGAATTCATTCATCATCCGCATCTACCGAACCCCGATTGCAGCTCAACCTTCCGCCGGCTGTCCACTGCCCACTGTTTACTGTCAACTGCTCAATGGCAAATTGATAAACAACGCCGCCGAAAACTCCGAGTAATTAGGCGGCGTCGACCCGTCGTACATTCTGATGTAAAAACGGTCCGCGGCCGACACCCGCGAGAAAGTCAGA
>JBEKCW010000298.1:0-7009 GCA_050014675.1 Occallatibacter sp. | reverse complement strand
CAGCACGCAGACCCTCGGGGTTGGCGTCACCGTCAGCGGTCCGTCGGGGGAATCGACCCCGACCGGGTCGGTGTCGGTGGCCAGCGGAAGCTACAAATCCGGAAACATAACTCTTAGCGGGGGCAGCGTGACCATCAACATCCCCGGCGGATCGCTGGCAGCCGGTACCGATACGCTGACAGTCAGCTACATTCCCGACGAGTCCGGCGCCACCGTCTACACAATCGCCAGCGGCACAAGCACCGTGACCGTCACCCAATTCACTTTAATCACGCCGACCGTCACGGTCACGCCGCTTGCCACCAGCATCCTCACCACGCAGTCCCTACAGGTCAACGTCGGGGTCAGCGGCCCCTCGGGCGACTCGACCCCAACCGGATCAGTAGACCTGACCAGCGGCAGCTACGATTCCGGCGCGGTAACGCTCAGCGGCGGCAGCGTAGCCATCAACATTCCGGCCGGCTCGCTCAGCGCAGGCACCGATACACTTTCGGTCAGCTACACGCCTGACTCGGCCAGCAGCGCCACTTACAGCAGCGCCACAGGTTCCAGTTCGGTAACCGTGACTGCGCCTAATGCGTCGCCGGTGGTCAACAGCATATCGCCCGCTATTCAAACCGCCGGCAATGCCGCGTTCACGCTCACCGTGAATGGCTCGGGATTCGATTCCGGATCGACAATCTACTGGGGCACAACCGCGCTGACCACCCAATTTGTAAGCGCAACCCAGGTTACAGCCCAGGTTTCGGCATCCGATATCGCAAGCTCAGGCACCGACTCCATTACGGTAGAAAACCCCTCGCCCGGCGGGGGTACCTCAAACGCACTCGAATTCGAGGTCGATTCTTCCGGCGCCGGGTCGCCCTCGTTTGGTGTCAATACGGCCACAGTCACCGCGGGGCAGTCGGCCACCTATTCCGTCACGCTTCCCACTGCGCCAACCGCGGTAACGGCAAGCTGCCTCAACCTGCCGACTGGAGCCTCGTGCAGCTATTCGTCCACAGCCAGCACGGTGACGATCGCAACTACCTCAACCACCGCGGCGGGGACCTACCAGGTCACAGTGGTCTTCGCTGAGACCGTGGCCGGCGCGGCCTCTGCCTTCATCTTTTTGCCCATTCTCACGCTGCCGATCATGTTCGTCAGGCGGAAATGGACCGCGGGCAAAATCTGGTTCACGGCATGCCTCGGCCTCGTGTTGCTGGTTGCGTCGGCCGGTATCGGATGTGGCGGAGGAGGAAGCGGTGGTACCGGGCAGCCCCAGACCCATCAGGTAACCACTTCGGCTGTAGTTACACTCACGGTCCAGTAATCGCGGGCGGCGCCGGTCCGATAACCTCTCCAAACCATGTTGAGGGTGTCCCGGTGCGGGGTGGCGCCCCCCGCCTTCGGGATCGGGGAAACTCGCAACCTCAGAAGCGGTCAATAGCACTGCGGTCTGACTCATTGAATCCCATGCATTTAGCCCCTGCAGGTAATTACCCCGCTCCGGCGGACAATCTCAATAGGAAAGGAACGGTCCAGGGACATGAACAACATCAGCCTCACTGTCACCCGCATGATCCACCCGGCCGGCAAACCATCCAGCGCTTTTTTACGCCCCGTTCCGGATTTCTCCGAAAACCACGTAGAATGACAGTTTTCCAACAGAATCAACAGCTTGGAGCCAGTCGCTTCACCGCGCCCCACAGTCCGCCCTGACCGTCTTCAACAGAATCAATGGCTTGGCGCCAGCCGCTTCACAGTCTTTTACACGGAAACCGCACAGATCCACACAGAAACTGTGCGGACCCACACGGGATTCGTGATCCCGACGTGAGATAAGCAGCCCAAAGCCATTGACTCCGCCGTCTTGTTATCCTTGATTCATGCCCGCATTGATCGATGCCATCGACGTTAAGCGCAAGATGTTCTTCGAGTTCGAAGGCGCTCCCTACTACTGCATTGACGTTGAAGTTTCCACGCCCACCGCCCGCGGCGGCCAGACCCTTGTCCGGCTCAAGATGCGCAACCTGCTCACCCGCGCGGTCTTCGACAAGACCTTCAAAGCCCAGGAAAAGTTCAAGGAGCCGGACCTCGATACGGTCGAGGCCTCGTATCTTTACTCCGACGGCGACGGCTCCTATTTCCTCGACCAGACCACCTTCGACACGATCCAGCTTTCAGCCGAAAAGCTCGGCGACGCGCTCGATTACCTGGTGGAGGGAGCCATCATTCAGGTGGACAAGTTCAACGGCAACCCCATCGGCATTACGCTGCCGCAGCAGGTTGAGCTTGAGGTGAAATACACCGAGCCCGCCACGCGCGGCGATACGGCGGCCGGCAACGTGCAGAAGCCGGCCACGCTCGAGACCGGCCTGGAAATCAAGGTGCCGTTCTTCGTAAAAGAAGGCGACAAGGTAAAGGTCAACACCGAGACGCGGGAGTTTGCGGGAAGGGCGTAGAGGCAGGGAGTGGGGAGTAGCCAGTAGCCAATAGCGAATGGCCAGTAGCCGAAAAGTTTAACGGGACATCGCCGGCTATTGGCTACTGGCTATTCGCTATTGGCTACTCCCTGTTCCTGGGATATACTGATTGAGGCCTTCAGGCAGGGGAGATCCCTGTCGAATCACGCCTGCGGCGGGTAGTTTGCCCGCCAAATACCTGGAAAATCGAGAAGAAAATGCCGAAGTTGAAGACACATTCGGGCGCGGCCAAGCGCTTCAGCAAGACTGGCACCGGCAAAATCAAGCGGGGCCAGACGAAGACGCGGCACATCCTTACTTCGAAATCGCCAAAAGTGAAGCGCAAGCTGGGCAAGACCCTGCTGGTTTCAGATGGCGATTACAAGAAGGTAGCGCGCATGATTCCTTACGCCTGAGCGCTCCGCGCCTTTACTCTTTGGAGTAGGGCCGCGGAACGGGCCGGAGCATTGGCCCCCGGAATGTGCGAAATGCGTTCGTACACTCCGAGAGGTTCAGGATTGAAAGAGCGAGTGAAGAGGTTACAGCCGCTAAGCGGCCTCCTGCCTCCAGCCGCGTAACTTGAAACGCAAAAAGGAAAACGAACTATGCCTCGCGTGAAACGTAGTACCAAGCGCAATGACCGGCGCAAGAAAATTCTTGATCGCGCAAGCGGATACTTTCTAACAAAATCAAAGCTCTACCAGGCAGCCCAGGAAGCCGTCGAGCGCGGCATGAAGTTTGCCTACACGGGCCGCAAACAGAAGAAGCGCCAGTTCCGCTCGCTGTGGATCGTGCGTATCGCCGCCGCAGCCAAGCTGAACGGAACCAGCTACTCGCAGTTCATCAACGGCCTGAAAAAGGCCGGCGTTGGGCTTGACCGCAAGGTTCTGGCCGACATTGCCGTAAAGGACGCGTCCGGGTTCACCGCACTGGTGGAACAGGCCAAGTCGGCGCTGACAGCCAAGGCAGCGTAAAGACAGCGAGTCAGCAAGTCAGCGAGCGTCAACAACGCTCCACCCAGGATGGCAACACGACTGGCGGAAAAAATGGCCCGGAGTTCGAAAGGACTCCGGGCCGTTGTGCGTGAGCGGCGAAATGCTATTCGCTCAAAAACCCGCCGACCGCCTTCTGCCACAAATCCGGCTGATCGATGAAGTTCATGTGTCCGGAGTTGGGCATGATGGCGAGCTTGGAGCCGGCGATCTTGTCGTGCATCTCGCGGCTCAGCGAGGGGTCGCATTCGTCGTGGTCGCCCACCACAATCAGCGTAGGCACATGGATGGTATGCAGCCGGTCGACCCACTCGACAGACTTGAGATTGCCGTCGATGATGAACTCGCCGTCGGAGCCCCACATCTGGCGGTAGAGTTCCCAGTTAGTGGGGGCGTTTCCGGTGGCGGGGTCGTAGTTGGCGTCGGGCCGCGCGCCGTAGAGGAAAGGGAAATAGCCGTCGCCCCAGGCCAGGGTTTCGTACTCGGCGGGGTAGCGGCCGTGCTCCCACAGGGCTCCCTTGCCGTAGAGGCCGGCAGCCTCAAGCTGGTTGAGTCGCGCCAGCTTTTCGGGCGGCATGGCGGCCTTTTCACGAGCCAGCACGGCGTTCATCTCACTGGTTGAGGCAAAGGTGCTGTTGAGGATGAGGTGGCGCAGGTTCTGCTGATATTTGAGCGCGTAAGCCTCGGCCAGCACGCCTCCGCAACTGTGGCCGAGCAGGTCGATTTTGCCCAGACCCAGCGCCACGCGCACCGCTTCAACATCGTCGGCCATGTTCTCGATGGTGTACTTGGAAACATCCTGCAGGCGCTGGGACTGGCCCGAGCCGCGCTCGTCGATGAAAACCAGGCGGTGGGTGCGCGCCAGGGGCAGCAGCCAGGGCAAAAAATAGGTGTGGTCTGCGCCGGGACCGCCGTGCAGCACCACCAGCGGCTCGCCTTTGCCAAACTCGACGTAGTAAATCAAGACGCCATTGGCGTCGACGTAGCCCGATTGTTGCTGGTAGAGGTCGGCTGGGTTTTGGGCGACGGCGCAGGCGGCGCTGACAGACAGGGCGAGGGCAATCAGGCAGGTTTTCATAGGGAAAATGGTACGGCACTCCCTGAACATTTCTGCAAATAAATCGAATGACGGGAGCCCCCGAGGCGCGCTTGAGCGCGCGTCTGCTGGATGCAATGCTTTATCCTGCTCTTTACGCATATGAGTGACGGAATACCCGATTTACCGGCATACGACGATGCCGCACTGGACAAAGCATTTGCCGGGCTCGAGGCTGAGGCGCGCGCGGCCGCGGCCGGGCTGGCCGGCGAGGCTGCGGTTGAGGCTTTTCGCCTGGAGTGGCTGGGGCGCAAGCAAGGGCGGTTGAATGAGGTTTCAGGCCGCTGGCTGAAGGCCGCGCCGCCTGAGGCCAAGAAGGCGCTGGGACTGCGCTTCAACGCACTCAAAGCGGTGGTGGAGCAGTTGCTGGACCAGGCGCTGGGCGCTGGACCGAGCGATGCGTCGCTGAAGGCCGAGGCCATCGACATCACGCTGCCGGGCACCAGGCGGCTGACCGGAGCGGAGCATCCGATTACGCGCACGCTTAACGAGATTGTGAGCGTGTTTGCGGGATTGGGCTACTCGGTCGGAGTGGGGCCCGAGGTTGAGACCGATTTCTACAACTTCGAGAGCATGAATTTCCCACCGGGGCATCCGGCGCGAGACACGCAGGACACGCTGGTGGTGGCCAACCAGGAGCGGCGGCCGCTGCGCGACCGGTTGCTGCTGCGCACACACACTTCCCCTGTCCAGATGCGGACCATGGAGCTGCAGCCGCCGCCGGTGCGGATCGTGATTCCCGGCAAGGTGCACCGCAACGACGCGGCCGACGCCACGCACTCGCCGATTTTCCACCAAGTCGAGGGGCTGTGCGTGGATGCGAACATCACCTTCAGCGATTTGAAGGGCACGCTGGACCACGCCATGAAGGCCTTGTTTGGTTCGGCCGTGAAGACGCGCTTCTTTCCATCGTTCTTTCCCTTCACTGAGCCGTCAGCCGATGTGCAAATCAGTTGTATCTTCTGCGGTGGAAAGGGCTGCAGAAAATGCAAACAGTCGGGCTGGATTGAGCTGCTGGGATGCGGCATGGTAGACCCTGCGGTGTTCTCCTTTGCCGCGGAAAAGCAGCCGGCCTACGACCCTTCGAAGATTTCAGGGTTCGCATTTGGAATGGGCGTGGAGCGGATTGCGATGATGAAGTACGGCATCAGCGAGATTGGGTCGTTTTATGCGGGGGATATGCGGTTCCTAAGTCAGTTTGTTTAGCGGGTTGGCGCGCTTCGCGCGTTGGCAGGTTGGCAGGTTCGCACGATGTCGAGGACGCGGCACTATCGCGATTTGATTGCGTGGCAAAAATCAATGGATTTGGCACGGGTTGTCTATGCCGCTACAGAGGAGTTTCCGAAGTCCGAGACGTTTGGACTGCGCATGCAGCTGCGGCGCTCATCAGTGAACGTGGCAAGTCACATTGCAGAAGCACACGGCCGATTGAACGATGCCGAGATGCGGAGAGGGCTTGGTTCAGCTCGCGCGGCGATCAACGAGCTCCAAACGCAGGTCGAGTTGGCTGCAAGCCTGAACTTCTTCAAGAAGTCTTCGAGCGACGAACTGTTGGACTTGGGCACTCGTGTTGCCAAGCTGATCAATGGGCTATTAGGCGTGCTCGAGCCCGAAGCAGAACCGGCAGTGGCGCGCCAACCTGCGAACTTGCCACACGCATAGCGTGCCAACTCGCGAAGAGAGAAATGTAATCAATGAAGATTTTGACCAGATGGCTTCGAACATACTTGCCCGAGCTGCCCGTCGACGACGCGCAGCTCGCTGAGGACCTGACCCTTCGCGGCATCGCCGTAGAGGGCATCTATTCGCTCGGCGAAGGCAACGGCTCGCTCTACGAGATGGACATTACCACCAACCGCGTGGACGCGATGAATCACTACGGCGTGGCGCGCGAGGCGGCGACGATTTATGGGCTGGCGCTGCCGTCGCTCGCGTATGCTTTGCCTGACGCAAAGCCGGGGGCTCAACCCTTCCCGGTGAAGATTGAAGCCACGGATGCCTGCGGCCGCTTCACGGCGCGGGTACTGCGCGATGTGACGATCTGCGAGTCGCGCGACTGGTTTGTGGGCGCTGAAGTGAAGACGTACTTCGGCCTGCTCGAGCAAAAGATGATTTCTAACGCCGTGGACGCCAGTAACTTTGCGTGGCTCGCGATGGGCCAGCCGACGCACACCTTCGATCTGGACAAGATTGAGGGCGGAATCGTTGTGCGGCGGGCGTTGAAGGGCGAGAACCTTAAAACCCTGGACGGCGTGGAACGTACGCTCGATGCTGATGACCTGGTTGTTGCCGATCACAAAAAGGCGCTGGGACTGGCCGGAGTGATGGGCGGCTGGGACACCATGATCACCGCCGAAACAAAGAACGTGCTTGTTGAGGCGGCGTGGTTCGATCCCATGGCGGTTCGGCGGACTGCTCGGCGTCACGGCCTGCACACTGACGCGAGCCACCGCTTCGAGCGCGGCGCAGATTTCAAT
>JBEKCW010000297.1:0-7012 GCA_050014675.1 Occallatibacter sp. | reverse complement strand
GCCCGGTGCACCCGCTCTTCAAGCCCTTTGGGAGCGGGCAGGCCCGCAATCAGCCGCAGCGTGTCTTCTCCGGTGCTTGCCCCATCGATTCCCGAATCGTACATATCAGGCGAGTTGTGGGAGTTAAGATTCATCGCGTTTCCTCCTCTGCTGCCGCGGCCGTTTCTGCCGTGCGGCTCGAGGACTCCAATTCCCTGGCTTTACCTCTGGCGTGATTCAGCATCCCGGCCATCAGGTTACGGGCGCGAAAAAGCCGCGACCTCACGCTCGACTCGGTAATGCCCAGCACCGTCGAAATTTCAACGCTTGAAAGCTCATCGAACGCCGAGAGCATCAGCACTTCGCGCTCTTTGGCCGGCAACTGCTCAACGCAGGCCAGCACCTGGGCGTGATGCTGCGCCGCGCTCGCCATCTGCTCGGCTGAGAGTCCCGTCGAAGGCAGCACGCGCGCCAAATCGGCCACATCGTCAGTCTCCGGCCGCGTCTTGGCGCGCCGCTTGCGGTCGAGAACAATATTCCAAACGATTCGGATCAGCCAAACACGGTGGTCGCGAACTTCGCCCAATTGGCCGCTGTGGCGCAGTACGCGCATAAATGCCTCCTGCACGGCATCTTCTGCGTCAGCAGGGTTGCGCAATACTGAGAATGCTACGCGATAAAGGGCGCCGGCGTACTGGTCAACCAGCGCGGCAAGGGAGGCCTCTTCCGCCTGCTGGCGGACCGCACTGGCCGCGGCGGTGTCTTCAAAATCCATCCAACCTGCGCAAATGGCCTGACTGGTGCTCATCATGCACCAGACGCAGGCGCGTGGCGAAATGCTCGGCTACACCGGTTCCCCAGCTGGCTGCACCGGTTCCCCAGCCGCTGAATCTCTAAACCAAGCGAGCCAGGCGGCCGTTCCGCCAGGGAGCGGCCCCAGGCAATCAACCAGGAAATGAGCGGTCAGCGTTGCGAGACCGGTCTACTGCCCTTTGCCCGTAAGTTTCTGCTCGGCAACCGACCCGGCGGCGCTGTCCTTGTCAGAGTCCTTGATCTTGCCCCAGATCGCCTTGGCCATGTCCTGCTTACCTTCCGCAGCGTAAACATCGGCAAGGGCCAGCTGGGCAGTGTCCGCCGGGACGGTTACCGACGGCTTGGCGGCCAACTCGTTATAGAGCTTGATGGCGTCGCTGTCGCGGCCGGTCTGGTGATAAAGTCCGGCAAGTGCCAGCTTACCCAGGTTGGCAATGTTCCGGTTCCAGGCTCCGGCAGTCGCTTTCAGCTGAGTCTCGGCTGGCCCGTTCTGGCCGAGATCGATGTACGTGATGCCGGCAAAGTACTGAGCCCTCGAAGCTTCAGGCAGCCCACTAAAGTTGTGAGCGATGGCCACAAACTCGCGGTTCGCCTCGGTGGCACGGGCTGCGGCAGTGGTATAAGTGCCGGAATCAGGTACGCCGGGGGTCGCCAGCGGCTCAGTGTAAACGTCGAGCGCGCTTCCGAGTGCCTCGTCCGCGGCTGACGTGCGCATGTTCCAATAGACGATTCCGGAGACTACCAAAACCAGCGCAACTACCACGCTGATAACCCAACGGAGAACACTGGAACGGTTCTCCCCCAGCCAGCTGGCGCTTGTGACTGCCGCACGGGCGAATTTGTCTTGCTTTAAAGCGTGACGGGTTTGTGTATCCACTTGTTTCTCTTGTCCTTCGCTGATTGACTTGCAGGCGGGGCCGAACTCGGCTGAATCAGACTGGCTAAAGGCACTGCGACTGCAACCCATCTAGTTTAACAGCGCCGTTCGGCGTTTAGCCAATTGGCGGCAGATCGCTGTCCAACGTCCACTGTTCACCGTCCACTGTTCACTGTTAGGCTAGACACATGTACGAAGACTTCCACGTAAGCGATCGCTGGAGCGGAGAAGACATCCACTGCCGCTGGAAGGCCAACATGGTGGCCATTGCCACGCGCCACGCCGACGCCGTCGATATCCGCTTCGACGTGAATGGACGCCCGATGTGGATTGCGCTGCCCTCCATCGCATGGGTTGCGCAGAAAAAACGCTCCGGCAAGGTAATTACCGACCAGCTTGCCGCGCAAATCGCGGGCCGCTACCTGAAGCAGCTGATTGAAGAAGGCTACGACGCGCAACGCGAAGTCTATACGATGACGGTCGATGAAGTGCTCTCAATCCTCGACGCCGTAGTTGAAGAAGCCAGGACGCAGGGCGCAATGCCCACGCTGCCGGTGCTCGCCTGATCGGCCGGTCATGACCCCTGTCACAACGCCAGCACGCGACCTCGGTGAAATCGCAAGCCACTTTGCTATCGACGGCGAATTCTGTCAGGCAGTCCCTTATGGGCATGGCCACATCAACGAGACTTATTGCGCCAACTTCAAACGCGCCGGCCTGCCTGTTCGCTACGTGTTGCAGCGCATCAACAACAAAATCTTTCGCAATCCCGCGGCGCTGATGGCGAACGTCGAGCGGGTCACCGGGCACCTTTCCGCAAAGTTGGCCGATCACTCTGACCGGAACCGCCGCGCGCTGACTCTCATTCCCGATCGAGCGGGCTGCGCCTTTCACGTGGACCAGGACGGCGGCTACTGGCGCGCTTATCAATTCATTGAAGGCGCCCGCACCGTGGATGCGATTGAATCGGCGCAACAGGCGTATGAAGGCGCGCGAGCCTTTGGCCGATTTATTGAGATGCTCGCCGACATGCCCGCACCGCGGCTCCATGACACCATTCCCGACTTTCATCACGGGCCCAAGCGTCTTCGCGCTCTTGAAGACGCCGTGGCCGGTGATGCGGCCGGACGCGTGCGCGACGCCGGGCCCGAGATCGCTTTTGCCCTTGCGCACAAACCCGTGACGAGCTCGCTGCTCAACTCCGGCCTGCCCGAACGCGTGACCCACAACGATACCAAGATCAACAATGTGATGATCGATGACCAGACTGGCGAAGGCGTCTGCGTGATCGACCTCGATACCGTGATGCCCGGCTTTGCCGCCTACGACTTTGGCGATCTGGTTCGCACAGCCACTTGCCTGGCGCAGGAAGACGAGCGCGACCTATCCAAAGTCAGTATGAATTTTGAACTTTTTCAGGCGCTGGCACGCGGCTTCCTCAGTTCTGCTGGCGGCCTCTTCACATGCGCCGAGAAAGAGTCTCTGGTTCTGGGAGGGAAACTCATCACCCTCTTGATCGGAATCCGATTTCTCACCGATTACCTCAATGGCGACGCCTATTTCAAGGTGCACCGCCCCGGCCACAACCTCGATCGCTGCCGTGTGCAATTCAAACTGGTGGAATCGATCGAAGCGCAGCAGGGCGCAATGGAGCAGTTCGTACGCTCCATTAGTTAGCAGCTCTTATTCATGCCGCAACGCCTCCATAGGCTGCACACCGGCGGCGCGCCGCGCGGGAATCCAGCTCGAAGCCAGCGCAACCAACAGCAGAACCAGAACCCCGGCGACAATGGTTGCCGGATCCCACGGCTGAATTCCATAGAGCATTGATTTAACGAGCCGCGTCAGTCCCAACGCAGCACCTGTTCCTGCAACAATCCCCGCAATCGCCAACCACGTGCTCTCGCGCAAAATCATCCCCCGCACCTGGCCTGGCTGCGCGCCGAGCGCAAGACGAATTCCTATCTCGTTGCGGCGATTCGCCACTGAATACGCCATGACGCCGTAGATGCCCACACACGCCAATGCCAGGGCCAACAAACCAAAACCCGATGTGAGCGCTGCAAACGTGCGTTCCATCTGCAGCATCGAATCGATCTGCTCCTTCTGTGTGCGGATGTCGATGATGGGCAGATCGCGATCTTCGTGCTGCACCACGCGCCGCAGCGCTGGCATAATCTGATCGACCGAAAGCCGGGTGCGAATTGCGTAGGTCATGACGGTCGCGAATGTCATGTGGCTGAGCTGGGCCTGCTGTACATAGGGCAGGAAAAACTGCGGGGGCGCGGGATCGCGAAGGGTCGCATAGTGCGTGTCGGCGCAGACTCCTGCAATCGTCACCCAGGCGTTTGTTTCGCCATCGGTACGGAATCGCTTGCCAATCGGGTTGGTGTTGGGAAACCGCTTCTTAGCCAGCGCCTGGTTGATGACGGCCACCGGTTGCGAGCTCGCCGTATCCTGCGCACCAAAGCTGCGGCCACTTACAATCGGAATATCCATGGTTTGAAAGAAGGTGTTACCGGTAATATTCACGTCTTCAGCGTTGTTATGGTTGTCGTCGGCAGGTCCGCCCTCAACCTTGAAGTCCTGGTTCGACATCGAGCCCCCGATCAAGGAAACCGAGCTCGGCGTGCCGCTTTCAACGCCAGGCAATGCAGAGAATCCTTGCTCGAGCCGCTGGTGCAATTGCACATCTTTTCCGTTGCCGTAACGTTGGGCGGGCGCTGAGATCTCAAAAAGAATCAGGTGATCGGCGCGGAAACCGACGTCGATGGTGTCGAGCGCGTACAGCGTGCGTAAAAACAGCCCCGCGCCGACAACCAGAACCGTTGAAAGCGCAATTTGGAAGGCAACAATACTTTTTCCGCCGAGGCCCCTGCGCCTCCGCGAGGTGGTTTGCGCGCTCTCTTTCAAGCTGCTGCTGACTTCAGAGCGCGTGGCAAGCCATGCGGGTGCAAGACCAAAAACGAATCCTGTAAGCAAAGTAACTGCGGCGGAAAAAGCGAAGACGCCCCAATCCATGGGAGCTTGCGGCCGGTTCTGATCCCAGGCATTCGACATAAGCGCGGGGATCAAATTGCGACCGAGGTAACCAACAAGCAGACCGCCGGCGCCGCCAATCGTCGCGAGCAGAAGACTCTCACTGAGCAGCTGGCGCAAGATGCGCCCGCGGCTCGCGCCAAGAGCCAGTCTCACGCTCATCTCACGCTGCCGTTGCGCGCCGCGGGCCAGCATCAGGTTGGCGATGTTGGCGCACGCCAGCAGCAGCACAAACCCGGTGAGCGCCATGAGAACATAAACCGGCTTTTTGAAATAGCTGGCGGTAGAGCCCAGTCCGCGACTGCCGTCGCTCAGAACCAGGCGCGGCAAGGTGTCGCCCGCCTTCACTTTCATGGTTCCGCGAATGGCCGCAGCCAACTCAACATTCAGTTCCGCCTGCGCCTGCGCGTCAGTCACGCCGGGCTTGATGCGGCCCGTGACGTTAACCCACCACAAGTCCGGATCATCGAGAAGGCCGCCCTTGTCTCCCTTGGGATCGATGAGCGGCTGCATGCTCAATGGGGCGAAGACATCGGGAGACGACTGCACATTCTTGGCTCCAGTGAATCCACGCGGAGCCACGCCGACTATCGTGAATAGTGACTGATTCACGTTGATGGTTTGGCCCAGCGCCGATGGCGAACGGGCGAACCCGCGCTCCCAGAGACCGTCGCTGATGACAGCAACCTGGCTGGCGCTTCCTACTCGGTCGTCGGATGGCTCAAGGTTTCTTCCCAACTGGGGACGGGCCTCAAGAACGTCAAAATAATTGCCGGTAACCATAGCCACGTTGGCCCGGCGTGCAGTGCCGTTCACCGTGGCGTTCATGCTGTCTTCGTTGTATCCAAGCAGACCCGACATTACCTGGTTGTGATCGCGCAGTTGCTGGTAAACCGGGTAGGAGAAGATGGGGCCCATCATGCCTCCGCCAGGCGCTGGACTGAATTCACCCCACATCTCATGCACTGCGTTGTTGTCGCCCCCGATCCATTGCAAAAGGCGCAACTGTTCAGCGTGAGGTACACCGAGCTGGTCGTAAAGCAGGCTCTTGGTGAGAGAGAAGATCGCAGTATTTGCGCCGATGGCCAGCGCCAATGAGACAGCGGCAATGGCCGTAAACCCGGGACTCTTGCGCAGAATGCGCACGGCGAAACGCAGATCGGCGGCAAGCTCGTCGCACCAGCGCAGGCCGAGCGATGCGCGCATCTCTTCTCTGGTCTTAAGCGCCGGGCCGAATGCAACGCGAGCGCGGCGTGCGGCTTCATTCGGTGAGTGGCCGGCGCGGATCAGGTCAGCGGTGAGCCGTTCGAGATGATCGGCCAGCTCGGCTTCCATGTCTGCTTCAAGGCGGCTGCGATGGGTCAGCGCGCGAAACCACGACCGGAACCGCGCAATCATTTGCCAGAACATGGCCCGACGATTCCCATCAGCGCCGCTCCCCGGCTTGCTGTTGAGATCAATTCCATGCTGCCTGTCCGCCATTTTCTTTTCCCCAATCTCCTCGATATCGAGCGCGCTAACCCTACTGCCTAATGCATAGTCCCTGGTCTCTAGTGCATAGTCCCTGTTCCCTAGTCCCGTTCCCTAGTCCCTAGTCCCTGCTCTTCGTTCCCTACTCCCTAGCCCCTAAGTCCCTAGTACCTGGTGCCTAGTCCCTAGTGCCCGGCGTAGCGCTCAGGATGCCGTTGATGATGCCCGACATGCGCTGCCACTTTTCGGTTTCTTCGCCCAGGCGCGCGCGGCCCAGGTCGGTAAGGTGGTAGTACTTGGCGCGGCGGTTGTTCGCGCTCTCACCCCACTCGCTGGCGATGGCCCCCTGGTGCTCAAGCCGGTAAAGCGCCGGGTAAAGCGAACCCTGCAAGATGATGAGTTCCTCGCCGGATATCTGCTGGATGCGCAGCAGCACACCGTAGCCGTGCAGAGGCCCAAGCGAAACGGCCTTGAGAATTAGCAAGTCAAGGGTTCCCTGAAGAATGTCCTGCTGTTTGTCTGGAGCCATCGCGGAGTCTCCGGCCAGCTGCCTTCCTGGCGCTTCCCTAGTTAATCTAGGAGGAGAATAAGACCGCTCTCCTAGATTGTCAAGGAGAGAAAGAAAATTTCATCTCTCTTGCAGGTAATTAGGGCCTACCGGAGCACAATTGTAGTTAGAAGGGTCGGGGAGCAGGTAGAAGGGTTGGGAACATGAACAACATCTCCATTTCCGCACCCGTCAAAATCCCGCAATAGAATCCACATTAAGCCTTTTTTCCGTGAACCTGTGAAACGCGACTCAATGGAATCAATCGCTTGGCGGAACTCGTTCCA
>JBEKCW010000296.1:0-7014 GCA_050014675.1 Occallatibacter sp. | reverse complement strand
CGCCTTGAGCCGCGCGGCTATTGAGCAGATTCTGGCCGAGGGGCGCACGGTTTACGGGGTCAACACCGGCTTCGGCAAACTGAGTGACGTTCATATCCCGCCTGAGAGCCTGGGCGCGCTGCAAATCAACCTGGTGCGCAGCCACGCGGGCGGTGTTGGCCAGCCGCTCAGTGTGCCCGAAGCCCGGGCCATGCTGGTGCTGCGGGCCAACGTGCTGGCCAAGGGATTCAGCGGCGTGCGGCCTGAGCTGGTTGAGCTGCTGGTGGCGATGCTTAATGCCGGCGTTACGCCGGTGATTCCTGAAAAAGGCTCGGTGGGCGCGAGCGGGGATCTCGCTCCTCTGGCGCACCTTGCGCTGGTAGCGATCGGCGAGGGCGAGGCGTGGTTCGCAGGCGAGCGGCTGAATGGCGGAGAAGCGCTGCGCCTCGCGGGGCTTGAGCAGGTGGTGCTCGAGGCCAAAGAGGGGCTGGCGCTGCTGAACGGCACGCAGGCCATGAATGCCGTAGGTCTGCTGGCGCTTGAACGCGCGCGGCGGCTGGTGCGATTGGCCGATGTGGCCGGAGCGATGTCGCTTGAGGCGCTTCGAGGCACTCCCGCAGCTTTTGATGAGCGCATTCATCGCGCGCGACCCCACGCGGGACAGATCGCGGCTGCGGAGCACCTGATTGCATTGCTGGCAGGGAGTGAGATTCGCGAATCGCACCGCGAACACGACAGCCGCGTGCAGGACGCGTATTGCCTGCGCTGCATGCCGCAGGTGCACGGAGCTGTGCGTGGCGTGCTGGATCACGTGGCGGCGATTCTGGAGATCGAGTCGGGCTCGGCTACCGATAATCCGCTGATATTTCCAGAGCCCTCCTCCAAAGAGTTAAAGCGCGGAGCGCCGCTGCAGGGGGGGAATTTTCATGGCGCGCCGCTGGCCTACGCGTTCGACTATGCGGCCATCGCGCTTACCGACCTGGCGGGAATTACGGAGCGGCGCATCGATCGCCTGTTGAATCCCGACATCAACGAGGGGCTGCCGCCGTTTCTGTCGAACGGCGCAGGGCTGCAGTCGGGATTCATGATTGCGCAGATTGCCTCGGCCGCGCTCATCAACGAGTGCCAGGTGTTGTCGCATCCGGCGTCGACGGGGACCATCCCCACGAGCGGCGGAAAAGAGGATCACGTGTCGATGGGCATGACCGGCGCGCTCAAGCTGCGGCAGATTGTTGAGAATGTTGAGCGCGTGGTGGCCATTGAGCTGATGTGCGCCGCGCAGGGGCTCGAATGCCGCCTGCCGCTCAAGCCGGGCATCGAGGTAGGCAGCGCGTATGAGGCGGTGCGGCGCGTGGTTACGCCGCTCGAGCAGGATCGCGTGCTTTCAGGGGATATGGAGAGGCTGGCGGCGGCGGTGCGGGGTGGGAGCTTTGCGAGCTTCTAGCTGCCAGCTACTAGCTTGGTTTTGGAAGAACCAACCGTATGAGTATCCCACCCATTTCGCGATGAAGCTGCGAAATGGATGGGGCACGGGGGCAGACCCATCAAAAGTAACCATGGCCCGCCAGGATGTTGATACATCAGTAACTATTTGAAGCACCTGTTAAACGATTCCAGAGAAATCCCTCGCGCCGCAGGGCCGATCCGCGGAAATAAGCCTGAGGAAAACGCGTAACATATTCTCCAGTAGGGAGTTAATCGATTCCCCTGCGATTCGGGGGGATTTCAGAAAATCCAGGCGAGGGCCCATTTTACTATTGATTTTTGAAGAAAAAATCCTTAAAATAGAATGCGATGTAACCTCTGGACACACCGCAGTCCCCAAGCCTCTGGTCCGAGGGCAATCAGGAAAAAATACCCTTCATTCTAAGGACAAACAAACCGATGGCAAAGCGTCGTGGAAATCCGAACTGGGGCAAGCCGGAGCCTATTGGGCCGGTAGTGCCGACAGTTACCTCTTTCGAGCAGATTGTAAAGGAGTTCAAGCTGCCGCCGGATCAGTATATCCGGTCGACCCGCCTGCGTGAGTGGGCGCGCCGTAACAAGAACTCCAAGTACATCCCCGAGGCTCTTCTTGAGGCCTGGGGCTTCGAAATCGAATCGACGTTGTAGGGATAGGGTCAGTCTGCAAAAAGACGCCGCCTTCGGGCGGCGTTTTTGCTGTCTGGGGGTGGATTTGGAGTTTTTTCCCCGGGCTGGCGGCAACCCAGTAAGTTTCCCTTTCCCGGACCCTGGGGCTTATTTCGGTCGCTCCTGTTACCCCAAGCGGACTGGGAGGGTCAAGATAGGCTGGCTGAGTACAGGAATCACACCACCAGCCCTGTTGGGAGCGCATATGGTGCGCAGAATGCGCATTCCGTCGCTGGACGGAAGCGGGAGAAGATTTCCGATGCATATCACCAGATTGCAAAGTGCGAGATGAGTCCCTATCAGGGGAATATACAGGAGCGGAAGCACAAGAAGCAGATTCATCAGCGGTCCGGCAGCGGAGATGAGAACCTCATCACGGCCGCGGCTGGCATAGGCTCTGCGGTTGTAGGCACCTTTCAGACACAACCCGAACTCCCTCACCGGAACTCTAAGCATGATTGCGGCCAGCATGTGACCCATCTCGTGGAGCAGCAGGCTGGCTACGAGCGCGGCTCCGAGTGCGAGGCCAAGCCACAATCCGGAAAGGCTGATGCCAACGAGGACGCACACGGCAAGCAGAAGCCATCCTGTATTGTGCATCCGGAACGGAATCATAAACATGCCCATGCATGCACTTTCGCTCAACCGCTGGCCGGCGCGATGCGCACATTAGCTCATCAGGCCAGTTTCATTGCGCAGGATGAACAAGCCTTGATTATCCCAATTCTGTAAGATCGCCTGAGTCTGTTTGCAGATTCTCCCGTTAACCGCGACCGCAAGGTATAGACCGGTCACAGCTTTGGCAGCCCCCAGAAAACTGAGTAAATGGGCCGAGATTCCTCTCGGCCCTTTCCCAGCGGGGGGAGGGGATACGTGCGGATTAATTGGTTGGATGGTATGCGGTATTGCTTTGCGGGATTAAGGAAGGGCTGGTGTTACGACAACCCTATCCCATGCTCGAACTGGTGTATGGTCAATTTGGACCACACGGCCTCCGCTATTTTCCACCTATCCTGCTTGTGCTGAAAGGGCGCTGCGCAATGCGCGGCGTGCCTTGTGCACCTGGGATTTAGAATTGCCCTGACTGCAGCCTTCCATCGAGGCAATCTCACGATGCCCAAGACCATGGACATCGTGAAGGAGACAGAATCTCCGATAGCCGGGCGCCAGAGTGCCTACAGCGCGTTCAATGGCTATGCGGTCAACAACGCCGGCTTGCGTTCGATCATAAGCACCAAAACTGCGCATGGCATGCGTCTCGGGCATGTCCGCCATCATTTGATCGAGTGAAACTACAGGCAGAACCCCCTTGCGCAGGCGCATCAACACGATATTGACGGTCATCCGGTGCAGCCATGTGGTGAAAAGAGATTCACCGCGAAAAGAGGCGAGCTTGCGATGCAATTGAAGAAATGTTTCCTGCGTCAGATCTTCTGCCACTGAGAAATCGCGCACCATGCGCAAACAAATTGTGAAAACGCGTTTCTTGTGGAGCAGGTAAAGTT
Source organism: Occallatibacter sp. (assembly GCA_050014675.1). Classification (GTDB taxonomy): domain Bacteria; phylum Acidobacteriota; class Terriglobia; order Terriglobales; family Acidobacteriaceae; genus Telmatobacter. The sequence goes on along the minus strand of JBEKCW010000296.1, from coordinate 3,400 downwards.
CCGAGAAGGCATCAGGGGATCCGGCTTGGGCTCGTGCCAAAACATCATCCAAATTGGATTTGGCCGGCGATGCAACGCGCTGACGCTCGAAAGCTGGAGTGGGATTTGAGTCGAACAATGAAACCGGAAGGGCTGAGGTGACCATATTCCTCCAATGCGGCTCAGAAGTTCCTCTTCGTGACGGTTCTCAAAGTTTGCCATCCGGAGGTTGAGACATCTGAGCTACATTGATCACCTTCTGTCAATTTATTAGCACGATTGCTGTAGTACGGGCGTGGCGGCGCGCCTGCTGCCGATATCGTCGACACAGGAAACGCAGGCAAGCCGGCCATTAATCCTGGATCGCCGGCAGCCCGGAGACTATACCTTATTGCCTCTGGGTAACGACCGAAAGACAACCGCAGTCATACATGTCGCGTTGCGACATCCCAGAGAGAATGAAAATGCGGCCCGTAGAGAGCCGTGTGCGGGCGAGCACGCCCACACGACAACCGGGCTGGAGCCCGGCGCTACTGGCATTAGCGCAATTTTCAGGGCAGATCTTTCGGCTTCGGTCGTCGCCAGAGGGTCCCCATGCGACCTGCGCTCAAGATGACAAGCCTTGATGCGAATTCATGTTGGTGTTATCCCACCCTGACCGCAAAAAGCGCGGTCAGGATGGGGCAACCAGCTGCGTCTTATTGCGGATTGGGTACTGGCAGGAGTTAAATCTTTCCCAACAATTCCGATTTTGGTACTCTAGGCCCACACCCATGAATTGCAGGGTTTGGCTCGATTGCTCCCGGAGTTCCGCAGGTTGAAGCACAAATGGCTTACAGGGACCTATGCGCTGATATCAATAAGCGCCGGGGTTATCTGCGCCCACGCCGTGCTCAACACGGCTTTCGAAAGTCACGGCTTCACCATCTCCTATCTGCTGTGGAGCATCTGGGCTCTGCTGGCTGCGCTGGCCTGCCTGTGGCGGGCTTTTCACTGCCCTCATTCCATCCGCACCCATTGGCGGCTGGCGGCTACTTCTCTGTTCTTCATCTTCATCGCCGCAGTGGTCGAAGCGCCGGCTGAAATCCTCTCTAAAGCCGTGCCCACGGTCGCCTCAATCGGCGACTTCCTTTTCTTCGCTTCCTTCGTTCCCATCCTGCTCGCCATTACGCTGCCTGACGAGGGCTTCTTCAGCCCCTCAACCTTTCTGCTCGACAGTTTTCAGGCCGCGGCCTGCACCTGCCTCGCCTACACAGCCCTGTTCGGGGCATTCCCATTCTCGGGCGAGGCTGCGAACGCCATGCCTTATGCGCCTCTGGAGTTTGTCTACGACTCCGAATACCTGGCCGTGGTGCTGCTCGCCGCGCTGCGTTTGTTTCTTGGCACGCGCAACCGGGCAGACCGCTATTTCTTCCGCGGCCTGCTGCTTTACACGTCGCTCTACGCCGTCTGCTCCGGAATCTATAACCATTACATCGGCAAATACAGCCTCACCAATGGTGCGGACGCGCTCAACGACATTCCCTCCGCGGCGCTCGCCCTGGCTGCCATCTTTGCGCCTGCAACCCTGCCGCTTGCCGACAATGCTCTATCGTCCCGCGCCAGCCGCGCCAAGCTTGTCAGCCTTATTGACAATGCGCGCCCTGTCTTCCTCTCGCTTGCGCTTATCGGCCTAAGCGCGGTGGTCGCAATCCGCCATTTTGCCGTTGCCTTCGCCTTTATCGTTGGCGCATTCATTCTCTACAGCCTCAGGGCCTCACTGCTGCAAAACAAGCTGGAACACGCCCAGACCGCGCTCGAGAAATCGAACACGCAGCTCTCTGAGATTGCGCACCTTGACAGCCTTACGGGGGTCTCGAACCGCCGCGGCTTTGACCAGATCTTCGCCGTAGAGTGGGGACGCGCCCAGCGCACCCGCCAGCCGCTCAGCCTTCTGCTGATCGACGTTGACCACTTCAAGAGCATTAACGACACCTACGGCCACCAGGCCGGCGACGAATGCCTGCGCAACACCGCGCGGGTGCTGACCGCGGTACTCGACCGCCCTGCCGACCTTGTCGCGCGTTATGGCGGAGACGAGTTTGCCATCCTGCTGGCTGAGACGGGCTCCTACGGCGCATCGACGGTCGCCGGCCACATCCGCTCAGCCATAGCAAACGACGCTGCCCAGGCCTCCATCCCAACCACCCTCAGTATTGGCGTCTCGACGTGGAACGCTGAGGGCGAGGCTAACCCGGAGAAACTGCTTCGCGCCGCCGACCGCGCCCTGTATGCGGCCAAGCACAAAGGCCGCGACCGCGTTGAATGGATCGACGTGCACTCGCCGACGGTGAAGTAGGCGTGCGCTGACACAGAGCCTGATCGCCGGCACAGTCTAATCAATGTTAGAATGCGGAGAGCGAGGTGAGGCGATGCTCAAGCTGAAACTGACAACCATAGGAAGCTCAGTGGGAGTGATTCTGCCCAAAGAAGCTTTGTCGCGCCTGAAGGTTGAAAAGGGCGACTCCATCTTTCTTACCGAAGAGAAAGATGGTTTCAGGCTAACTCCATTCGACCCGGAATTCGAGAAGACCATGGACTCGGCCCGCAAGGTGATGAAGCGGCGTCGAAACGCGCTGCGCGAGCTGGCCAAGTGAAATCGCGCCGGTGGATATGGATTCCACTTGATGCGGTTCTTGCCATTCACGACGAACAGATATCAGAACACGGGGGGATTGGCGGCGTCCGCGATCTGGCCATGATCGATTCCGCGCTTGCCCGGCCACGCAATCTTTCTGCGTATAAAAACGCCGATGCCGCTGCGCTGGCGGCTGCGTATGCATTTGGGCTTTGCGGCAATCACGGCTTTCTTGACGGCAATAAACGCACGGCGTGGGTGGTTGCGGAAACATTTCTAGATCTGAACGGGTACGCAGTGGACGCGCCAGACGAAGCGGTCGTTAGCACCATGCTGGCGGTTGCCTCGGGTGTTATGCCGGAAAAGCAACTGGCGAAATGGTTTCGGTCGTTTGTGCGGTAGTTGGCAGCAGATTTTAAGGCGCAGAGCAGCGACGTAGCACAAATATTTATGATATGTGCTACACTTGGCTGGAGGTTCTCTCATGGCCCAGGCAATTGGATTTCAGATTCCTCGGAGCTCAAAGCGCACGAAGCAGGCTGCGAGTAGCCGCCGGATTGACGATGCACTGTCTATAGCTGGGCAGCAGGGGTTGCTGAGCGGCGGCAGGACTCTTACTGTGCGCGGCCGCATGCCGTCGCTTCTCGTCGAGCGGGCGAAGAAGAAGACCGGTATCCAATCCGACTCCAAGCTGATCGAAGCCGCGCTGGCGAACATCGTGGCCGCGGACGAGTACGCCGACTGGCTTCTTGCCCAGCGCGGCACTGTGAGCAAGGATCTCGACCTTGAGTTCTAGCTCCCGGT
>JBEKCW010000295.1:0-7044 GCA_050014675.1 Occallatibacter sp. | reverse complement strand
CCCTTTGCCGGAATGGCAATGGGCGCTGGCGTGCGAAAAGCCCCCGATTTCAGGCCGGAAGCGCCGGGGTCTCAGATTGCGCCCCAGATGTCACCGCAGGTCTCGCAGCAGGCGGCCCCAGCGCAGCCCAGAGAGCAGGAGGGACGGATCTTTTTTCCGGCTGCTCCAGTGGCTCCAGCGCCTGCCGCGCAATTGCCCGCCTCCCGGGTCCAGTTCGCAAGGCAGCCGAATCGAGGCCGAGAACGCCGCATCACGCATCGCTGCGGCGTTGACACGTCGGCAATCATCGACCTGGTGAAAGTGGGGTCGAAATTGAGTGGGCAGATTCTCGATCTGAGCGTGGGCGGATGCCGGATCAGGACTGCCGAAAAGTTTCCGGTGGGGATTTACACGCGAATCGAAACCGAGTTCAAGCTGCATGGGCTGCCGGTCCGGCTGGGCGGAGTGATTCAGGCCATTCACGACCGCAACACGGTTGGGATTCGCTTTCTTGACATGAGTGAGCGGAAGAAGGAACAGGTGGCGGAGCTGGTGGCGGAGTTGGAAGAGTCGCAGGGCGGGTAATGAGGGAGTGGCAAAATTCACTGAAAACCCGTGAAACTGTGAGTTCAGTGCCGCCAGGTGGTTGATTTCATTGAATCGCCTTTCACAGCTTCACGGCAAAAAAATAAAAAGGGCGCGCACGGCGCTGCCAGGAGTTTGGGCAGCGACAGAAGATGGAGCACTGGAAGTTGCGCATAAGAATATTGTGCGACAGATGGCTATAATTACCGGCAAAGAGGCGGATCTTTTTTATTTCAGGCGGTGGCGCTGGCGCTGCAGCTCGCGGTAGAGGTCGCTCTTTGATTGGCCGCTTTCGCGGGCGAGGCGTTTCAGGGCTTCTTTCTCGTCGATTCCGGCTTCGGATTGGAGCCGCGCCAGCCGGTCGGTGAGTTTTTCGGTCGCGCTGGCAGTTTGCGATGCTTTGAGCGGAGGCTCGACGAGCAGCGTAATCTCGCCGCGCACGCGATCGCGCGCTTCCAACTCGCGCCGCACCTCGGCAACCGTTCCGCGCAGGAACTCCTCGTGAAGCTTGGTCAGCTCGCGCGCCACGACAATCCTGAGCTCCGAGCCCCAGACTGACTCGAGATCGGCGAGGGTCTCTCGAATGCGGTGCGGTGCTTCGTAAAAGATGAGCGTGTGCCGGGTTTCGCTGTCAGATCCGTCGACTGCGGCAGCCAGTTGCTCGAGCCGTGTTCTGCGCGCGCCACTCTTTTCAGGCAGAAATCCGAGGAACGCAAATTCAGCGGCAGGCAGACCTGAGGCAACCAGCGCGCTCAGGGCAGCATTCGCGCCGGGGATGGGAATGACTGGGATGCCTGCTGCGATGGCCGCCTCCACCAGCCGGCTGCCTGGGTCGCTGATGCCCGGCATTCCCGCGTCTGAAACCACTGCAATGGCGCTACCGCGCTTTATCTCTTGGACAAGCTCAGCGGCTCGGGAGAGTTCATTGTGCTCGTGGCAGCTGATGGTGGGGGCATCGATCTGAAAGTGGTTGAGCAGCTTCTGGGTCTGGCGCGTGTCTTCGCAGGCGATACGGTCAACGCTGCGCAGGACGTGAAGGGCGCGGAGGGTGATGTCGCTGAGATTGCCGATGGGGGTTGCAACCAGGTAGAGGCCGGGGGCGAGAGGTGTGCTTTCCCCGGTCCCCAAGTGCGAGGGACCGGGGGCACGCTCGATATTGCTGGGAGTGCCCTCGGATTGTGGAGGGTCGGGCATCGCGCGTTACTCCACGGAATCCATGCGTTCGATGCGGCGCTGCTCGGCGAGCAGGGACATGGAGCTCATTAGGTTCTGGACGCTGACGACGCCGACGACGCGGCCGCTCTCGGTGATTGGGATGAGGCCGAGGCCGTGGCCGGCGGTGAGGCGGCGGATGGTGGTTCCCAAAGTGTCTTCGGGGCGGGCGACCTGGAAGGCGCGCGACATGACGGATTGCACGTAGCCGTTGCCGTCGTCGCGCAGTGCGTCAACGATGCGCTGGCGGCTGACGATGCCGACCAGCTGCGGCCCGCGGACGACGGGAAAATCTTCCTGCAGGGAGTGAACGCAGCGTACCAGCGCGTCAGCGAGGGTGTCAGAGGGCGAGAGCGTAGCGAAGTCGGTGAGCATGACTTCGCGCATGCGCACTGTGTCAACCACGGACTGGAAGAAGACGCCCTGGTCCTCAATTTGCGCGCCGACCATGATGAAGAGCCCGGCGAGGAACAGCCAAGGGTCGCGGAGCGGCATGTAGGAGAGCATGAGCAGAAAGGCGAGGGCTTGCCCGATTCCAGCGGCGGCGCGGCCGGCGGGTCCGTCGCCGTGAGAGCGGGCAAAGACGGAGCGGATGATGCGGCCGCAGTCGAGCGGATAGGCGGGCAAAAGATGCAGGAGGCCGAGCAGGGCCTGCATCCACACCATGCTGCGCAGCAGCGATGTGGAGGTAAGCACCGGATAGTGCATGAGGCTGACTGCGCCGCTTGAACCCTGGATAATGGCGGCGACGACCAACGCGGAAGCCAGGTTGGCTACTGGGCCGCCCAAAGCAAGCGCAATCTGACCGCTGCCGCGAGTGGCATTCTCCTGGCTTTCAGGGTTGGCGTAGGCAAACAGGCCGCCAATGGGGAGAAGCAGAACGGCTCGCAGGCGAAGATCGAGAACCGCTGCAACCAGGAGCCGGGCCGTTTCGCGGGTGATGATGGCTGCCACAAGCAGCATGAAGAGGACTATGCCGCGCGGCCATTGCTGTGCTCCGCTGATGCCCATGAAGACGATGACCAGCAGGGGAAAGAAGACGTGGACGCGCAATTCAACGCCCATCCAACGCCCCAGCGGGATTGACCAGCCTCGCATATTCCGATTGTAGAGGGTGGGGCGGGAAGCGAGAGAGTGAAACGGGTGGAGAGGGTGAAAAGAGTGAAGAGAGTGAAAGGAGTGAAGGAAGTGAAAAAGTGAAGAGAGTGAAGAGAGTGAAGGAGTGAAGAAGTGAGGGAGTGAAATGGGCGCGAGTCCATTATGCTGGGTGACGATGCGGGTGATTGCCGGAGAGTATCGATCGAGGGTGTTGGCTGCGCCCGTGGGGATGGCGACGCGGCCAACCAGCGACCGGCTGCGCGAGACTCTGTTCAATGTGCTGGCTCCGCGGATCGCGGGGGCGCGTTTTCTCGATCTCTATGCTGGTTCGGGCGCGGTGGGGATTGAGGCATTGAGCCGCGGCGCCGCGCATGTGGTTTTTGTGGAGCGTGCGGCGGCGGCGTTGAAGGCTTTGCGGCTTAATCTTGAACGCTTGGGAATTACGGCCGGGTTTGAGATTCATGCGGGGGGCGTGGCGAGTTTTTTGCGCGGACCGCGAACGGGCGCAGAGTTGTTCGATGTGGTTTTCCTTGACCCTCCGTATGAGGCGGCGGAAGAGTATCAGGCGACATTGGGGTCGTTAGGCGGAGAAAACTGGCCTCCCTGGTCCCCAGGTGCGAGGGACCACCACCCCACAGACGAGGACCTGTCTGTGGGGGCCCGGGACCAGGGGCACCCAGGTTTGTTGCTTGTTCCTGGTGCGGTGGTGATTGCGGAGCATCGGCGGAAAGATCGGCTGGAAGAGCGTTATGGGGTGCTCAAGAGGACGCGAGTGCTGGAACAGGGCGATGCGGCGCTAAGTTTTTTGAGTTATAGTGGGAAGGATTTCAGGCAGCGTACCGCTGGTAACATCGAAGCCCCTCGGGAGTGATGACCCGAGGGGCTTGTTCATTTTTCGAGACAAGAGCCGGCCTGGTCGCTCGTGCCGCATTCGCCGTACAATGGGCCGCATGAAATTCAAAGTGCATCTTGCCGTCTTGTTTTTAGCTTTTCCATTGATTGAGGCCCGTTCGCAAGCCCCCTCGACTGTGCCCCAACCTCAGCTTGTCATCCTCGATACCGATATTGGCGACGACATTGACGATGCGTTTGCGCTGGGGTTGGTGCTGAAGAGCCCGGAGCTGAAGCTGCTGGGGGTGACGACGGAGTTTGGCAATACTGAGCTGAGGGCGCGGCTGGTTGACCGATATCTGCAGGCGGTGGGGCGGAGCGATATTCCCGTTGCGGCGGGTGTTGCGACGAAGACGAACAATGTGATGACGCAGGCGGCGTATGCGGAGCGCAGTCCCGGCCGGAAACACAGGGATGGCGTTGAGTTCATCCTGCAACAGATCCGCGCACATCCCGGCCAGATCACTTTGATTTCCATTGGTCCGCTGTTCAACGTGCAGGCGGCAATCGACCGCGATCCGGCGACATTCAAGAAGGTGAAGCGCGTGGTGCTGATGGGCGGCAGCGTTTATCGCGGGTATGGTGGCCCGAACGCGCCTCCTCAGTCGGAGTGGAATATCCTTTGCGATCCGGATGGGTTGAAGGCGCTGCTGGGCTCGGGCGTGCCGGTGTTTATGATGCCGCTCGATTCGACGCAGGTTCCTCTCGATCAAAAGGCGCAGGCGGCGATTTTCAGCCACGGCTCCGCGCTCACCGATCAACTGACGCTGCTGTACCACGAGTGGTCGGGGACGGGGGAGTGGCATACGCCGACGCTGTATGACCCGGTTGCCGTTACCTACACGTTTCGGCCCGATCTTTGCCCGGCGACGCCGATGCGGATTGAGGTTGACGCCAAGGGCTCGACACACCCGGTGCCAGGGGTTCCGAATGCGCAGGTCTGCCTGAAATCGGATGAACAGGGCTTTCTGGGGCTGCTGGTGGGCCGGCTGACCCAGTAAACGCCGCAATAGCCAATCAGAATAAGGCACGTGATATCAATCGCTTTGGGCCGGCCTGAGCGAGGGATTCGCTTGTCATATCGGTGAGTGAGCCCGGTCACATCCAACTGCATTGACAGCGGAAGACAGTAAGAGCAAAATTGCGGGTTCTTCGGTAATGGGACCAGCAATTCAATGCAGGGAGGGGAGCGTGAATAACGGGGCGAAGATCGTAGGAATTCTGGCTATTTTGAGCATCGGAGCTTTTGCCGGCGGCTGCAAGCAGGCGCCACCGCTGACGCAGGCCGATGCGCAGGCAATGATTCAGGCGAAGTATGACCAGATGCCACCTCAGCCGTTCACTATTGTGTTGACCGACACGGGGATGCAGCTGGGCGTGAGCGACAAGTTCTGGCAGGGAGTGAAGAAGTACCCGAATGGATATTGGGGCGACTTCAAGCTGACCGATCTGGGCAAGAAGCAGGTGAAGCTGACGGACTCGAGCGACGTAATCAAGTGGCGTCCGGATGGGCCGAACGATTTGCGATACGCGTACAGCATGTCTACCGTTGCCTTGAACCACCTGAAAGCGCGGAACCTGGGCGACATTCAGGACGTTGGCCCGACCAAAGTTGTGCAGTATTACGAGGAAGTGGTTCTGAACGTCTCCGATTTGTTGTCGAAAATTGCTCACGAGCCGGGCAATGAGCTGAGCACGCATCGACAGGCGACTTTCACGCTCGACAATGGGGCGTGGAAGCTGCAGTCGGTGGAGTAACCCTGGTTGATTGGATGATTGCGGCGGCCGCTGCCGGTTACCTGCCCGCATTTGGAGTGGGCGAGCGTAATTTGTCTCGCTCTCTCTTTTTTTAACTGGCTCATTTTTTCCGGTACCGGATTGCAGTTGACCCCTCCGGCGTTTCTTGTTATCTTAGAAAGGTTCGCAAGAACGCAGCCGTAAGTGTGCCTGTAGTGTGATTTGGCAGTGCGGCGCGATTGGGACACCCGGACCCCGAAAGGGTGCGAGTGAGCCCGGGCAGAGACTTCAGGGTCTGGCCCAGGAAATCCCGGAATGGCTCTCATCTTGCAGAGGGCAGACCGGGCCCCCAGCGACAGGTCGCCGTGGTTGGGGTGGAGAGGTAATATCGCATCGGCGCCCGCGCGTTTCTCCACCTTGGAGGGCTATGCGGGCCGGGATCAGCGAAACGGAGCTGGCTTTTCCTGGTAGGAGAACGCTCGGCCACCGTCCTGGTTCTCGTCTGAGATTGTAATGAAGGCAGACGCGAAGCACTAACCTGTGCGTTTTCGTGTGTTTGGCTACAGTTATGAGCCAACCGAAACGAAGACGCCGCGAAGTGTTGCGCGGAAGTTTGGTTTGAGTAGTGAAGCAGCAAGGAGTTTTGGTTTGCCTACGTTTAACCAGTTGGTTCGCAAGGGGCGTACGGCCCCCCGCTATAAGACGGCCTCACCGGCGCTGCAGGCATCACCGCAGCGGCGCGGCGTTTGCACGCGCGTTTATACGCAAACCCCCAAGAAGCCGAACTCGGCGCTGCGCAAAGTGGCCCGCGTGCGGCTCACGAACGGGATTGAGGTGACCACCTACATTCCTGGCATCGGCCACAACCTGCAGGAGCACTCGATTGTGCTTATCCGCGGCGGCCGTGTGAAGGATCTGCCGGGCGTGCGGTATCACGTGGTTCGTGGAACGCTGGACTCGGTGGGCGTGGCAAACCGCTCGCAGAGCCGTTCGAAGTACGGGGCCAAGCGCGCCAAGGGCGGCGCGGCGAAGAAGTAGGAAATCAGCTTCTAGCTCCTAGCTCCTAGCCTCTAGCTTCTAGCTTTTACGGTGGCGAGTTTGGCTGCTGTAACTAGGGCGGAGCCGGATGGAGCTAGTGGCTAGAAGCTAGCAGCTAGTAGCTGAATTTTGAGGGATTATGCCGAGAAAAGGGCACATTTCAAAGCGGGAAGTGGCAGCAGATCCGGTTTACGGGTCGACGCTGGTCACCAAGTTTGTGAACTCGATGATGTGGGGCGGCAAGAAGTCGACCGCCCAGGGCATCTTCTACACGGCGATGAAGAACCTGGAGGAGAAGGGCGGCGGCGATGATGCGCTGAAGCTCTTCAAGAAGGCGGTTGAGAACTGCAAGCCGCTGCTCGAGGTGAAGACGCGGCGCGTGGGCGGCGCCAACTACCAGGTGCCCATCGAGGTGGGTCCCGATCGCAGGACGTCGCTGGCGATCCGCTGGCTGATCACTTACGGTCGCGCCCGTGGCGAAAAGGGCATGACCGACAAGCTCAG
>JBEKCW010000294.1:0-7045 GCA_050014675.1 Occallatibacter sp. | reverse complement strand
CGAGGCGTAGGCTATCACCTGCACTGTTTCAATGCCGGCAATATCGTCGAAGAACCACCCGCAGCTGGTGTACATGAGCTGTGCGTGGCGCTGCATCTCCATCAGCTCGAGTGCATGCACGCGCTCGGTTCCATCGAGCTTGTGAGTGGCGTGCTCGGCGAGGAAACGATCGACATTCTCATCAGTGCGGTCGAGAATGACATGGATATAGGCGTCGCGCGCAGCCCACACGTCGTGGAAGTATTTTGCGCCGGTTTCCGCAGTTAACGGGTCAAGGGCGTCGCGCAGCTCGTCGAGCGCCTGGCGCAGCGGCGTGCGCCATTGCTGGTTCCAGCCAGGCTTGCCGCCATTGCACCCGCAGTTCGAGCGCCAGCGCTCCACGCCGTGCGCGCAGCTCCACGATGTATTGTCGACAATTTCGCACTCGTTTTCAGGCGGAAACCGTTCGAGGAAACTTGCGTAGTTGGTAAGGCGAACTGTTTTATCTTTGCCAAGCAGGCTGAGCGCGAAGGCCAGGGCCATGTCGCCGTATTTGTGGTGGTGGCCGTACGATTCGCCGTCGGTGGCCACGTGCACCAGTTGCGGCTCGTTGCTGCGGTCTTTGAGCGCGGATTTAAGGCGCGCGGCAAATGCTTCGCCGGAGTTGAGCAGCCCCTCAAACGCGATCGCGCGTGAAGTGGGGCCGTTGTAGAAAAAAATGGCAATCGAAGCACCCGATGGAAAACGCATGAGGTAGGGCCGAGTGGTATCGACGCTTGATTCGGGAGTCGGGCTCCATGCGGCCGCCGGGTCGTTGATCTGGCGTATGCGCTTGCATTGATGCGGCGCGAGAATGGTGAATTTTATTCCGTGCTCGGCCATCATGCGCAGCGATTCAGTATCGGCGGCGGTTTCAGCCAGCCACATGCCCTCGGGCGGGCGGCAGTATCGATGCTCGTAGTCGGCGATGCCCCAGCGAATCTGCGTCAGCCTGTCCCGGGTGCTCGCGAGCGGCAGAATCATGTGGTTGTAAACCTGCGCGATGGCCGAGCTGTGACCGCGAAAGTTTTTGCGGCTGGAGCGCTCGCCATCGAGGATCATGCGGTAAGTGCGCGGCGCATTCTGCTCGAGCCAGCTCATGAGCGTGGGCCCGATGTTGAAGCTGATGCGCGAGTAGTTGTTGACGATGGAGATGATCTGGTTGCGGCCGTTCACAATGCGTGCGGCGCCGTTGGCAGCGTAACACTCCGCGCAGATGCGCTCGTTCCAATCGTGATAAGGAGCGGCCGAGTCCTGAGTCTCAACGGCCTCAAGCCAGGGATTCTCGCGCGGGGGCTGATAAAAGTGCCCGTGTATGCAGATATAACGGTTGACTGAAGCCATCAATATTCCTGTCGCAGGCCGCTTTCGCGGCGTTTACTCATTTAGATGCGGCTTTTTTGAGTCACGCAATTCAAGGACCCGCCGCCTGCTGAGACGCCTGGACCTTGCTCAGTAATTCTACGGCCAAAGGCGCGGGGACCTTTTTCAACGGGCCGAACGGCCGGCGGGCGGAGTGCTTTTGTAGAGATGGCATGCCCGCCACATGTACCAGCTCGCTACAGAACGGAAGGGCTTCCATCTCTGTCCGCGGCGGAAGACCACATCGGGCTCGGGCAGATCGGCGGCCTCGATAGCGCGCGATTTGGGCACGCGCTGAAAGGTGAGCGCGTAGCCCTTGCGCACGCCGTAGTCGGTGACGGGCAAAACGTCGGGCCGGCCCAGGCGGAAGATCAGCAGCATCTCCACGGTCCATGGTCCGATACCGCGCACCTCGGTGAGGCGCTCGACGATGTCGGCGTCAGGCATCTTGTTAATGGCAGCGTGCGAAGGAACGGCGCCGTCAATGGTGCGCGCGGCCAGGTCGCGCATGGCCTTGATCTTGTTGCCCGAAACACCGGCGGCGCGGAGGGGTTCGTCGGGAGTGGCAATGAGTTGTTGCGGCGTCGGATCGCCGCCGAAGAACTCGCGCAAGCGGCTGTGAATAGCGGCAGCGGCTTTGCCGTGGAGTTGCTGGTAGAGGATGGATTCAAGCAGCGACTCGAAAGGTGAGGCGGAGCGATCGAGCTGCAGGGTGAACGGACCGGCGCGATCGATGAGCGCGGCGAGCTTGGGGTCGCATGCGCGCAGATGCGCGACCGCTTCATCGCGATCGAAGGGAAGCTTGCGGCTGCGGCCGTCGTGGATCATGCAAGGAGTGTATCGCGCAGCCGGGACGAGTGGTACACTTCCCGGTTCGAGGAGAACTGAAGAAGATGAAACGCCGCGAGTTTGTGCAGGCTGCCGCAGCTGCGGGTGCAGGAATGCTTTTGCCGGCGCCGTTTGCGTTTGGCGCCGATCAAATAGAGCCCAACCCGAATGTGAAGCGCGTGTTGGTGATGTTCAAGTGCCACTTCGACGCGGGGTTTATCGACACGCAGTACAGCGTCGTGCACAGACGTTACTTCGAGAAATTTTTCCCGCAGGCGATTGAAATTGCGCAAGCGGCCAACGCCGGCGGTAAGCGGCGCTATGTATGGACCACCGGATCGTGGCTGCTGTATGAGTATCTTGATCAGGCGCAGCCCGCAGAGAAAAAGACAATGGAGGAAGCGATTGAGCGCGGCGATATCGCGTGGCACGGGCTTCCGTTCACGTGGCAGACCGAGATGCTGAGCCAATCGATGATTGAAGGCAGCCTGGCGATCGCTCGATCGCTCGACAAGCGCTACGGCCGCAAGACTACGGGCGCGAAGATGACCGACGTGCCGGGCCATACGCGCGGCATCATCGCTCCGCTTCAGCGCGGCGGAATTACATTTCTTGAGATTGGGGTGAACGGCGGGTCAACGCCGGCCGTGCTGCCGCCGCTGTTTCTGTGGAGGGACACGGCTGGAAAGAGCCTGGCCATGATGTATCACCACGAGTATGGCGATGTGGCCGTAGTTCCGGAGTCAGACCTGGCGCTGGTAACCGAAGTACGCGGCGACAACAGCGGGCCGCACACGGCAGAGGAGATTGCGCAGATTCATGCCGGCCTGGCGGCGCGGTTCCCGAATGCGGAGATTAAAGCAGCGAGCCTGTCAGAGATGGCCAATGCGCTGGAGCCATATCGAGACAAGCTGCCCGAGGTGACGCAGGAGATCGGCGACACGTGGATTTACGGTTGCGCGAGCGATCCGCTGAAGGTTGCGCGGTTCAGAGCGTTGTCGTGGCTGCGTGAGGAATGGATCGCGGAACACCGCTTAAAGGTGGGCAGCGAGACAGATTTGCAATTACTGCGGCACGTACTGCTCGAAGCTGAGCATACCTGGGGCACAGATACCAAGACTTGGCTCGACTTTGAGAACTATCTGCCGGCCGACCTAGCCAGGATGCTGGATACGAAGAACTACAAGGTGGTGGAGTTCAGCTGGGAGGAAAAGCGGCACGATTTGATGGATGGCGTGGCGACTCTGCCGAAGGAACTGCGCGAACGAGCGGAGATCGTGACTGCCGGAAACGCGCCAATGGGAGTGGATACTCCCGGCGAAGGCATTGCGCAGGAAGCGGGCGCGCCGATTGAGACGGCGCATTTTGTGATTGGCATTGATCCGCGCACGGGTGCGATTACAAAATTGCGCAACAAGAAGACGGGACGCGAGTGGGCCAGCGAAATGAATCCAATTGCGCTCGTCTGCTACCAGACTCTATCGCAAGAGGACTATCGGCGCTATCAGGCCAGCTATGTGACCACAAAAGAAGATTGGGCGCAGAAGGATTTTGGCAAGCCGAATATTGAGAAATTTGGAGCGAAGAGACAGGTTTGGCTGCCGACGAGTGCGAATGTTGCGATTCACAGTGTTCCAGATGAGAGCAGGATCACGATTCCGCTCGAATTCGATGATGACGAGGCGAGACATTCGGGACGCACGGCGCTGCCGGCTTACGCGACTGTCAGGCTCAACTTTCCGAAGGACGAGCCGGTGATCTATATCGAAGTGTCGTGGATGGGCAAGCCGGCCACGCGCATGCCGGAAGCGTTCTGGTTGACGTTCAATCCGATTGTGGATGACGTGCACGGATGGTCGCTGGACAAGGCGGGCCATGCAGTGTCTCCATTTGACGTGGTGGAGAACGGCAACCGGCACATGCACGCGCTGGGGAAGGGATTTGCATGGAAAGGCTCGGAAGCGAGTTTTGCTGTTGAGACCCAGGATGCGCCGGTGGTGGCGCTGGGCGAGCCCGATCCGCTGGTTTTCTCAAACGATCAGCCGGACTTGAGCAAGGGCATTCACTCGTGCCTCTACAACAATGCGTGGGGCACCAACTACATCATGTGGTATGGCGAAGATTTGCGGGCTCGGTATGTGATTCACGCCTGAGCACGCGCACGAAGACGGTCGCGTACCGATTAGTGCGAAGCCGGGGCTTCAGTAATACGTCCGATCCTGATGTAGGTCTTGCCGCCCGAACCATCAGGCACCGTCATCACCGATACCGTCGTCACGTCTGCCGCGGACCTGGTCACACGGAACATGGAGCCGTGCGACGTGGTGACGACACTTGCGTTGGGGCCGGCCTTCTGCTGATAAAAAACGATCACCTTGTCCTCCGGATCGGCGGTGATAAAGGTGGCATTGAGCATGGTCTTTCCGGCTAGCACCGCACGAGAGCCGTGCAGGCTTGGCTCGGCGCCGGGATAGATGGCGATGCCCAGATCGTTTTCAGTGAACGAGGCCGATGGCACCTCATGCACGGACTTTGCAACATACCACATTCCAACGCCGATAACTCCAACCGCGATAACGCCCAGTCCCACAAAAATAGCGACGGTAATGAGAACCGCCTTAAGAACCTTGGAATCGGAATTGGGAGCGGGGGCGCCGGAGATTGACGGCGGGTAAATCGGCTGTGCATAGGCTTGCGGCGGTGCGGCCTGAGGCTGATCGCTTGATGGATCTGTCATGGTCCCGTCCTTCCTGAATATCTTTTGCGAACGCGGAGCGGTTCCCTTTTTGATTTGCAGACACTATACCGCGAATTGAAGGTCAAGCGGCTAATAGAAAAACGGCGGCGTCTCAATGCCCGATGCGGATTCCATTCCCGAATCGCGCTTGGGCGAAAAATGATCGGGCGTGGCGGCTGAGAAGGGTCGCCCTGCGCTTGTACCATGGAGGGGTAAGCGGATGGTCAAGCAGGGAGCGGCAAAACCATGAAGATGCGTCCAGGATCGCCAACGGGATTTTTGCTGTGCGGCAAGGAGTGGACTGAAGGCGAAACGCTGGAGGTTCGGTCGCCCTGGGACCAGGGTTTGGTGGGGCACGCGACGCTGGCCACGCGGGCCGATGCGCGCCAGGCGGTAAATCATGCTGCGGCAAGCCTGCGGCGAACGAGGGCGCTGCCGCGCTGGAAACGCCGCGAGATTCTTGAAGATGTTGCCGCTGCGCTGATTGAGCAGAAGGAGCGCTTTGCTCAGCTGATTATGGCCGAGGCCGGCAAGCCGGTGCGGATGGCGCGGACCGAAGTGGACCGCTCGGTGCTGACCTTCAAGACGGCCGCGGAAGAGACGACCCGGCTGGGCGGCGATTCGATTCCGCTGGACCTGACCGAGGGCAACGAAGGCCGCTGGGGATTGGTGCACCGGTTCGCGGTGGGCCCGGTGCTGGCGATTACGCCCTTCAACTTTCCGCTGAACCTGGTGGCGCACAAGCTGGCCCCGGCCATGGCCGCCGGCTGCCCGGTAATTCTTAAGCCCGCGCCGCAGACGCCGTTTACCGCGCTGGCGCTGGGTGAGGTAATTCTGAAGGCGGGATGGCCTGAAGAGGCGCTGGCGATTCTTCCGCTCTCAAATGCCGACACCGGGTGGCTGGCCGAAAAAGAAGACCGGGTAAAGCTGTTGAGCTTTACCGGCTCGGCAAAGGTGGGCTGGGATTTGAAGGCGCACTCGAGCCGCAAGCGGGTGCTGCTTGAACTGGGCGGCAACGCGGCGCTGATTGTGCACAACGACTGGCCCGATCTCGACGACGCCGCGTTGCGCACGGCTCATGCGGCTTTTGGGTTCGCGGGGCAATCGTGCATCAGCGTGCAGCGGGTGTTTGTGTCGCGCAGCATTTTTCAAACCTACTTATGGAAGGTGGTTGAATGCGCGGCCAAGATGGCGACCGGCGACCCTGCCGATGAAGCCACCGAGGTTGGGCCGCTGATAAGGCCGGAAGAAGCCGATCGCGTAGAAGAGTGGATCAAAGAGGCCGTGGCGGGCGGCGCCAAGCTGGTTGCCGGCGGCGAGCGCAAGGGCTCGGTGATTTCGCCGGCCATCCTGACGGGGACCAAACCGGGCATGCGTTTGCGCGACGAAGAGGTGTTTGGGCCGGTGGTGGCGATTGAGCCCTATGACGACTTTGAAGATGCGCTGGCCGAAGTGAACCACTCGAAATATGGATTGCAGGCCGGATTGATGACGCGCGACGCGGGCCGCATTCTGACGGCATTCCGCGAGCTCGAGGTGGGTGCGCTGATTGCAGGCGATACGCCTTCATGGCGGCTCGACCCCATGCCTTATGGAGGCGTGAAGGATTCAGGGCTGGGGCGCGAGGGCATCCGCTGGGCGATCGAAGAAATGACTGAGCCGCGCATGCTGGTAATGAGCGGCGTGGGGCCGGTTTGAGGCGCGACCCATTCCACGGTACGCGAACAGCGACGGCAGACTAGCAGGCATACTCGTCGCATTGCGCCAGCGTTCCCAAAAGCGTAGCAACGTCCTCTGCTACTTGGCCTTTGACTTGGCGCGTTGAGCTGCCCAACGCTTGCGCTGAGCATCGGCAATGCGCTTGCGTGCCTCTGCGCTCAATACGCGTTTCTTGGCGGCCTTTTTCGTAGCGGCCTTCTTTGCCGTTTTGCCTTTGCTCGCAGCTGTCGCCACGGAACCCATACTGGCCAGGAGAGCGCGCGCTTCAGTTAAGCGTGCAATCTCAGCATCAATTTCAGCAAGAATCGAATCAATTCCCATGGCTACAGAATATAGGATGATCGTGCGCCGTGACTACGGACGGCGACGAAATACTCCAGG
>JBEKCW010000293.1:0-7112 GCA_050014675.1 Occallatibacter sp. | reverse complement strand
CTGGGTAATTGCGGATTGAAAGGCTTGATTGCCGGGGCCGACCTCGACCCCGCTCGCCCCTGAAGCAAGCAGCAGAACGGTATCGTTGGTAGACGTGTCGCCATCAATCGAGATGCGGTTGAAGCTGGTTTCGATGGCGGAGTTAAGGTAGGTCTGCAGCGCAGCCGGCTCGATGACCGCGTCGGTGAGCACGTAAACCAGCATGGTGGCATGAGGCACAAGCTGGGGATGAATCATGCCCGAGCCTTTGCCAAGGGCCGCGATGCGGACTTCGCTCGAAGAAGCATTCGCAGTGCCGGCGGGCGCCATTTCGACGCGGGCAAATGCGGTCTTCTCTACGGTGTCTGTAGTCAAAATGGCTTGAGCGACTTCTTGAAATCGATCGACCTCAGGCCCGAGCGATGCGGCCAGCGCGGGCATAACGGCGACCAGCTTCTCTACCGGGAGCGGGACGCCAATGACCCCGGTCGAAGAGGGAAAAACAAGGTGAGGGTCGCAGCCGAAGACTTCAGCAGCGGCTGCGCAGGTGGCGCGCGCAGCATCCAAACCAGCCTGGCCTGCGGCGCAGTTGGCGTTGCCTGCGTTGATAGCCACAACGCGAACCTTGGCGCCAGACGCCGCCAGGTTTTCCTTGTCGACAATGAGAGGGGCCGCGATGACGCGGTTTGAAGTGAACGCGGCTGCCGCGCTGGCCGGTGCGTCAGCGGCAATCAGCGCAAAATCAGGACGGCCGCTGGCCTTAAGGCCGGCCCTGGTGGCGCCGAATCTGAATCCGCGGGGAACGAGAAATGGCGATAGATCGCTCATGGCAATGACTTTTCAAATGTAACAGGCGGCGGCTGCTACGGAACGCAGGTGTGGCAACTGTTCGCATTTGGGAACTAAAGTCACACAAGGCCGGCTTATGTATCGGCACTCACATTGTTAATTGCCGATCAAAATGGTCAAATACTTGCAACCCTCATGGCAGATCTCTACGAACGCGCTGGAGATGTATTTCCGCAGGCTCCCACCGATGCCGGCTTTTATCATGCGCTGCTTGACCACATGAGCGACGGAGTTTATTTCGTCGATCGCGAGCGGCGCATCCAGTACTGGAACAAAGCAGCACAACAACTTACTGGCTATGCGCCCGCTGATGTTTTGGGGCGCCCGTGCCCGGAGAGCCGCTTGTGCCACGCTGCTGCCGACAGCGGCTGCATTTGCCATGAAGGGTGCCCGCTCATGGCCTGCATGGCCGACGGCGAGGCGCGGGAAATCAATTTGTATCTGCGCAGCAAATCGGGCCGCAAGGTTCCGGCGGCGGTGCGCGTAAGGCCGATTACGGGCGCGGACGGCACGATTGTGGGCGCCATTGAGATTTTCTCGAACGACGCGGCCCAAAGCGAGGCGCGGCGCAAGATCGAGTCGATGCAAAGGCTCGCCTACCTCGATCATGTTACCCAGATGCCGAACCGGAGATTCCTTGAAACGACTCTGGCTTCGGCCGTGGCGCAGTTTCGCGTGAGTCATGACCCCTTCGGCGTGCTGATGATCGACCTGGACGAGTTCAAGAACATCAACGATTGCTTTGGCCACATGTTTGGCGACCGCGCGCTGCGGCATGTGGGCGAGATGCTGAGCCACTCCCTGAGACCCACCGACACGGTTGGGCGGTGGGGTGGCGATGAGTTTGTGGCCATTGTGCACGGCGTCGATGTTGAAATACTGAATCGGCTGGCGGCTCGTTGCCTGCGCCTGGTGAAACAGATAGCGATTCCCTGGGAAGGCGGGCAGGAGATTGCGCTTTCAGTGTCGATAGGCGCAGCGCTCGCGCGGCCCGGCGAAAGTGCAGAGGATATTTTGCGCCACGCCGACGAGCTGATGTACCAGAGCAAAGCCGCCGGGCTCGGCTGCGCGCACGCGGGCTAGGCGCGGCGCCTTCAGGTTGGATCGTCGCAAGACGCGAGCTCGTGTTGAATGCAGGGATTTGGATTTAATCAATAGGTTAATCTGGGACCTGTGAAGCCTGTTGCGGATGGTCTGCGAAAACAATCGATTGAAATGAATGCGGCGGAAAGCCACGCCGCGTCGGAGTTCCTCGAGCTGCGCAAGGTGAATGTGGCGCGCGGCGAGCGGATCGTGTTGCACGATGTGAACCTGAGCATCTGCACCGGCGAGCACGTGGCGATTCTGGGGCCGAACGGCTGCGGCAAGTCCACGCTGATTCTTACCATCACCTGCCAGATTTATCCCGTGGTCGAGCCGGGCATGAAGGTGCGCATCTTTGGCCGCGGGCGCTGGGACCTGACCGAGCTGCGCAAGCACTTTGGCGTGGTGGGCGCCGATCTGCCGGGCGAACGTACCTCGGTTACACGCGGAATCGATGCCGTGGTGGCGGGATTTTTCTCGGCATCCACGCTGTGGCCCAATCTTCACGTGACGAACGAGATGCGCGAGCGCGCACGGGAGGCGCTCGAACGCATTGAAGCGGCACACCTGGCCGAGCAACTGGTGGGCACCATGTCGGCCGGCGAAAAGAGGCGCATCCTGATTGCGCGCGCGCTGGTCCACCGGCCCAGGCAATTGTTGCTCGACGAGCCGTCAAACGCGCTCGACCTGGCAGCCCAGCGTGAACTGCGCGTGACGCTGCGAAGGCTCGCGGCAGAAGGCACAGGACTGGTGCTGGTGACGCATCACCTCGGCGACATTCTGCCGGAGATTGAACGCATCATCCTGATGCGGGACGGGCGCATTGTGGCTGACGGGCCGCGCGAGGAACTGCTGACTGAAGCAAGGCTGAGCGAGCTGTTCCATTCGCCGATAAGAATCGGCCGCGACGAGGAATGGCTGCATAGTTGGTAAAAAACAGGGAACAGGGATCAGGGATCAGAAAGACAGGGACCAGGGAATAGAACGCGGCTCGGCAGGGGTGGGGCGTGATGCCGCAGGTGGCTCCAGCCCGGATCGCCTTTCCCAACCACCATGAGGGTGCCCCCGGTCCCTCGCATTTGGGGACCGGGGATATCGATACGATGCAAGCGCAGACCTCAATATGAGACTCCTTCCAGGGACCAAGGGGCTGAGAGACAGCGAGGCAGGTGCGGAGGGCGCGATGAGTGTGGCAACGAACGAAATTGCGCGGTGGAAGACGCTGCTGGCGTTCGGCATCATTTATTTTGTCTGGGGTTCCACGTTTCTTGCCATCCGGATCGGCGTCGCAGAGGTGCCGCCGTTTCTGCTCGCATCCATGCGCTTTCTGGTTGCGGGGCTTGCTTTGTATCTGTGGATGTTGCTGAAGGGCGAGCGCAATCCCACGGCGAAACAGTGGGGATCGGCCACGCTGCTGGCCCTGCTTATCTTTGTCGGCGACTACGGGTTGCTGTTCTGGGCCGAGCAGCGCGTGCCGTCGGGCCTGGCCGCCGTGATGCTTGCCACGATTCCCGCCTTCATGGCGCTGGCCGAAATCATTCTCCTGCGCACGCAAAAGCTTACGCTGCGGCTGGTTATCGCGCTGCTCATCGGGTTCCTGGGAGTGGCCGTGCTCGTAGTGCGGCAATTGAATCTTGGCGGGGAGCCCATCGATCGTGCGGGCGCAGCCGCGCTGATTTTCGGCGCAATCAGCTGGTCGCTGGCGTCGGCTCTTGCAAAAAAGCTGCCGCTGCCGCAGGCCAAAACCATGAGCTCGGGCGCACAGATGCTGGCCGGCGGAATACTGCTGGGTGCGACTGCTGCAATGCGCGGCGAGTTTGCGGGCTTTCATCCGGCTGTGGTTTCGGGGCGCGCCTGGCTGGCGCTGCTTTACCTGATTGTTGCCGGCTCCATTGTTGGATTTACCGCGTATGTTTGGCTGCTGCACCACAACTCGCCAACCAAGGTTGGCACGTACGCTTATGTCAATCCCGTGGTGGCCGTGCTGCTGGGGTGTTTTGCAGCCGGGGAGCCGCTTGGCGAGCGCACCATTGTGGGCAGCGCATGCGTGTTGGCCAGCGTGGTGATGATTACGACGGCCGGAGCAAAGAAACCGGCCAAGGCGAAGGTGAGCGCTTGACGCGAGGGCCGGAATCGGGGTACTTTGGGCTTACACGGGAAAGGAGGATGATCCAGCCTATGAAGATTGATTTACCAAGTAGTACAGTACGTGAGGTGACTGAGGCCTAGGGCATCGCGCCCAAGCCCCAGCGTTAGCCCCAGCAGCGTAGTCTTCACGCTGGGCCACTGGCAGTCGCGGCAGCGCGATGGCCTTAGTCCAATCCCAACAGTTCACCCGCAGCGGCCTGGGAACCAAGAGTTCCCAGGCCATTGTTGTGTTTGGAGCAGAGAGCAACGGAACGAGGGAGCAAGGGAGCGAGAAAAACAGGCTGCCGGGACTACGGCTCTTTTCTCGGATAGAATTCGATTCTGTGACACAACTGCCTGACGACGTCGAAATCTCCCGCCGCCCGAGACTCGCACCGAAGCTCGGCCTCTTCGACGCGACCATGATGGTGATGGGCGGCATCGTCGGCGCCGGCATCTTCATGAACCCCTACGTCGTGGCTCAACGACTGCACTCTCCGGTGCTGATTCTTGCGGTGTGGGTGGCCGGCGGCGTCATCGCCATACTCGGCTCTTTCGTGTATGCGGAACTCGGAGACCGCATTCCCGAGGTCGGTGGCCAGTATGAATATCTTCGCCAGTCCCTGCACCCCGTCTTCGGTTTTCTCTACGGATGGGCCCTGCTGCTGGTGATTCAGACCGGCGGCATGGCCGCGGTCGCCGTCACATTTGCGCGCTACTTTCTCGAACTCACCCGCCTGCCTTATTCAGAACACTGGGTCATCGTGGTCACCCTGGCTGTGCTCACCGCCGTGAACTGCCTTGGAGTAAAGCCTGGCGGCCGCTTCCAGAGCGTGTTGATGGTGCTCAAAATCGCAGCCATCGCGGCGCTCGTCGGCGCCGGCATCTTCCTGGTTCGCGCGCCCAAGCCCATGTTTCACCCGGTCCTCGACCGTCCCGTCAGCTTCGACCTGTTCACTGCGTTGGGTGCGGCCATGGTCCCCGTTCTTTTTTCCTACGGAGGCTGGCAGACCACGAGCTTTATCGCCAGCGAAATTCGCGACGCGCGCAAGAATCTTGGCCGCGCTCTGATGATCGGTGTTGCGGCCGTGGTGGTGCTCTATCTCTCCGTCAACATCGTCTGCGTCCGCACCCTGGGAGTGACGGCTCTGGCCGCGACCAGCGTCCCGGCCAGTTCGGTAATGCAGATTGTAGCCGGCGAGCGCGGAGCTCGACTCATCGCGTTCGGTATCGCAGTCTCGACGGTCGGATATCTCAGCCAGTCAGTGCTCACCGCGCCGCGCGTCTATTTCGCCATGGCCGAGGATGGACTCTTTTTTCGCAGCGTTGCTTACCTCACGCGCAAAACGCAGGTTCCCGTCGTCGCCATCGTGCTGCAGAGCGTGTGGACGGTAGTCATCGCGCTCAGTGGAAAATACGAACAGATCTTGAATTTCCAGGCCCCGATAGACTTCACCTTCTTCGGACTGAGCGCCACCTGCCTGTTTGTGCTGAGGCACCGCGAACGCAGCCGCCCCACAAGAAATCCCGGCTTTCGCGTCCCCGGCCATCCGTATACCACTCTCATCTTTATCCTGTCGTGCTGGCTCATCGTGGCTAACGCGTTGTGGAAGTATCCTGTTAATAGTTCCATCGGGTTCGTAATCATCCTGACCGGATTGCCGGTTTACGCGCTCTGGCAGCGGCGCCGGCTCAAAGAGGCAAAGCAATGAGCAACGCGCCTGTTATGGCGTCAACCTATCTTGAGTGGGCGAAACTCTGCTCGCAGGCAACATACAATCTTGCCACCAGCGGCATCATGAGCTATCCGCTCGCGGAACTGCACGTTTCGCCGCAGGATCTTGAAATCAACGGTCCCACCGTCTATGGCTACGCGCCGCTCCAGGAACGACTGGCGCAGAAGTGCGGCGTGACCCCGGACTGCGTTGTTGCCGCGGCGGGCACCTCGATGGCGAATCATCTGGCCATGGCTGCTCTGATCGAACCGGGCGACGATGTGTTGATTGAGCAGCCGACCTACGGACCGGTTCTCGAGGTAGCGTTGTACCTTCGTGCCAACGTGATCCGTTTCGAGCGTCGCGTGGAGCAGGACTTTCAGATCGATCCCGACGACATTACGCGGCTCATCACGCCGAAAACCCGCCTCATCTGCCTGACCAATATGCACAATCCATCGGGCGCGCTCACTAGCAATGAGACCCTCATCCGGATTGGCGAGATCGCACAGAGCTCCGGCGCGCAGGTGCTCGTCGACGAAGTCTATCTCGACATGGTTTACGACCAGCCGCCGCGCTCGTCGTTCCATCTCGGCAGCAATTTTGTTGTCACCACCAGCCTCACCAAGGCCTACGGCTTAAGCGGTATCCGCTGTGGCTGGATTTTGGCACAGCCGGACCTTGCTATACGCATGTGGCGGCTCAGCGATCTCTTCGATGGCTCGCCAGTGCATCCCGGCGAACTGCTTAGCGTGATGGCCCTCGACCAGCTCGGCAAAATCGACGCGCGTGCGCGCACGCTGCTCGAAACCAACCGCAAGGCTCTCGATGCGTTCTTCAGCGGGCGCAACGATCTCGATGGCTTTCGCAGCCCCTGGGGCACGGTGTGTTTTCCACGCTTGAAAAACGGCTCCGTCGACGAGTTCTGCGAATTCCTGCGCGCCGGCTACGAAACCAGCGTCGTGCCTGGACGATTTTTTGAAATGCCTGACCATTTCCGCATCGGAATAGGCGGCGATCCCACAATGACCGGCGAGGCATTGAAGCGCCTGGCCGCGGCGCTGGACGAATGGGGAACGGCTGGGTGGAAAACAAACCGATCATGACCCCATCGGATCGCGTCCGCATCGGCATTGACTGGGGCGGCACCAAAATCGAGGCGCTGGCCATGGACGCCGCCGGCTGCGAACTCCGCCGCGTCCGCATCCCCACGCCGCGCAATGATTACGAGGGTTCCATCCGCGCGGCCGTCGAGATGGTCGCACTAATCGAGCTCGAAGTCGGCACCACCGGCCCCATCGGCGTCGGCATTCCCGGCACGGTTGTGGCCGCCACGGGCCTGGTGAAGAATGCGAACTC
>JBEKCW010000292.1:0-7123 GCA_050014675.1 Occallatibacter sp. | reverse complement strand
AAGATCAGCGCAAGGCGATGGACGCCATCCTGCTCGCGCATCGCGAAAAGCTCATCGACCTTCGCGCCTCTGAGGATAAGGCTGAACTGCAGATGCAGCCGCTGATGAGCGCCGATCAGCCCAACGAAACCGCAATCCTGGCGCAGATCGACAAGATCGCTTCCGCCCGTGCCGAGCTTGAGAAAGCGAATGCGCGCTTTCTGCTCGCCATCCGGGCCAAGCTGACCGCAGACCAGTGGAAGCAGGTACAGGCTTTCCGCGACCGCCCAATCGAGCAGCGCGGCCAATGGGGACGTGGCGAACATGGCGAGCGCGGTCCAGGCGGAAATGGTCCGGACGGAAATGGGCCGGGCAACGGTTACCACCACCATGGGCAGTCGCGGCAACCTGATGGCGGCCCACAGGGCGCACCTCCGCCGGGGACGCCTCCTCCCGCGCCGCCTCAGGGCGGCCCCTCAGGCGACCAGCAGTAGGTTCAGGAAGACTTATATAAAGAAGGCAGGCGAGTTTCTAAAAAAACCACCCGGCCCTCATAAACCCAGCAAGCTTGCAAGGACAGTTCGATACAAAACGGAGCTTCTCAAGGCAGAGAGCATGCGGTCCCATAAAAAAGGACCGTTGGCGGCCGGGCTAAAACCAGGCCGCCATTTTTTGCCTGAACGACGCATTCCCTGTTCCCTCGCTCCCTTGCTCCCTCGCTCCCTGCCTCATTTCGCTTCACTCTTCTGTACAGATTCCGGCCACCCGCTGCTTCAATCCGAAACAGCCTTTGAATCGTTGCCGGACATTTTGATTCGCATCGCTGCAAACGTCCCTTCTACAAGAATTCAAAAAATGACTAAAGTTCTCGACCGCCGCTCCGATGAAAGGGGTGGATGCAGCAAGGCCCTCCCAGGGATTCAAAGCGGCAAAGCAGCCTCAGCCGCGGCGGGCAATCGGCATCCGAGAAGGAGTTGGTCCCATGGCCCTCGGTGTTTTGAACAACCTTTCAGCAATTTACGCGGAAAATAATCTGAATAACACCAACAACAGCTTGCAGACGGTTCTGCAGCAGTTGTCGTCAGGGTCGCGCATCAACTCCGGCGCCGACGATGCCGCGGGCCTGTCGCTGGTGAATGGTCTCGGCGCCAACTCGGCAGCCCTCACACAGTCGGAAACAAATTCGACCGAAGGAGTAGGCCTGCTACAGGTGGCCGATGGCGCCCTCTCGCAGGTCACCAGCCTGCTCGACCGCGCCATTACGCTGGCCACCGAAGCCTCGAACGGCACACTCAATAGTTCTCAAGACGCCGCGGCCAACCAGGAGTACCAGTCGATCCTTTCTGAGATCAACAACATTGGCACCACCACAACCTACAACCAGAACCAGGTGTTTACCGGCAACCAGGCCGGCGTGGCCATCTATGCCGGCGACTCGTCGTCGGCTGGCGCTTCGATCGACGACCTCTATTTTGCACCGCTGAGTTCATCGAGTGTCGGCGACTCCGGCGGCACCGTCGAACAGAGCGACGTCGCCGATTTCCTCGATCTGTCGGTGGACACGGGCAATTCCCCGAATACAGTGGCGACGGCGGGGACTCTGGACGACACCATTAATGCCGGCGCGCTCACTTTCACCATCACCGCCCCCGACGGCACGCAGAGCACCATCAACACGGCATCGACCACGGTGAGCGCTCTAATCGCGGAAATCAACGGGGACGACATCCCCGGCGTCACGGCCAGCTTTACCACCGCAGGGGCGGCGGGCGTCGCCGTGGCTAACAGCGTAGCCTCAGCCGATACCGGCATTCTGCTCACGAACACCAACGCCAGTGTCCAAATCACCAGCGCGCTCGCTGACAATAACGGTGCCTCTCCCACCGGCTTCGCCAGCACTGCGGCCCCGGAGACTATCGAGTACGCGACTGAGAACGGCGGCGACCAGAATGCGGACCTTGCCGACACCAACCTCACCACGCAAGGCAACGCGCAGAGCGCCGAGTCGACGCTGAATGACGCGGTCTCATACGTGGCGGCGCAGGACGGCTACATCGGCGCGCAGATCAACACGCTCAACGCCATCAGCCAGGTGATGAGCACGCAGCAGGAGAATATTGTGTCGGCGCAAAATGCCGTGCAGGCCACAGACTACGCTTCGGCCACTTCAAACATGTCGAAGTACGAGATTCTCTCGCAGACCGGCATCGCAGCACTCGCCCAGGCCAACAGCGTTCAGCAGGAAGTTACCAAGCTCTTACAGTGATCAGTGGTTAGTGACCAGTGATCAGGCCTCAGAACAGGTTTAGCAACACTGCAAGACTTCAAGACAACCCAGGGACAGGGCGGCGGCGAGGCTCAGGCTTTGCCGCCCTTTTTTTGTGCGCCAGTCTTGCCTCTTCCCGTATCGCAAGAGCATTTCGCTCTGTGACGGTTTGCAACTTTTCAGTGCGGCAATGAATCGGATCGGAGAGAATGGAAGCGATGATTCGAACCCACGCAACAGAAGCAAGCGGCACGGCGGTGAAGCCGGCTCGCATTTCAAAAGCAAAGCAGATTGCCATCCTCAAGGCGCTCGCCGATCCGCGGCGTTACGAGTTGCTTGAACGGATTGCGCGGGCCGGCTGCCCGCTCGGCTGCGCGCAGGCGCTCGCAGCTTTGTCCATCTCGCCGGCCACTCTCTCGCACCATGTAAAGGAACTTGAAACGGCCGGCCTCATCGAGGTGCGGCGCGAAGGCAAGTTTGCCTATCTATCGCTCAAGCCGGGAGTTCTGGCGGCGGTTGCGGCGAGTCTTGAGGCACTTGGAGCTAAATCCTGCCCTCCGGCCAATAGCTGACGATCCGTGCCCAGGCCCTCAAAAAAGATTTCCACAAAACGCCTGAATCCTTTCTCCTGGCCCGGTAATCAATTCGACAGTTATCGAAATGTCGAAGTTAAGGCGTTCGATGCGGGAGATGGGATTATGAAGAACCTTGAAGGAAATGTGGCGCTGGTGACCGGCGCATCGAAGGGAATTGGAGCGGCGATCGCGCGCGAGCTGGCAGAGCGCGGAGCGGCAGTTGCAGTCAACTACTCAGGCAGCAAGGCCGCGGCCGAAAAAATCGTGGCCGAGATCAACGCCGCGGGCGGCAAGGCAATTGCAGTGCAGGCCAACGTGGCCGATCCCGACCAGGTTGGGCCGCTGGTGAAAACGGTTGCCCAAAAACTGGGACCGATTGACGTGCTGGTAAACAACGCCGGCGTTTACGAGTTCGGACCGCTCGAGGCAGTCACGCCCGAGCACTTCCACAAACAATTTGACCTGAACGTGCTGGGCCTTCTGCTGACCACAAAAGAGGCGGTTGCGCAATTCAACCCCAATGGCGGCAGCGTGATCAATATCAGCTCCGTTGCTGCCGATGGCATCGGCGGCGGCGCAGTCTACAGCGCAACCAAGGGCGCCGTCGACTCGGTGAGCCAGGCTTTGGCCCAGGAGTTGGGACCGAAGAAGATTCGCGTGAACTCAGTAAACCCGGGCATGATCCTCACCGAGGGAGTGCGGGCAGCGGGCTTGGCCGGTAGCGACTTTGAAAAAGAATCTGTAAAGCGCACACCGCTCGGCCGTATCGGACAGCCGCAGGACATCGCATCGATCGTGGCATTTCTGGCTTCGGATGAGTCAGTGTGGGTGAACGGGCAAGTCATCCACGCGGCCGGCGGATTCAGAATCTAATCGCGCCATTCGCAGCTCAACGGGTCCGCGATTGCACATACAGTCGCGGACTCGAAGCAACCTGCTGAGAGCTAGCTTTTCTCCGCTTCCAGCAACTTCCTTTTGCGCTCCACGCCCCAGCGATATCCGGTCAGCGATCCACTCACGCCCACCACGCGATGGCAAGGCACCACAACAGAAACGCGGTTCAGCGCGCAGGCGCGGGCAACCGCGCGAGTAGCTTTGGGTTGGCCCATTTCGCGCGCAAGCTGGCTGTAGGTTCGCGTCTCGCCTCGCGGAATCTGGCGCAGAGCCTGCCACACACGGAGCTGGAAGACCGTTCCGCGCAGGTCGAGCGGCGTGCGGGCGGGCATACCATCGCCGGACTCCTGTACATATTCGAGCGCGACTTTAACGATCTCGCCAAGCGAAACATCGCGACGCAGCTCGGCCTCAGGGAACTCTTCGCGCAGTGTCGCTTCGGCCTCGGCCTTTGTTCCTGCAAGCGCGAGCCAGCATAAACCGCGCTCGGTGGCGCCGACAATCATCCAACCAAAAGGTGATTCAGCGGTAGCATAACCGATCTGCTCGCCGCGGCCGCCGTTGCGAAAGCGCGCGGGCGTCATTCCCAGCGACGAACTCTCGTAGGCGCGGCTCGACGAGCCAAATCCCGCGGCATAAATTGCATCTGTCACTGAGCTGCCTCCTTTTAACGCTCCTCGCAGGCTGTTGGCGCGCAATGCGCGCTGGTATTGCAGCGGGCTCACACCCATCTCGCTTTTGAAGAGCCGCTGCACGGTGAACGGGCTCATGCCGGCGATGCGGCCAAGCTCATCGAGCTTCACGGACCGATCGAGGTTGCGCTCAATGTGTCCGCGAATCTTGTCGATGGGCCGGCCTGCGGCGTCGCGATTCTCAACCGACGTGGGCCTGCATTTCTTGCATGGCCTGAAACCTGCAGCCTGCGCCTCTTGCGCGGTGCTGAAAAAGCGGGCGTTGGCGCGCAGCGGCCTGCGGCTCGCGCACCACGGATGGCAAAAAACACCGGTAGTGGTGACCGCATAAAAGAACCGGGCTTCGCGGTCGCGCGCCTGCACCTCCCGCCAGGCGGCCTCTTCGTCGAGAGGCGCTTTCGTTACCGAGAGCGGGTTGGTCGCGCGATTCGATGCAGTCATTAGAGTGAAAGGCAGTTCAGAATCGAGAGTGACGGGTTGTGCGCTCGTGTTCATGAGAATGATATTCTCCCGGAACGGCCTCGCGCCGCACTCCGAATCTTGCGCGCAATTCCGGTCCCGGCCAACCCATCGCCCTTGCAGTTCACTTGCCTCGGGCATGTATCCTTTCACTGCGCCAGAAACTTCTGCAATTCAGGCATCAAGACTCGGCCTCGCCGGCCCAAACTCTCAGTTTGATTTCAGGAAAAGCCATGCCATCAAGATCCATCGCTCTAGCCGTTCTTATCGCCGCCACCCCTCTCACCGGCCTCGCGCAAACCCAGCCCAGCGGCCCATACAGCGTCCAGAAGATCCAGCTCACCGGCGGCGCAGGCGGATTCGATTACGTCACAGCGGACTCCGACGGCCGCGATCTCTACGTTGCGCGATCGGGACCCGCTGGCCACATCGGCGTCTTCAATCTCGACACGCTCGCCCCGGTGGGCGACATTCCTGACACCAGCGCCCATGGCGCGGCGGTTGATACGGCGACGGGGCACGGATTTGCGACCTCGAAGCCGATCACCATGTTCGACGCCAATACCTTCGCGGTGATCAAGAAGATCGATGTCGAAGGCAATCCCGACGGCTATTTGAACGACCTGTATAATCACCGCTTCTACGTTCTCAGCCACTCGGCGCCCAACCTCACCGTGATCGACGACAAAGACGGCGCCGTTCTGGGCACGATCGATATTGGCGGGGCACCCGAGCAGGCGGCGACCGACGGCCACGGCAGAATCTACGTGGATATCGTGGACAAGGCGGCCATCGCCGTCATCGACGGTGATGCGATGAAGATGGTGGGAAAATACGACCTCTCGAGCCGCGGCTCCGGCTGCGCGGGCCTGGCGCTCGACGCGAAAAACGGCATCCTCTTTGCGGCATGCCGCGAAAAAAACAACATGGTGATTCTCTCGGCCGCTGACGGTCACATCATTACCGACCTGCCCATCGGCACGGGCTGCGACGGAGCCAGCTTCAATCCAGCAACCATGGAAGCCTTCACCTCGCAGGGCGACGGAACGCTGACCGTAGTCAAGGAGAATTCGCCCACCGATTTCGCCGTTGAGCAGACGGTGTTAACGCCGGCACGCGCCAAGACCCACACGCTCGACACAAAGACCGGCAATCTCTACCTGATCACGGCCGAGTTTGGGCCCATGCCGGCGACATCGGCCGACGCTGCACCCGCTGCCGGCGGTCCCGCGCCGGGTGGTACGCCCGGCCAGGGCGGACCCCCACCCGCCTGGCGAGGCAATAGGGCGCCCATGATCCCGCACTCATTCCAGATTCTCGTCGTCGGCAAAGATCCCGGATCAATGTAGGCCGTCAACCTGCGGCCGGGTGCCCCCGGTACCACGCACTTGGGGACGGGGGAAAGCACGAAACCCAACCAACCAATCTCAACCCAGCACAAAAGTGGGTGCCCCACCCTCGCCGCGTCTTTGTTTTTGCGGCTAGGGTGGGTTAGCTCGATCGATGTTTACGGAATTAGCCCGAACTCTTTCCCCAGCTGCACAGCCTGCGTCCGTCGTTTGGCGCCCAGCTTATCGAAGGCGCGGCTGCAGTGGGTCTTTACCGTGTTCTCGCTTACGTGCAGCCGGTTGGCGATCTCGCGGTTGCTCATGCCTGCGGCCACCAGCTCAAGAATTTCGAGCTCGCGCGGCGTAATGCTTAGCTCGTCCCGCTTCTTCTCGTTCAGTGCGAAGGGTTGGCCGATCGGCCGCGGCGCATCAACCATAATGACTTTACGGTTTGGGGCATTCAACCTGATCCCGAGCCAGATGCCGAAAGCGGCAAAGATGGCCGCAATCAACCCCGCATAAAGCTCGAACGAGTGCTCGATCACCAGGAACCGGTACTCGGTCAGTTTGAGCACAATAACCAGCGCGCCGCCGACGAGTCCGGAGATAAGAGCGTGCCGAAGCATGAGTCAAAAACCGCCTTGCGATTTGCTGCGTGTCCTGACAGCATTCTGCTGGAGCCACTCCCAAGTCTGAAAGACAATTCTGCGGCGAGGGTCACACGAGAAAAAATAATGTATTTTCCTTTGCCGTCTTGCAGGTAATTTCCCCTCGCCGGCGCACAATCATCTCAGGGTCAAATCACGCCGCGAGCGCGTAGCCCCATCTTGTCCCAAACAGGTAAAAAGAGCCACCCGCAACCCTTTTGTTTGCAGGATTTTAGAATCTAAGCCTTTTGATGTGAGGATTTTAGCGGACATTATGCAGAAA
>JBEKCW010000291.1:0-7139 GCA_050014675.1 Occallatibacter sp. | reverse complement strand
ACTTCGACCAGCCCGATAAACAAAAACAGGCCAACCGCCTGCTCAAACGACCGCAGAACCTCGGATACACCGTTCAGATACAACCCATCGCAGCATAAGCGTGGTTTAGTTTCTTATCAGGGCACGACTTCAGTCGTGCCGAAAAAGCCAACAAAATAAGTCCAGGGCTTTAGCCCCTGAGGGAAATCTTTAGCGCTGTAATGATCATTTACAAGACCGCCTCTTGCAGGCAAATCTGCCGCATCACAGCACCAGCTGCCAGTACCCCACGTCGATCCAACGCCCAAGCGTATAGCCGACTTCTTTGAAGCGGGCCACCTTGCGCAGGCCAAACTTTTCAAGCAGCGCAACGCTGGCCGCATTGGGCAACGCGACGACTCCGATCACGCAATGAAACTCACGATTGCGAAGCACGGCCAGCAGCGCGCCAAAGAGTCGCGTGCCAATGCCCTTTCCCACCGCCGATGGATCAAGATAGACCGTCACCTCAACGGAATGACGATAGGCCGACCGCTCGCGCCATTTGCGGCCGTACGCATATCCCAGCAGCATGCCGTCATCTTCACAAACCAGCCAGGGATGCGTCTTTGTGATCTCAACAATTCTATGCCGCATCTCTTCCGCAGCGACCGTCTCCTCTTCAAACGTGGCCGCCGTGTGTTCGATGAAGTGGTTGTAGATGCGGCAGATTGAGCCTGCGTCTTCAGGCAAGACACTACGCAACATTGCGACCTCCGGCAGTTTCTGCGCCGATTGAACACCTCAAGACAAGCCTAAAGGATTATCGAATCGAGTGACGCCTGAGGAGTTGGAAGTAACAACGGGAACGATGTAAGTTTACGGCTGCTCTACCGGAAGCTGCCTGACCTGGATGGTCTTTGTATCCTTCGACGCGCCAGGCCGTTGTACCAGGATTGGTGTCACCTTGATCGGACGGCTTGGCATTTGAACTGAGTTGGGAACCATGAGATATGCATCGCAGCCCGCATAAGGTGTGCAGACAATCCGCACCTCGCGCAACAGAACAGCCTTTGAGCCCTTGGGAAAAACCGGCTGGAATCCATGCGCCTGCAGCAGCGGCGCCAGCATATCGAATCCCTTATCGCCGCTCAACATCGATACTTTCGCCGCGTTGCCCGACTCGAAGTCTTCAACGTAGAGCCCTTCGCCAGTGAGTTTTGTGACGTGCACAATCTGTTGGATTTCAGTTGCCTTGTCGAGATCAGCCTCCAGGCTGCCCGCGTAAGAGCCGTTATTCAGTCCGGTCGCAGCCAGTTCCTTGCCGGTCACGCGCTTGTACCCGTCCCCAATTCGTTTCATGATGTCGGGAGGGCTCGGCAGAAGACTCGACACATAACCGCTCCACCGGGCAACAAACGCCAATTCGTACTGATGCGCTGCTGCAGCCCGCTGCTGCTTTACCTCAAGCAGCCAGCCCAGCAGGTATCCGCTCACCTTATCCTGATTCAGATTCCACGCCGCGCGCAGATATGTCTCCGCGCTGGGCAAATCGGCCACTGCAAGTGCGGACCATCCCCTGACGCACCAACTGGCGCCCAATGCCTGTGCCCAGAACAGCGAGTGAGGATCGGTAGTCTCCAAGCTGGCCGACCTCGATTCGACCGCATCCAGCACTTTCTGTGAATCGGTTACGGTCTGTGCCAGCTGGCCAGGCGTTTGCGGCTGGTCAGACAGCAGCACATTCACCACGTCGCGCAACGGCGAAACATCCTGCATCAACTCCAGCTGAACAGCGGACTGGCCGAGTTCTACTGTCGTGGTCGCTGTGCCGCTCACAGTCTGCGCGGCACGAAGAATCGGCTCGGTGCGCGATTCATCGGCATAAACTCCACGGCGAAAGTCGAGGTACTTGTCCCAGTCGCTCAGCGGAACCTTGTCCTCCTTGATCACCAGGCGTCTTTCAGCGGTAAAAACACCATCTTTGAACGCGTACGTTGCGTGGTACTCTGCCCAGTCGTCCACAATGTCGACTGACTGCTGAGGGATCAAAAACCATCCCTGGGGCAAGGTCATCGTGGATTTGTATACCAGCTCTCCCGGGGAACCGAGATCAACGTCGTCGGCCGGCTTTGTCACCTTTACCCCCGGCACAAGCTCAGAGCCAACCGGCGGAAGCGGCGGCGAAACTCGTTTGTCGTCCCACTGCGAAAGCTTCTCGCGCTTGTAGTCATACGAGAATTGGATTGGCTGGTCCGTCTGCTCGACCGGCGAGACCACCACGTTTGAAACTTCGCCGCCAAAGCCTGTGGCATTTGAGAAACCCTGCATGAACTGCTGCCACTGCGACTGCGGAACGCCGCGGAAGGCGTAACGCAGCACCAGTTCGGCGTCGCCGTGATAATTTTGCGCAATCTTCGCCGTGAAGGCTCCCTGGTCAGAGATCGTCCCGTTGATCTCAAAGAGCGACGTTTGAGAGTAAGGCAGGTCGGCTGGCGTGCGCTCAAGATAAGCGGGCTTGCTCACCGGAATCGCAAGCGCCTGCTTGTCGCGCAAGGTCCCGATCATCACCCCGATAGGCGCAATTTCCTCGGTCGAATCCATCCAGAGTGTCTTGTCTTTCAGCTTCACCAGCGTGATTACGTGATCGAATTGCGCGGGCGATGGCGTGTCGGGATCGAGCTCGCGACTGCTTGAAATCAGCACCGGCCACGCCTCAATTCCCTCGGCCTTGAGCAACGCCGCCAGCAGCGTGTGCTTGTCCTTGCAGTCGCCGTACTCGTTGGCCAGCACATCGTCCGCCGCGTGGGGCTGGTAGCGCCCGATGCCGAAATCGAGAGCCACGTAGTGAATATGCAGCGCCACGTCGTTAAAAATCGCGCGCACCTTGTTTTCATCGCTCGTCAATCCCTTTGTCAATAAATCGGCGCGCGCCTTGATGGCGGGGGTAACAACCAGTGATGGCGCCTGTAACGACGCGTACCAGGCGCCCACCTCTTCCCAGCTCTTGAACGTGGTTACCTGCACCGAGGGCTTAACTTTTTTCACTGACTTTGGTGGAGCGTCGGGGTCGGGGCGTGCCAGGTTTGAACTCGACCAGTGGTAAAGCTTGCGGCCATCCACAGTGGTAATGGTTGGTTGCACATCGGCGCAGGCCACGGTCACCGGCTTGTCCGCAGGAATGTCGAGATCGAGCTGTTCATCGAGCACGATCAGATCTTTCTCAAATGTGTACTCCAGCCCGAACTGGCCCGGCACGTCGGGCTTGATGGTGCGCAATACTACCTGGTACTCCAGCGTGTCGCCCACACCCAGTCCGCGCACGGCCACATGCTTCTGGTGGATGTCGGAGTACATCGGCGCTTCGCGCGTAACGTCGGCGGGCAGGTCCTGCACGTTGTAGTCGGGCGTCACCACCACCGAGCCGTCGGGCTTGATCACGCGAACGTAGCCGATATCGATCTGCTGATTCGAAGACGTGTAAGTGAAGGTAAGCACGGCCATCTGCTTCACGCCCGCGTCGGCCAGAACGCGGATGCGCGCCGAGGTCTGGCGAGTCCCCGTGCCGTCGCTCTCCTCGCGGATCTTTGTGTAGAGCTTGTCGAAGACGACAGCTTCTTTTTGCAGATCCGAAGCCTTGACGGCGGGCGCGGCTTGCGGCGCGGCCGACGGTGGCGCGGCCGACGCTGGGGCAGGTGCTTTGTCCTGAGCCCTCGACACCAGGCATAAAGCCAGTGCGGCAATTGCGCCGGCGATCCACGCAACTCGGTATCGAGGATGGACAAAGAAGCGCGGTGGTCCCGATTCAGCGCAGCGCATGGAAGGATTAATCCGGTATCTGGAACGATACCAGAGTTCCGCGGTGCATGACGGGCCTCAGTGGGCTACAACTCGGCCGACTTGCCCTCAACCAGCGCCTTCGCCTTGGCGATAAACTCGTCAAGCCCCATCGACGCCTGCGTCTGCGTCCCGCGCGTCCGCACATTCACCTGGCCCCCCCCCTCTTCCTTGTCGCCAAAGACAAGAATGTAAGGCGTCTTCTGCAGCGCAAAGTCGCGGATCTTGGCGTTCATCTTTTCATTCCGAAGATCGGACTCCGTCCGCAAGTCCGCCGCACGCAGCGCCGCATCTACCTTCTTCGCGTAATCAAGATGCTTCTCGCTGATCGGCACAAGGCCAATCTGTATTGGCGCCAGCCACAGCGGAAACGCTCCCGCATACAACTCGATGAGGTACGAGGTCATGCGCTCCATGGTGCTTATCACGCCCCGGTGAATCATTACCGGCCGGTGTGGCTGACCGTCGGCTCCGGTGTATTCCAGTCCAAACTGGTTTGGCAGATGAAAATCCACCTGGATCGTCGAGTACGTCTCTTCGTGGCCCATCACGTCGGCAAGCTGAATGTCGACCTTCGGCCCGTAGAACGCTGCTTCGCCGCGAGCCTCTTTGTATTTCAGCCCCAATCCGTCCATGGCCTCGCGCAGCACCTGTTCGCCCAGCTCCCACATGGCATCGTTGTCGACATATTTCTGTTTGTTGGCCGGATCGCGCAGCGACAACCGGTAACTGTATTTCGTGATGCCCAAATCGCGGTAAGCCTGCTCCACCAGCTTCATCACGCTTGAGAACTCTTCCTTGATCTGGTCGGGAGAGCAGAAGATATGTGCGTCGTTGAGCGTCATGCAGCGCACGCGGCTCAACCCGCTGAGCGCCCCCGACAGCTCGTAGCGATACATGGTTCCAAGCTCAGCCAGCCGCACCGGCAGGTCGCGATAGCTGCGCTTTTTCGATTCATAGATGAGAATGTGATGCGGGCAGTTCATGGGCCGCAGAACCATTTGCTCGTTCTCAAGCTGCATCGGCGGAAACATGCTGTCGTGGTAGTGCGCCCAGTGGCCGGAACGCACATACAAATCAACCTTGGCCAGGTCGGGCGTGTGAACGTGCTCGTATCCGTTGCGACGCTCGAGATCGAGAATGTACTCCTCAAGCAACCTGCGAATCGTAGCGCCCTTCGGCAGCCAGAGCGGCAGCCCCGCGCCAACTTCTTCGCTCACGGTAAACAGCTCCAGCTCCTTACCCAGCCGGCGATGATCGCGGCGCTTCGCGTCCTCAATCCGTTCCAGATACTCATCCAGATCTTTCTTTGAGAAGAATGCCGTCCCATAAACTCGCTGCAATTGCGGATTCTTCTCGTTGCCCAGCCAATACGCGCCAGAAATGCTCATCACCTTGAACGCCTTCACGCGCCCGGTTGAAGGCACATGCGGCCCGCGGCAAAAGTCCTGGAACTTGCCGTTGCGGTAGAAGCTCACGTCAGAGCCAGGCTCCGTGAACTTCGTCACGAAGTGCGTCTTCATGAAATCGCCGTCACGCTCAAACTCGGCCAGCGCCTGTTCACGCGGCTCAAACTCGCGCACAAATTTGTCGTCGCGCGCCACCACCTCGGCCATCTTCTTCTCAATGGCGGCCAGGTCCTCAGGCGTGAACGGCTTTTCGCGATAAAAGTCGTAGAAGAATCCGGAGTCGGTAGCCGGCCCGTGCCCCAGCTTGGTCTCAGGGAACAGCTCAAGCACCGCGGTCGCCAGCACGTGCGCGGCCGAGTGCCGCACCACCTTCAACGCATCGGCGTCCCTCTCGGTAACCAGCTGCAGATCGACCGACTCCGTTAGAGGCGCGGAGAGATCGACGAGCCGTGCCGTGCCGGCCTGCTCGGCAGCGTACATGCCGGCCTCGGATTCAGCGGACTCACCATCGGTTTCGACCTTCTTCAATGTTCCTGCGGCGATCGGCGTTACTCGCGCCACCACGCTCACCGCAGCCAGCCGCGGCGAAATCCCATTGGCAATTTCGAGTGACGTTGTGCCCTGCGGTACTTCTTTAATTGACCCGTCAGGCAGGTGTACGGCAATGTTTTGCGTGCTCATAATGTTTTCTGCAGTCCCGATCGATCTTGAAAGGAAACAATATCCCTGTTATTCGGCTACTTGTTAGGATATAACGCGCGGCGAGTACACTCGTCTGTCAGCAGTTACGTAAACAACCACAACGTGCGTAAGATAGCTGTATTCTTAAGGGCCTGCCGTCACATTGGCCAGCCTGTGGGCACCAGGATTCAACCGGAAAGAGGAAATGAAATGCGCAGATTTGTCGCGGGCCTGTTTGTAGTTTTAGCAATTGCAACCACCGGCCTCATCGGCGCACATGCCCAACCGGCCATTCAGCCCACCGTCGACATCACCAAAATTCCCGCGGCCGCGCAACCGTCAGACCACTTTGATGTCGACGCAGCCACGCAGGCCTATATGGACATGATGCCGCCTGCCGCAGTCGCCCGTTCCAATGCATATTTCGAGGGCGGCTACTGGCTCATCCTGTGGAATTTCCTCATCTCTTCCGCCATCGCGCTGCTCCTGCTTGAAACCCGCTGGTCGGCAAAGATGCGCAACCGGGCTGAGAAAATCTCGCGCTTCAAATGGCTTCAGACGTTGATTTACTGGGCCCAGTACGTGGTCCTGACCACGGCGCTTGGCTTCCCGCTGGAGTTCTATGAGGGCTACATGCGCGAGCACCAGTACGGTATGGCCACGCAGACCTTTGGCCCCTGGATGGGCGACCAATTCAAGGGGTTTCTGGTAGCTCTTATTATCGGAGCTATCGCGTTCGTGGGCCTCTTTGCAATCGTCCGCCGCCTTGAGGGCACCTGGTGGATCTGGGGCGCCATCGCTACCATCGTCTTCGCGGCCTTCGCCATCGCCATCGAGCCCGTTTACATTGCTCCTCTCTTCAATAACGTCAAAAAGCTCGACGACCCCAAAGTCACAGTGCCCATTCTGCGCCTGGCCCACGCCAGCGGCATACCCTCCAACGACGTGTACGAAGTCGACGCCAGCCGGCAGACCACGCGCATCAGCGCCAACGTAAGCGGATTCGCAAGCACCACCCGCATCACGCTCAACGACAACCTGCTCAAGCGCGGCTCGCCTGAGGAGATCCAGGCGGTCATGGGTCACGAGATGGGCCACTACGTCATGAATCACGCTCCCAAATTGTTTTTTTTCATGGCTGTGTTCATCGTGCTCACGTTCGCATATCTGCGCTGGGGCCTCAACTGGGCGCTGGGCCGATGGGGCGAGCGATGGCAGATTCGTGGCATCGCCGATCCCGCAATCTTTCCGCTG
>JBEKCW010000290.1:0-10643 GCA_050014675.1 Occallatibacter sp. | reverse complement strand
CCAGCGATCTACCCATTCCGTTACTGATTTTTTGCGCCATTGTGCTGCTCTACCTGATCAACTGCATCAAGATTCTGCGCGAGTATGAGCGCGCGGTTATCTTCAACCTCGGCCGCCTGAGACCCGAGCCGAAAGGGCCCGGCATCATCTTCGTTTTCAGACCGGTGCAGCAGATGGTCCGCATCAGCCTGCGCCAGGAGGTGCTCGAGGTTCCCGCGCAGGACGTGATCACCCGGGACAACGTCACCATCAAGGTGAACGCCGTGGTCACGCTCTACGTGGTGAACCCCAACGACGCAGCCGTCAAGGTGGCCAACTACGTTTACCAGACCTCGCAGTTTGCGCAAACCACACTGCGCTCGGTGCTGGGCGAAGTGGAACTGGACACCCTGCTCAGCCATCGCGACCAGCTCAATCTCAGGATTCAATCCATCATCGACTTGCGCACCGAGCCGTTCGGCGTGAAGGTGACGTCGGTTGAAGTCAAGCAGGTTGACCTGCCTGAGACTATGACGCGTGCCATGGCCAAGCAGGCCGAGGCGGAACGCGAACGCCGCTCCAAGATCATCCACGCCGAGGGCGAGTTTAACGCCGCACAAAAGCTGGTGGATGCCTCCGCGCTGATGGCCACCCAGCCCATGACCCT
Source organism: Occallatibacter sp. (assembly GCA_050014675.1). Taxonomy (GTDB): domain Bacteria; phylum Acidobacteriota; class Terriglobia; order Terriglobales; family Acidobacteriaceae; genus Telmatobacter. The sequence continues at coordinate 9,997 of JBEKCW010000290.1, read as the reverse complement.
GCAACTGCGCTATCTGCAGACGCTGACCGAAATCGGAGTTGAGAAAAACACTACCATCATCTTCCCGCTGCCCATGGAGTTCCTGACGCTGATGAACAAGATGGCAGGCACTAATCCGCCCGAACCTCCCAAACCGTAGCCGGCGCATCGCGACAATCGGTAGCGCCGGTCTCCAAACCGGTTGTCCCTGCGGGCCTCCAGGCCCGCAGGCGCCTTTCCAATTCAAGACCCAACCCATGGTATGAGAAATCCAGCTTTCGCCGGCGCATCTGTAACAATAACGATAAGGGCGGACTATGCGGGGTGTTTTTGACGAAGAAGATGTTGAGCCGGTGAGGCCCCGGCGCGATACTGAGCTCACGCTGGGGTCGGGCACGCTGCTGGCTATCTTCTTCGGCCTGGTGCTTCTGTGCGGACTTTGCTTCGGCCTGGGATACGCCCTCGGCCATCGGGGCACGCAGAACGCAGCCGCTGCGGCGCCCGGCGCAAGCGCTCCTCAGCCGATGGCAAGCGGATCGGTGGCCAAACCCTCCGCCGCGCAAACGCCTGCCCCACCGGCTGCCGACATCGCAACCGAATCCGCGGTGGGCGCAACCCAGCCGGCGGCGCTGCCTGCCGGTGCGTCTCCAAACGGAACTCCTCAAGCCGTTCCGGCCGGGCAATATGCCGGGCAATCCGCAGGGCAACCAGCCGGCAACAGTGCTCAGCCGCAGGCGCGCCCGGCAATTACCGCGGGAAACGCCGCAACACCCGCAGCGGCGCAGGCAAACGGCGCTGTGCGCCCCGCGCTTGAGCCCGCCGGCTCGTTTATGGTGCAGATTGCCGCAGTCTCAAACCAGGAAGATGCCGACGTGCTCAGTAACGCGCTGCGCAAACGCGGATACGCGGTAAGCGAAATGCGCGACCCGGTCGACAATCTGATCCATGTGCGCATTGGCCCGTTTGCCACCGCCGCCGAGGCCGACAACTGGAAGAACCGCCTGCTCAACGACGGCTATAACGCGATCGTGCAGCAGTAGGTCCGCTTAACAGCGACTTAGCTGAAAGCTAGGGACGGTTCTCGCTCCCTTACTCCCTCGCTCCCTCGCTCCCTACCTCTCTCATCCACTCCGGCAATCCCGACGCAATCGCGGCGCGCACCGCCTCCATCAACTCTTCACGAGTCTCAAAGTTGTCGGGGTAGAGTGGCGCGTGAAACTCAATGTATGCGGTGCCCGGTTTGATCTTCATGCTGCCCTTGGCCATCATGCCTTCGGTGCCGTGAATCGACACGGGAATGCACGGCGCACCGGTTTCCTTTGCCAGGTAAAACGGGCCTTTCTTGAACGGCAGCATGCGCCCGTCGCGCGAGCGCGTGCCCTCGACAAACGTGGTGATGTGCAGCCCATTCGCCATTACGCTGCGCGCCACGGCGATGCTCTCCTGCGCGCTCTCAACTTTGCCGTCGCGATCCACGGGGATAAACTGGCCCAGCTTGAATCCGAAACCCAGCACCGGAATCTTCATCAGCGACCGCTTGATGAACGCGGCCGTGCGTCCCGGAATGCGCGGAATGAGCGCCGGCGGATCGAGATTCGAAACGTGATTCGACATGAAGATGCAAGCGGTGTGCGCCGGGATGAGCTCGAGTCCCTTTACCTCAACGCGTATTCGGGCCAACCGGAACGCAACGCGCTGAACCATGATTGCGACGTTGTAGAGCGGCGTTGCATTCCCCGTGATCACTGCCCAGGGAATCAACAAAACAGCCGTAGGAATCCCAAGCAAGATGAAGGTGGCGAGAATGGTGAGTGAGGCGATCATGCGTGCACGTTAGGCCGATCAGGCGGCAGGAAAGAGTTGATGGAGGCGCGTCGGCAGTTTCTCATAAATGCCGTCGAAGCCGCCATTGGAAAGGATGGCGACCACGTCGCCGGCGGCGAGCCGGGGCGCAATGCCCTCGACAATTGCATCGGCATTTTCGAGCAGCTCAGCAGGCGTGCCGGCATTGTTAAGCGCGTCCACTACCTCTTCAGGGTGCAGCCGCTCTGCATCGGGAATGCGCTGCTGCTGGTAGACGCCTGCCAGCACCACGTGGTCGGCGAGCGCCAGGCTCGCCACCAGGTCGGCTTCTAGCACCTTGCGGCGCAGCGTGTTTGAACGGGGCTCGAGAACTGCCCACAGTCGCGCGCCAGGGTAGACCGCCCGAAGCGCCCGCAGCGTTTCGCGAATCGCCGTTGGGTGGTGGGCAAAATCCTCAATCACCGTAACCCCGCCAACCTCGGCGCGTACTTCAAGCCGGCGCTTCACACTCTTGAACGTCTTCAGCGCCTCGGCGATTTCATCCTTGGTTATGCCGCATCCAAAAGCGAGCGCCGCGGCGGCCGTGGCATTCAGCGCGTTGTGCTCGCCGGCCAATTGCATTTCAAGCTCGGCCCACAGCGCGCCCACATGCCACACCTCCCAGCGCGAGACGCCATTTGCATAGCGCATATTGCGAATCTGCCAGTCGGCGCTGTCTGAGAATCCGTACCGCTCCACGCGGCACAATGCATGCTCCACGCACTCGGTCACGTTTGCGTTGGCGTCGTAGGCAACAATCAATCCGCGCCGCGGAACCAGGTTCACGAGCCGCTTGAATGCTGTCTTCACCGCGTCAAGATCCGCGTAAATGTCAGCGTGGTCAAATTCCACGTGCGTCAAAATAAGCGCATCGGGAAAGTAGTGCAGAAACTTCGGCCCCTTGTCGAAGAAGGCCGTGTCGTACTCATCGCCCTCAACAATAAAAGTCCTGGCGGGCTTTAGTTGAAAGCTGGTTGCAAAGTTTTCCGCAACGCCGCCAATCAGGAACGATGGCTCAAGCTCGGGCTTCGAGCGCGACGCCGTCTGGTAGACCCACGCCAGCATGCTTGTGGTCGTGGTTTTGCCGTGCGTGCCGGCCACCACCAGCGACTCGCGCCCTTTGAGAAACTCGTCGTGCAGCAGCGCCGCCATCGAAGTGAAGGGGATGCGCTCGTCAAGCACGCGCTCCACCTCTGGGTTGCCGCGCGAGAGCGCATTGCCGATGACCACAAGGTCAGGCGTGGGCGTTAGATTCGTCTCGTCGTATGGCTCCATGATTGGGATGCCAAGTTCGCGCAGCAGATCGCTCATGGGCGGATACGCCGCTTTGTCCGACCCGGTGATGCGGTGCCCCTCAAGCTGCAAGAGGCCGGCCAGCGAGGCCATCGCCGTTCCGCAGATCCCGCTTAAATGAATGTGCCGCGGCGTCTTGGTCAACACGTGGCCGCCGATCGACTGTTCGTAATCATCCGTTAGTCCCTAGTCCCTCAGTCCCTGTATCTCAAGCCGCGTTTCCGTCCCCGCCATCAGCTCCGCATTCCCCCCAAGCGTCAGCGTCACATTCTGCCGCGACACATGGCCGCTGCGCAACCCAATCGCAATCGGCCCTTCGAAACCATCGAGCGCGTTCAGGATTGCTTCGTCAAGCAGCTTCGGCTCCGCGCCCGGCGAAACGCAATCGAGCATTTCGCCGAAAATGATTCCCGTCACGCCGTCGAGTTTGCCGGCTTTGCGCATCTGCCACAAAAGGCGATCGACCTGGTATGGCTTGGTTCCCACATCTTCAACGAACAGCAGCGTGCCCTCAGTTTGCGGCTCCCACGGCGTGCCAATGAGTGCCGCCAGAATACTCAGGCAGCCGCCGTAGAGCACGCCGCGCGCAGTGCCCGCCTTCAACGTGCGCAGACCCTCATTTGCACCCACGCTGTAGGCGCTGCCATCGAGCGCCGCGTTAAAGCTTTCCAGATGCACGCCGTCTTCGAGATAGAAATCCGCAGCCAGCATCGGGCCGTGGAACGCAGGCAGGCCTAACTCGTCGAGCAGATGCAGCTGAATGCCGGTCAGGTCGCTGTATGCGAAGAACGGCTTTGGATGCCGGCCAATCTTTGCGATATCCAAACCTTCCAGCAGATAATTCGACCCATATCCGCCGCGCAGGCACATCACCATGCCGGTCGACTCGTCTTCAAACGCAGCGTGCAGGTCGGCGAGCCGCTGCTCGGGCGTGCCCGCAAAGTAAAGTGGTCCGCGAGTGAGAGCGTTCGGCGCAGGTCTCGGCTCAAAGCCAAGCGCGGTGACCGCAGCCAATCCACGCTCAATGCGTTCGGGCCGTGCAAAGCTTGCCGCCGCAACTACGCTGACGCCCGCGCCTTGCGCAATCGGGACAAGCTTCAGCAACGGCTTTCGCAGCGCGCCCATTTCAATACGCCTCGCCAAGCGCAATCAGCGCGGCTGGTCCAGTCAAACACAACGCGGTCCCAGGTCCGCTCCATCTGACGGTCTGCGCTCCACCGGGAGCTACAACCGTGAGCGGCGACCCTGCCAGGCCCAATGCGATTGCAGCCGTCGCCGTCGCCGAGGTTCCGGTTCCCGACGACGAAGTCGGCCCCACTCCGCGCTCCCAGATGCGAATTTCAATCTCATCCGGGCCTAGGACGCGAATGAACTCGACGTTGGTTTGATTGGGAAAATCGGGATGCGCACAAATCTCTGCGCCGATCGCAGCCCAGCTTTTGCCCGCAATTGAGAACTCCGCGTCGCCGGCCACGATCACAAAATGTGGATTCCCGGTTGAAACCCGCAGTCCCTCAATCTCCGACCCATCGGCCAACGTCACCGTCTTCGCCTCAAATTCCGGCACACCCATCCCTGACGTTACATCCACCGCGAATCCTGAGTTGCTGCGCACCTCATCGATGCGGCAAACGCGCAGGCCGGCGTCGGTCTCAATCTCGAATTCATCGCCGGGCTGCGCTTTCAGTTCCTGCGCCATCCACGCCGCCACGCAGCGCGTGCCGTTGCCGCTGATCTCCGCAATCGATCCATCGGCATTATGCAGACGGATGCGCCCTGACTTCGGTCCGGTCCATCGAAAAAACTCGATGCCGTCAGCGCCCACGCCTGTATTCCGCGCGCACAGCCGCTGCGTAAGACTCGCCCAATCGTGACTCCGCGCAGCCTCTTCGGTCACAATCAAAAAATCGTTGCCGCAGGCGTGCGCCTTGGTAAACGGAATCAAACTGCCTCCTGAACGAATTCCACAAGGCGCTCGCGCATCCTGATCCCTGACCCCTGATCTCTGAACCCTGTCTTTCTCAATCTTCCTCCGGATCGCGGAAGGTGAGCACCTTGTCGATGGCGGGCTCGGCCTCGAGCTTGGCGCACAGCCGCTGATGTTGCCTGTTGCTCGCAATGACTGTGAAGCTCACGCGCTGAAGTTTGCCGATCACATCGTGACCTACGTCGGCCAGGCGCTGGCCTGCTTTGTCCATCGCATCCAGAATCGAGCTCAGCATCAGCGTAGCGTCACTGCCGCGCGCCTCGTACATCAGTGAATAGGCCTTCAGGTTTGCGCGCCGCTCAAGAAAGCCGACCAGCTCAAGCGACACAATCACGAGCGCCGTTGCCACGGCCGCCGCCCCGTACAGTCCAGCACCGCAAGCCATGCCGATCGATGCAACTGCCCACACGGCTGCTGCGCTGGTCAGCCCGTTCACGCGGCTCTTGCTGTGCAGAATGAGCCCCGCGCCCAAAAAACCGATGCCCTGCACAATGTTCGATGCCACCTGGCCTTTATTCGGGCTCCCATCGCCGGCCAGCACCGCAGAGAGCAGCGTGAAAAAGGCCGCCCCCATGCAGATGAGCAAATTGGTGCGCACGCCAGCGGACTTGCGATTCCACTCGCGCTCAAGCCCCACCAGGCCGCCCAGCACGCAAGCCAGCACCAGCCGGTTTGCCGCATGGTTTACAACTACAAGCTGCGCCAGGCTGTCGAACTGGTAGGGTTGTGCGATCTGTGCCAAATTTGCATTCATGGTCATTCCTTGACCGATGCTAACACCGCTCGCAGGCCTTGTTTAGCCCTTAACCCTGGGCGTCCGCGCGCCAGGTACCGGAGACGTAAATCGTGCCCGCCGGCTTACCTTTGGCTGTGAATCGCGCCACGGCGATCAGCCCCTCGGGATGCGCCTTCACCGCGCGATCGATCTCGTCGCCGTCAAAGGCCAGCACGATTGCGGCGCTTCCGGCCGGCGCGGCGAGCGCATTGCGGTAAATGTACTGGTCGCTCTCGTTGATGGTCTGCGCCAGCGGGATTCCGCTCAATGCAATCAGCTCGGGATAAACCGAGCTGTTCATGAGCACCGGCGCGCCCTTCCGCCGCGAAAGCAGTTGCCGCATCACGGGCGGAATGTTTTCGTCGAATGGCCGCCGCGCCTCAACATTCTTGGTGCTCTCTACATACACCAGCGGACCCTTGTGAATGAGGCCGAGCGTATTGAGAACAACAAGCGCCGCGAGCGCCGACACAGCCCATTTCAGCCACTCAGGCTTGAACTCCCGCACCGCGCCGATCGCGAACTGCGCCACAAAGCCAGAGGAGCAGCGTCCACAAAAAGGCGCGGCGGCGAGCAATCAGACAGGCGAACACCGTGCCGATGACGCTCAGCCCGAGCAAAGCGTGACGCCATACGGTCAGCGCGTCCATCTCTGCCACTTTTACGAAAAACAACTCCGCTACCCATGGATTGTGCCAGCCAGGATGCGGCGGCCAGCCCGGCGCAGCCGTGCGCATCTCAATGGCCAGCGCCGAATACGGGCCCCGCGCAAAATCGAGCCAGTCGCCGAATTGCGTTGCGTTGTAGATAAGCCACGCTGCGGGCGCCGCCGCCAAAATCACGCTCGCAATCCAAAAGCTGCGCTTGCCAAGCTGGTCATTGCGCTGTCGCGTTACTCCCATGCAGACCCACGCCATCAGCGCAATGATCCATCCGTCGTAGCGCGTGAAAACGGCTGCAACGAGCGTCAGCAGGACCAGCCATTCGATTCGGGCAGCGCGGTTCGGGTCGTCGTCCAGCGCGCCGCGCCATTCCATCAGCCACGCCACGGTCCAGATTATTTCGCACAGAAACAGCGGCTCGGTCATCGCCGTAGTCTGCAGATAGAGCAGGTTGGGATTGAGCGCGAAAAGCGCCAGCGCCAGTGCCGCGGCCGCGGGCTCGAGCCATCGCCGGGCAATCCGGTAGATGCCGATGCAGGCCGCGAGATAAGCCAGCGCAGAAGGAATCAGGCCCGCAATTCCGTTGGCCCACCACGCGTATACCTCGACAAACGGCAGCATCAGAATGTGCGGCAGCGGCAGCCACACCGATCCGAATTCGCCGATCGAGTGAAAGCGGCAATCGAAGATGTTCCGCGCAATGTGCAGATGCGCCACCGCGTCGCCGTAATTCAGCAACGCATGGTTGCGCCAGCTCCAGATGATTGCAATCAGCGAGGCGGCAGCGGCTGAAACAATAACGGCGAAGGCTTCACGCCACGACAGCAAACCTGTCGCAGCCGAAGCCCTTCGCATTGCACTTTCAGTCAAGGTGCGTCAGCTCGCGGAACAGGTTGAACCGTTCGTCGATCTCGGCGCGCGTAAGCTGCTCCAGCCGCTCGGTGCCGAAACGCTCGCAGGCAAACGACCCCATCACGCTGCCGTAAAACATGGCGCGGCGGAATGCACCCGGCGTCAGTTCGGGTTGCGACGCGAGATAACCGAAGAATCCGCCCGCAAAGCTGTCGCCAGCGCCCGTTGGGTCGACCACTTCTTCGAGCGGAAATGCCGGAACCTTGAAAGTCTTCGAGCCGAAAGTGCTCGCTTTGCCGAAGAACAATGTGGCTCCGTACTCGCCGTGCTTCACCACCAGCAGCCGTGGCCCCATCTCCATCACCGCGCGCGCCGCCAGCACCAGGTTCTTGTTCCCGCCCAGCACGCGCGTCTCGGTGTCGTTGATCAGTAATATATCCAGCCCCTTCAGCATCGCCAGCAGTGCGGGCCTATGGTCGTTGATCCAGTAATTCATGGTGTCGCCGGCCACCAGTTTCACATCCGGCATCTGCTCGCGCACTCGCCGCTGCAACACGGGATCGATATTGGCCAGGAACAAGAATTCGGAGTCACGATACGCATCGGGCAGCTTGGGATCGAACGATGCAAACACATTCAGCTCGGTGTTGTGCGTCTTGGCCTCGTTCAGATTTTCGAGATACGAACCCTCCCAGAAAAAGCTCTTGCCCGCGGTGTGCTCAATGCCTCGCGTATCAATGTTGCGCGCCTTGAAAACCGCCTCCTGCTCCGGGCCAAAGTCCTCGCCAACAACGGCGATCACGCGCACATCGGTAAAGAAGCTTGCCGCCAGCGAAAAGTAAGTTGCAGCGCCCGCAAGCTTGCGATCGTACCTGCCCGAGGGGGTTTCAACGGAATCGTAAGCTACGCTGCCGACGACGGTAATTGCCATTCAATAGCCTCTCTCGTATATCAAATTAGTAAGTTAGCTGGGTTAAAGCCGCTCGTTTTCTACCAGCCCAGATACTTCCCAAACAGCAATTTCAATTTCTCTTTTGCCGCTTCCGGAATCGCATCGGCCTGCGTAAGCACAGCAAACTTTGCCGCCGAGGCGCACGCGCAATTTCGCTCATGCGGCATCGCGGCTACAGCCGCCTTCACCACCTTGCACGCATTGTCGGCGTTCTTGTGCAGCACCGCAACAATCTCCTCGATCGTCACCGAATCGTGTCCTTCGCGCCAGCAATCGTAGTCAGTCACCATGGCCACCGTCGCGTAGCAAATCTCCGCTTCGCGCGCCAGCTTGGCTTCCTGCAAATTCGTCATGCCGATCACGTCCGCGCCCCAGCTTCGATAGAGATGCGACTCGGCCTTGGTAGAGAACTGCGGGCCCTCCATGCAAACGTATGTTCCGCCCAGCTTGCCCACCACGCCCACACTCGCGCAGGCCTCGGCCGCGGCTTTCGCAACCGTCGCGCATACCGGGTCGCCGAATGCAACGTGCCCCACAATGCCGTCGCCAAAAAAAGTCGCTACGCGATTAAAGGTGCGGTCGATGAACTGATCGGGAATCACGAAGTCGGTCGGCTTGTGCTCCTCTTTCAGCGAGCCCACTGCCGAGACCGAAATAATCCGCTCCACGCCCAGCTTTTTCATGGCGTAGATATTGGCGCGAAAGTTCAGCTCGCTGGGCAAGATGCGATGCCCGCGCCCGTGCCGCGCCAGGAACGCCACTTTGCGCCCTTCCAGTTCGCCCAGCACAAAAGCATCAGATGGTTCGCCAAAGGGCGTTTCCACGCGTTCTTCATGCACATTGGTAAATCCGGGCATCGAGTAAAGCCCGCTGCCGCCGATAATGCCGATCTCTGCTTCAGCCAATCTTTGTTCCTCGTCTCTACGCTGCTCGCCCACAGGACGATTCCGCGGCCATTCGGCTGTTTGGGTAACTCAACAGTATAAATTTTGCCGCCGGTCGCTTACTTCGACCACGGCGGCACAACGCCCGTCATGCGCGCATAAGCAATCAACTGGCCCATATGTTCGTTGTCGTGAATAATGATGCGCAGATACATATTGTCCACAGTAGAGTTTCGGTCACCGATCTTGACCTTCAGCGCCAAGTGCGCCGGAGTCTCAGCCATGTGCGCCTGCTTAACAGCTTCAAGCGAGCGCTTCAACCAGCTGATCACATCGGCCTTCGAGGTAATCGTCTTCTCCGCGTCGTTCGCTTCCATCTCCTTGGGCATCTTGGGTCCGGTTACGCTCAGCAGGTAGAAGTTGGCCTGGATAATGTGCATGTAGACTTCGCTGGTAGAGCGCACTCCAGGCGCAGGCCTCCATGCAAAATTCTTCTCGGGCGTGGCTTCGGCCAGCGCGATGAGTTGGTTCGATACATGACGCCACTCGCCGTCGTATCCCTGCCAGACACCATCCAGCGGATCGGGAGCAGGCGCGTTCTGCGCGAACGATTTCGAGGCAAGAAGAACGAAGAGAAACACTCCGAATGCTAAACGCCTTTTCATAACGCGCCTCCTTGTTCCTGATCTTTGATGTCGAGTCACTTGTTTCCCACGTAGAGAATTGCGCAGGGGCTAAAGCCCTGAATGTTCTTGGAGTACTTGCCGCAAG
>JBEKCW010000289.1:0-7238 GCA_050014675.1 Occallatibacter sp. | reverse complement strand
TCCCAGCGCCGGATAATCGCCGCGCGTGTTTTGCGGGCTTGAATAGATATAAATCAGCAACCAGACGGCTGCATCGGCCGCAAGCGCGACAACCGTCCGCGCCGAGGGGCCCGCGCCGCTTGCCGACCGGTATTCCGAAAGAACCGCAGTCAGAATAAGAACCGCAAAAAATGGCAATGTTTCGTGAGTAGCAATCGCCAGGGATACACCAAGAACGGCCACAGCGCCATTCCCAATCTGCAACACAATTGCTTGCTGTGATTTCCGCGCCAGAAAGAAAGCCGTCAATTCGTATGCAGCGAGAGCGACTGCGATGGCCGCCGCGGGCAGCACCTTGAATCGTATTGCCAGTTCCCACAGCATGGGAGCCAGAATCACGGCCGAAGTTGTGGAATACACCGCCCGCGCAAGACGCTCCTCTTTCGGTGCCCGCGCCGCAATAAACAGCCACAATATCGCGTAGGCAATCCCGAGAATCGCCACCAGCGGCCTTGGGGCAATACTGGCCTCTGCGGCGGCACGCAACAGATACGCCCCGGCGATTCCCAGCATGGCTTTGCCCAGCACCGAGAAGATGCTGCCCGCTTGCGCCGGCGCATTGTTTCCCAGTAGAGCCGCTTCAAGCGTGCCCGGGGGAGTTGTGGCGTCAGTCGCGGCGCGCGCCCGGTGGGGCGATGCCGCATGCTCCAACTCTTCCACGCGGCTTTCCAGCGCACCCATACGCTTCGCGAGTTGGTCGATTGCATCGGGAAGATCGTTCATTTCCCACCTCGACGTGCGCCCTTCGCGTGGAGATCAATCTCCCGAAGCCACCTGGTGACTCGCCTGTTCGGGCCACGGCGGCAACAGCTTTACCAGCGCCCACAGAAACAGCAGCGGAAGAATCATGAAGCCGATTGCAACCAGCAAGCCTTCCTTGGTCACCAGGTCAACCTTGTAGGTGGTGTAGCCGAGAAAGCTCTTTGAGAACAACTGGCCACCGATCACCACGTTCCAGCGCATGGCAAACACGCTGATCATGATGAGGCTGCCGCAGAAAACATAGATGCGCTTGCGCACGATTTCAGCGAACTTGACTACCTGCGTCAGGAACAGCAGAACCAGCGGCAGCAACGTACCGAGACAAATCTGCAGCACGATCTGCGAAAAGAAAAGCTTGGAGTGCACCATGAAATCGAGGCTGCGGAACGATTCATCGGCCTCGTAAATGCGATGCACAAGATCGAGCATCTCCAGGCTGAAATCGATGATGAAGATGTAGAACATGTACATCGCGATCGTGTCCACGCAACGGATGTCGATGGCCTGTTTACGCAGCTTGGTGGTTGCCATGTAGAGCAGCATCACGCCCGCAATGCCCGATACCATGGCGGAGAAAATGAACACCACCGGCATCAACGGCGACGACCACCAGGGATTGGCTTTGATCGATCCAAAAATGAATCCCACGTAGCCGTGCAGCAGGAACGCCGATGGAATGCCGATCAGGGTCACGATCCAGCCCACTTTTTCATCGATGTGGAGCGAGCGCTCACTGATGTTGCTGGAGCCAAGCGTCATGATTTTGTAGATCACGCGCAGCAGGCCTTTCGTCTGTTGCGAACGCAGCACAATCTCGCGCCGGTAATCGAGCCATATCTCAAACACCAGCACCGCCATCAGGTACCACAGGTACACGTAGCCGAACATGGCCATTGCCGAGGTTGCGTGGGGAGTGAAATACATCTCCGGCGAGCGCTCGGGATGACCGAGGTGAAACTGCAACGGCAGCGGCGCGACCAGCAAGAACGCAAGCGCCGTGAGCAACGCCAGCCTGTAGGTGGGAGCGACCGCCTGAACACGGAACACGCGCACCAGCGACGCCAGAATGAACGCGCCCGCAACCAGGCCCGTGATGTATGGATAGAGAACGATCAGTACGCTCCAGTAGAGCGTAACCTCGTTCGGATACATGTAGCCTTCAACACCGCTCATAAGACAGCTCCCAGCTTTCAGCCTTCAGCTTTCAGCCCATCGTGCTCGCTCCAGCCCATGCAGCCGACCGCTGCAGGTTCGTGCTGAAAGCTGACAGCTGAAGGCTGAGAGCTGCTTTTCTTACCGCACCGATCCATCAAGCCCGTTGTAAAAAGCCTTGGCGCCCGTTGCCATCTGCGGCTTCAACACCTGCACGGCGTGAGTCTTCAAAAACTCGTGAATCGGATCGTTGGGATTCTTCAAATCCGCAAGCTGTCGCGCTCCGGTAGGGCAAGCCTCGCAGCAAGCGGTTGTGAGTCCTTTGGTGATCCGGTGGTAGCACAGCGTGCACTTGTCCGCGACCTTTTTAGCGGGGTGAATGTAGCGGCATCCGTAGGGGCATGCCTGAACGCAATAGGCGCAGCCCAGGCAATATTTCTGGTCGATCAGAACCACCCCGTCGGGCGCAACAAACGTCGCTCCCACCGGGCAAACCTGCGTGCAGGGCGAGTCCGCGCAGTGGTTGCACATCTTGGGCACGAAGAAATACTTGCCCGCATCCTCCGTTGCGACCGGGAATCCTTCTTTGCCGCCATCGGGCGAAATCACTTCGGGATTCTCGAGATGGTAGTCGGTGACGTGATACCGCTCCACCCACGTGCGGAAGAATCCGTCAGGCACATCGTTTTCGGTCTGGCAGGCGCGCACGCAGTTTCCGCAGCCAATGCACTTGGGAATGTCAATCAGCATGCCCCACCAGTGTTCGCTCATCTTGTAGTTCGGCGAATCCTCGGGGGTCCCGGCCAATACGTGCTTCCAGGCCACCGCTGCCGCGGGCAAAAGAACCAGAATGTGACGCCGGCTGATATTCATTTCGCACCTCCCGTAGCGGCCGTTGCTTTCGCGCCCGCCGTTGCGCTGGTATCCGACCCGATAACCGGACTGTGCGGGTTGTGGCAGGTGGCGCACGGAACGCCGCCTGAGTGCTCTGCCGGATCGACCTGCGGAAAGGTTTTGGGTTTGGCCGCGCTCGCCGTGTGGCAACGCGCGCACAGCACTGCTGAGTCGGGTTTCACCGGCGTCACTGTCATTGGATCGTCGGCGTGGCGCACCAGCGGAGGATCGGCCGGCATCTGCAGGCCGGCAAAGGCGAGCATGCGCTGATAAAGATTCTCGGGAGGCGCAGCAGCAGCCGGCAGTCGCTGGAATATCGCGCCGTGGCAGGCCTCGCAATTTACGTGGGCATGCGCGCCTTTTGCCTTGGTGTCGGCAATATCGGTGTGGCATTGCTCGCACGCCTGGTGCCCGGCAAACTTTACCGGGTGCGCAGCAATATCGGTCATCGCCGCCCCGCGGTAGTGACCGTACTCGCCAAAACTCTTGGGAACCACGAATCCGCGTATCACCCAAAACACCAGGAACGCGATTACAAACAGCCCCAGAAACCTAAACAGGTGCCCTGCATCTTTCAGACCGCTCATCCAGCGGCGCCCCTTAACTCGCCTGCCAAAGTTGCCCCGTAGACCGCCCTGTGATTTGGGACACTTTCGATGGGTCCAAAATCAGGCTTCAGAGCAGGGATTGTATGTGAGGAGGCTCACAAGCCGGTGTGACGCTGCATACATCCGCACCCCAAATACCCCAATCCGATACCATGAATATCTGGAGCGGATGATGCCAAAAGTCCTCGACGGCGCAGCCATTGCAGCCGCCATCAAGCATGAAGTCGCCGACGAAGTTAAGAAGCTGGCCGCGCAGGGAATCCGGCCTGGCCTTGCGGCGGTTCTGGTTGGCCATGTGCCGGCCTCGGAGATTTACGTGCGCAGCAAAGTGCAGACCTGCGCCGAGCTCGGCCTCTTCAGCGAACTCATCGAACCACCAGACACGGTCACCACCGAAGAGATGCTTGACCTGGTCAACGCCCTCAACAGTCGCGACGATATTGACGGCATTCTCATCCAATTGCCCCTTCCCGCGCAGGTCGATGCCAAATTCCTGCTCGATACAGTGCTGCCTGATAAAGATGTCGACGGCTTCCATCCCGTAAACGCCGGACGCCTGCAGGCCGGCCGCCCCGCGCTTGCGCCGTGTACGCCGGCCGGCATTATTCAGATCCTCAAGCGCAGTGAGATACCCATCGCCGGCCAGCACGCGGTGGTCGTCGGGCGCAGCGATATTGTCGGCAAGCCCGTGGCCATGCTGCTTCTGCACGAGAACGCGACGATCACAATCTGCCACTCAAAAACGCGCGACCTGCCTGCGATCACGAGGCAAGCGGACATTCTGGTTGCCGCCATCGGCCGTCCCGGATTCATCACGCCTGAGATGGTCAAGCCCGGCGCAACGCTCATTGATGTGGGAATCAATCGCATCACCACCCTCGAAGAATTCGACCGTTATTTCAAGGCCGACCTGAAGCGCGAGCTCACCTTTACCAAGCGCGGATCCACCATCGTCGGCGACATTCATCCCAAGGCATTCGAGATTTCCGGCGCTTACACGCCCGTCCCCGGCGGAGTTGGTCCGCTCACCATCGCCATGCTGATGTCCAACACCGTGCGCGCTGCTAAAATGCGGCGAGGGCTGTAAAGCACTCCAGCCGACTCAAGTTCTCTTTGGGAGAAGTAACAGTCACTCTCACCTTAGTATCAGCACGCTGCGCTCGAGGTCTAACTCCAGTTCAGCGAAGCGGATGGCGTTGGCTCGGACAAGGCGAATGAGCTCCGTGGTTGAGCAATTGCCCGTCTGCAACAGAATCACTTTGGGCGGCGCACCCCACGCGATGCTGAGGTTTGCGAAGTCCTTGTCTTTGGCCAGAAACGCAAAGCCGTTCGCTTTCGCGTACTCCCAGATGAGTGCATCGGGAGTGCTCTCGAGCCCGAGTGAATTGACGTGAGCAGAATCGGGGAACAGGTCGGCGAGTTCGTGGGCCAGCCGGGGCGGAAGGTTCTCGTCAACGAGAAGCTTCAAGAACGGCAATCCTTTTCGGGAATGCTGGCAAAAAACTCGTAAACGGCCTGGAAATCTTCTTTCTCCAGGTCTGGGAACTCCTCGAGAATCTCTTCTTCCGTCATTCCCGAGGCGAGGTACGAGGCCAGATCGTAAACGGTAAAGCGCAAGCCGCGGATGCAGGGCTTTCCCCCCATCTTGCCGGCTTCAACCGTAATCCGCGGATTCAGGACACTCATCGTCCGCCGCCTCCCCTGCCCACTGCCTCATTTTACGGCAAAACATTCCCAACAGCGTATCGATGTACCCGCCGCGCTACGATGGTGATGTGATGATTGCAGACAATTGGAATAACTCGCGATGCTCCGCGTAGGCCTCACCGGCAGCCTGGGCAGCGGCAAAACCACTGCCGCCGCCATGCTGCGCTCGCTGGGCGCTGTCATCATCGAGGCTGACGCGCTGGGCCGCGAGCTGATGGAGCCCGGCCACGACGTCTTCTCGCAGGTCGTCGCCCAATTCGGATCTCAGATACTCGCCGCCGATGGCCGCCTGAACCGCGCTCGACTCGCTGAAATCGCCTTCAAAGAAGGCCGCCTGCAAGACCTCAACGCAATCGTTCATCCAGCGGTAATCGACCTGCAGCGACAGCTCATGAACGAGGCATTCGCGCGCGATCCCAAAGCCGTCGCCGTAATCGAGTCCGCTCTCATTTTTGAAGTCGTTCGCGATGCCCGCGCCCGCGGCGAAACCAACCCCCTGTACATCGACTGGCGCCGCCGCATCGATCGCGTCATCGTGATTACCGCGCCCGACGACCTGAAGATCGCCCGCTTCGTTGCCCGCCTCGACCTGCCGCCTGAAAATCGCGCCGCCGCCGAAGCCGATGCGCGCAGCCGCCTGGCGCACCAGATTCCCGACGCCGAAAAAGCCGCCGAGGCAGATTATGTGATTGATAATTCGGGAGATATTTTCGCGCTGCAGCTGCAGGTCAACGAGCTGTGGCCGCGTCTCGCCGCCGAGAGCAACAATTCCCCAGAATAGTTGTCTTTAAAATAGAAGAGTCAGCGGGACCCCACGGGAACCCCGCGCTCCACTCCCCGTATCTGATATCAGGTAGGTCTGTTGTCAGGAAGGTTTGCAAGGTTTATTCAATGAAATTGCGCGCGTTGATTTTGGTTGTCATTCTGGTGGGCGGCTTCTGGTTCCTCACCTCGCACTACTCTCCCCTCGTCGATGGGCATACGCTCGGGCATCTTTCCCTGTTCGGCCCCAATCACGCCGGCTCCGCAATGCACCTGACCGAGGCCGAGGCCGCGCCCGCCTACGACACAGAAGAGCAGAATAATATCGCCGTCTACAAGCGCGTGGTGCCGTCGGTCGTCAACATCACGTCAACCGCGCTGGTCTATAACTTTTTCTTCCAGGCTGTTCCGCAGCAGGGCCAGGGTTCCGGCTTCATTCTCGACAAAAACGGCCACATCCTCACCAACTTCCATGTAGTCGAGGGCGCCAACCGCGGCATCGAGGTTCAGTTGTCGAACAAGCGCCGTTACCAGGCCAAGGTTATCGGCACCGACCGCACTCACGACCTCGCGCTTCTCCAAATCGACGCGCCCGATCTGCAACCCGTCACGCTGGCTGACTCATCCGAGCTCAACGTCGGGCAAAAGGTCTACGCCATCGGCAATCCGTTCGGTCTCAGCGGCACCATGACCCGCGGAATCATCAGCTCCATCCGCTCCATTCACAATCAGGACGGCGCACCAATCGAAGACGCAATTCAGACCGATGCGGCCATCAACCCCGGCAACTCCGGCGGCCCGTTGCTCAACTCGCACGGCGAGGTCATCGGCATCAACACCATGATTGCCTCGAACGGCGCAGACCAAAGCTCGGGTATCGGTTTCGCGATCCCCATCAACACGGCCAAAGCTGTGCTCTCTGACCTCACCCGCTACGGCCGCGTCAAAAGGCCCTCGCTGGGAGTTGTGACCTATGCCATTGGCCCCGATCTCGCCGAACAGATGGGCCTGCCGGCCGACTACGGCCTGCTGATTCAGCGCGTGCTTCCCGGCGGAGCAGCCGAACGCGCCGGCCTGCGCGGCGGCAATGAGCAGGCATACGTGGGCAACACGCCCATCCTGCTCGGCGGTGATTTGATTGTGGCCATCGACGGCCAGCAGGTGGCCGATCCGCAAGACGTAAGCGCCATCATGGACAAGCACCAGGCCGGCGACGTGGTCAGCGTCACTATCGTCCGCAACCGCCACCAGATGACCTTCAAGCTACAACTAGGCGAAGCCCACGACACCAATATTTGATTCCGCCGCAGCCTG
>JBEKCW010000288.1:0-7273 GCA_050014675.1 Occallatibacter sp. | reverse complement strand
AACTCTTTTCGGCAGCGTGGCGAGGAGGGCACTTGAGTCATGCACATTGAAAGGCCTTATTGTCAGAAGCCTTGAGTCTGTTTAACTGTGCCGCCTCTATATGCTTCGCATAAACCTGCAGATGAAAAACAACTGCGAGCGGCGACAAGCGCAGATACATTGATCCATAGCCGAAAGGCAAGACGGAAGTTCCGGTTCGAATCTGTCTGACGAAAGTACGGTGGGAATATGTTGCACGATCGAAACTTCTTGATGAAGGCCAGCATGTGCATAGCCGTTTTCTTCTGCGTCACGGCGCCGGGGTTATACCCTTCGGCAAATGCACAGACCGGGAGTGCGGTCAGGAATGAATTTCGCGATCCGCCCAAGAAGTTCCGGCCCATGGTGCGCTGGTGGTGGCCCGGAGGCGATGTTTCCGACCAGGAGATCAGGCGGGAAATCAGCATTCTCGATAGCCATGGATTTGGCGGTGCTGAGATCCAGCCCTTCACTTTTTCCATCTCCATTCCCCAGTCCAAAGAAGAGACAGCGCTCGTGAATGACTTTGCCACGCCAACGTTTTTCCAACATGTGCGGGTAGCGGCTGACGCGGCGAAGGCCCATGGGATGTGGATCGACGACACGTTCGGCACAGGTTGGCCGCTTGGTGGCGGGCTTGCAATCACACCAGAGCTCTCGGCAATCGAGTTGCGCTTTGCGGACAGCGTCGTCGTCGGCCCCAGGAGTTACTCTGGGAAACTGACAATCCCAGAGTTTCAGCCTGACCTTATAGGATCCCTGATTATGAAGGCGGGATTGGAGCCAGCCTGGCCGAAGGGATGGGAGGAGCGCTTCGAAGCCCGCAGCAAGATTATCGCGGTTGTTGCGATGCGCGAAGATCCATCGCAGCCGTCTTCAGCTCCCAACCCTACATCGCTCGACCCCAGCTCAACCGTTGTGCTCACGGATCGCATGCAGCCCGATGGCTCGCTGAATTGGGATGTTCCCACTGGTAAGTGGCACATCATTGTGTTCCGGCAAATCCCGACGCGCCAACCCGTGGCGTTCGCCGCGGGTGCGGGACCGCAGCTTGTTCTGGATCATCTGAACAAAGCGGCGTTCGAAGCGCATGCAGCCCGCGTGGGGAATCCTTTGATTGCAGCCGCCGGACCCGACCTGGGGAATTCGCTTCGCGCCATTTTCTGCGACAGCCTGGAAGTGCAGGAGTACTTGTGGTGGACGGACGATTTTCTTGAGCAGTTCAAAAAGCGCCGTGGATACGATTTGACTCCTCATCTCGCGATCCTGCTCCAACCCGGCTACAACGACCCCTACTCCAGGAAACCTGACGCGCTCCCCTTGTTCAACGTATCTGGCGGCGATGCGATTCGGGAGGATTACTGGAAGACTGTTAACGAACTCATCTTCGAAGGTTTCTATCACCCGTTTGACGAATGGGCGAAACAACACAAACTTCTCTCGCGCGTACAGGCCCACGGCGCGCCTGGTGATGTGCTGAAGCTTTATGGCGATGCGAGCATTCCGGAAACCGAGGAACTGGCCGGCGGAAACACTGTGAACTTTATGAAGCTGGCCTCGTCAGCAGGCTACGATTATGGACGGAAAATTGTTTCCAGCGAGAGTTTTGTTTTTGAAGGCAATCCCTATCGCACCACGCCGGAATCGATTAAGGCTAACAGCGATGAGCTGCTGATCTCCGGGATCAATGCAATCCTCTATCACGGTTTTCCTTATAGGTTCGACGATGGGCCCAAGGGGATTGGCTGGTTCCCATTTTGTGAATGGTACAGCTCACAATTCAATGAGGCCAATCCCATTTGGCCGTTCATTGGCAAGGTCAACGCGTATATCACCCGGCTTCAATACATTGCACAGACCGGGACCAATGATCTTCAGGTGGCAATTTTTCGCAGCAGCCTGAGCCAGCTTGATACTGGGCCGTCCCCGGCGTCGGGACAGGTACAGGACCCATTTCCCGCCATCGAAAAAGCGCTCACCTCAGCGGGTCTGAGTTTTGGATTTGTCAATGAAGATACGCTTCTCGGTGGGGAAGCAAAGGACAGCGCGTTTTTCACCAGCGGCGGTGGGCACTACAAAGCCCTTGTAATTCCCCATGAAACGAATATATCTGCTGACTTAGTGAAGAAACTGAAATCGTTTGCCGATGCGCGGGTGCCGATTGTGTTTGTGGGCGGCGCGCCCGGAGCGAGCGCGAGTTTTATTTCTCTCCAACAAGACAGCGAGCAGGTTAGCGCAAGACTTGCTGTGATTAGCAACGCTTCAAGCTCGGAGATGTCCTCAGATGCTGTGGATGCCGCCTCACGGCTGGCTGCGCTGATTTCACCGCAAGTGAAATTTGATTCCTGCGACGTGCTTCCCTTTCTCAAGAAAACGATCGGCACAACAAGATTCTACCTGCTTACTAATCCGAACTCGACCAACGCCAACGCGGTGGTTGAATTCAACGAGAGTGCTGTGCCGCAGTTATGGGATCCATGGACGGGCGAGGTGCATGGGACAACATTCAGCCGGAAGAATGGGCACGTGAGTCTCAGCCTGGCGTTGCCGGCATTCGGATCGGAGCTGATTGCGTTCAACAACGAAAGCCACGCGCCCCTGCCTGTGCCAGCGCAATGGACGGAGCAGAAACGAGAGAATATCGGTACGGGTGGGTGGAGTGTGGACGCCGTCGGTAACTCGGAGAAGGGTGTTGGCGTTCATGCGTATGTGGATATGGCAGAGCTGAAAGACTGGCTCAGCGTGCCCGAACTCCGCACGTTTTCAGGGGCCGCAACTTACACTGCCCATGTTTCTGTATCGCAGGACGAACTCAACCACGCCGGGCGAGCGGTTATCGAATTGGGAGAGGTGAAAGATGCAGCTGACGTCAAGGTAAATGGCGTCGATGCCGGACAGCTCGTTACCCAACCCTTTTCACTCGATATTCGTCCACTACTGCATTCCGGGGATAATGTTCTCGAAATTACCGTATCGAACTCCCTCACCAATTATGCAAGCACCGTGCAATGGCCGAAGAATTGGTTCGATACGATGCCCCATTACCCACCCATCTCTTCCGGTCTTCTTGGACCGGTTGTGCTGAGGTACGAGAAGAGCGCTTCGCAATGAATCTAGTGAAGCGCGCATGTTGCACAACTTAAGACAATCGCACTCCGAAGGTTAACCTCATTCCAAATTGACGCGTGAAAAGGAACAGAACACCGATGCATAAACGAAGGGATTTTTTGAAGGCGGTTGGAGCAACAGCGGCTGTTGCGCTCATCCACCAGCACACGGCAGGCGCAGAAGTCAGCGGCAATACTGAAACCGAGATACAGTTTACTTCCCAGCACATTGATCTCGTGTTATCGCCTACCGCGCCGGAGTTCGTGTCTCTGAATGTGGATGGCCTGGGCAAGGGGAGACGGGGCGTAAACATCGTGGGTTCGAGCAAGTCAACGGGCGGCTACAGAGCATCTGTCTCCGACTCACGTGGCGCACGGCGAGTTGAATACCGCCCGGCAGCAGCGCCCAAAGATTCACCGGCCGCATGGACATTCGGAGTCAGCGGCTCGCGAATTGTTCTCACTTCCAATTGGTCCGCTGAATTCGCGCCCTCACCAATCGTTTTCAATTTCGATCTGAAGCAAGTTCATAGCACAGTGCTCGGCTTAATTCGAAAGGACAAGCTGCTGGCGCTGCCTGCGCTGATGCACTTTCCGGGACAAGGGTCCCTGCGACTGACCTCCAGTGTCCCCGACGCCGGGCTGGCCTTTACCTCCCGCCGCACCGCGGGGGCTCACTCACGCTATGAAGAGACTGCCATGCTGGCGCTCTCCCCAGCCTCAGCAGAACAGCCGCGCATTATCTACACGCTCGACGCGACCGCAATTTATCCCCATATACGGGGCATCGAGAGCGATGCGCGCTTCGATCCATTCCGTCGCAACTGGCTCAACATACTGCAGCTTAATCCGGGGTTTCCGGCGCTTGCGAACAATACGGCCAGCGACACTTGCGGATTTGCCTACTATGAGTACGCGGACATTGCGGCCCTTACGCCGCCTCTGGCCGACGGCGTTTCCGCGCTGGATTTGATACGACAGACTCTGGATAGAATTCTCGCTGGAGCAGCTGTCTATGGCATGCCTGGGTACGACACCTACTACACCTTCGTCTCCTCTGACACCTGGCCGTCCTTCATCATTTCTGCTGCGAACTGTGTTCGTGAGGGCAAGATGGATGCGTGGCTCAAGGAGAACTACTCCGGCATTCGCGGCTGGGCTGAAGCAATGCTCGCAACCGATACCGATGGGGATGGGCTCGTCAAATTCGGCATCAGCGGCAATTCAGATGTCTGGAAGTTCAACCGCGATGGATCGCCTCAGTTCAGGCCATCCAACTGGTGGGATGACCTTGGGTTTGGCCACGAAGACGCATATGCGAATGCGCTTGCCTACCGTGCGCTGGGCAATATGGCGATGATGGCGAAGCAAGTGGACCGAGTCGATGATGCCACGCGCTACCTGGCGGTTGCGGAAAAGCTACGCGCAGCCTATTTCAAACGCTTCTTTGATTCGGCCACGGGGATACTGGGAGGATGGCGCAGTGCTGACGGACAACTCCACGACTACTATTTTCTCTGGGTCAACAGCATTGCCATCCATTACGGCCTGATTGAACGGCCGCAGGCAAACGCCATTATGGACGCACTAATGGCCAAGATGAAGGAGGTTGGCTTCAAGAACTTCTCCCTGGGTCTTCCCGGCAATCTTGTATCTGTTGCGCTGAAGGATTGCGCCAACATGCACGGCGTGGCCCGTTGGGGCTGCGGTTCTAAACCGGATAATTCCGACGCCTTCCAGATTTACGAAAATGGCGGGGCTACAGGCTCCTTTGCCTTTTTTACATTGGCAGCCCTCTACGACCTGGGCCGCAAGGGGGAGGCCGACGAAATTCTATTTCCCATGCTCGACGCTTACGGAAAATGCGAATTCGAGGGAAGCGATGCACACGGTTACTCCGCCGATTGGAGGATGTGGGATGGGACATTCAAAGGTTATGAAGGTTTCCTGGTGGACAATTACTACGCATTGCTGGCGGTTCCGTTGAGGCAGGACGAGACACGCTGGCGAGACGGCTTTCGTCCGGCAGTCATTTTGTAAATGTGAACCAGTTAATGTTGAACAAGTGATCGCTCGCGTCTCCGCCCCAGCCGCGAGCGATGATAAATAGATCGTGAGTGCCACTGATCTTCTTCACGGCGCCGGTTCTGATCACATAATTTGTTTTTCCGCCCGTAAATGTGATCGGGACCGCTCCAATCAAGAGGCCATCGAATGTATCAAGCCGGAATTCTACCTTTCCTTCCTTTAAGGCAGGATTCTCGCAACTGAACGCAATACGGTACCCGGCGGGCCCATCAGCGAAATCCATATGGTTGAAGCGCAGAAATCCACCGTTTTTCATTTTGAAGTGATAGTCCTGGCGAATTCCCTGCTCTTCGTCTGCGCCGCTGCGTGAGTTAAATTCCTGCGCCTCTCGTTTGTAGGGAGCGTACGCATCGAGAACGAAATTGATGGGGCCGTATACCACTCCGCGATCGGTGTTGGGGTCGATGATGCCCAACGTACCATCCTGGTGGACATTGACTTTGGTGATACATACGTGCCGATGGACTCCGTCGTGACTATCCTTCTGATAGGCAAGATACAGCTGGCCTTTGTACCACTCCAGTCCCTGGTGTGCAGAAGACGCGTACTTATGCTTAAATCCCTGCTCATCCGGGTTGATTTGAATATCCTGGAGCACTGCCGGATGCGTATACGGACCGAGGATGTTGTCGGCAATGGAGTATTTGATTTGTGGCTTGGGGATCTTATCTTCGCCCCACATTCCGCCGTTCGAATAAGTAAGATAGTATCGCCCCTTGATCTTCGTGATAATGGGCGACTCCACGAAATCGTCCGGGGCCTGAACCTTGATGATTGGCCCTGCTAACTCGATCATGTTCGGTTTGAGTTTGACGATGTCGACCCCATTCCAGCCGAAGTACAAATAAGGCACGCCGTTATCGAAGATAACGCTCGGGCTAACGAGCAACTTACAAGTCACGCCTTTTGCGCCCTTAGCGACTAATGGATGTCCGAGCGCATCCGCATAAGGTCCGGCTGGATTGTCGCTGACCAGAACTCCAATCTCATAATCGAACGGTGCATAGGCATAGTATTTGCCGTTGGCCGCGATTCCTGCGTCTCCATCCCACAAAGCGTTGCCTTTTGCCCAGCCCACATCGAGGATGCTGAATATGGAGCCGTGGTCAACCCAAGTGCGAAAGTCTGTGGTGCTCTCCGAATGGTAGTCGTACATGTTGTCCCACATGTAGCCTCGTTCGAACTGTTCTGAAACAAGGTCGTGCGTGGTAAACATCCACAATTGGCCCTTGATGTGATGAAGTGTGGGATCGGAGTTAAACAGATAGTTGGGGCTCAACATACTGTCTGGCCAGACAAGCGCACACAAACCCGCCAACACCGACGCGGCTAGCAGGGCGTGAGGGAAAAGCCACTTCCGAATTGAGGTAACTAATTTGTATTGGCCCACGTTTTGCTCTACCCCCCGCGGGATACTGTGCGCCAGAGCCTACGTTATCTAACTCAATTTGAGACTCGGATTGATATTCTCGCTCCGGCAAACGGCGACAAGGATCCATCCGCCACAATAAGTGGAACCGGGTGCGACATATGACCCGCTACGCCTACACTGGTGTTACAGTCAGCCAGTGGCTGTTGTCGAAGGTTCAGGCGCCTTTATGACGCCGTTTCCGCCGCTACGCGCACTACCAGCTTTCCGAAATTCTTGCCCTTGAGCAGACCCATGAATGCCTCAGGCGCGTTCTCCAGTCCGCTCACTACATCCTCGCGATACTTGATCTTCCCCGCTTCGAACCATTCCTTCATCTGCTTCCGGAACTCCGGAAAGTGCGATCCATAATCGTCAAAGATGATGAACCCCTGGACTCGGATGCGCTTCTTCAACAAGGCCGTCATTACCTGCGCGGTTCGGGACGTGGGTTCAGCCGCCGGGTCGCCGTTGTAGGTGGCAATCAGCCCGCACAAGGGAATCCGGGCACGCGCATTGAGCAGGGGGAGGACCGCATCGAAGACCACCCCGCCGACATTCTCGAAGTACACATCAATGCCTTTCGGGCACGCCGCCGCGAGATCTTGTTTCAGTGTCGGACTGCGGTGATCAAGGCAGGCGTCGAATCCAA
>JBEKCW010000287.1:0-7292 GCA_050014675.1 Occallatibacter sp. | reverse complement strand
CTGGGCAACACTATCCGGCGGCGTGCCCGGCCAGATCGGCATGGTGAGATGGTCGGGAGTGGGCGGCCATCCCTGCGCCATCAAAATCGGCGAAACGCCCACAACGGTTGCGGCCAGAAAAAGAATTCGAGTGAGTTTCATTGCGCGATGCTCCAGGGTGAAAGGATCGCAAAGATGATTGCAGCCCGGGCTGCCATGCCGCAAACCAAAGAGCTGCCAATATTCCACATTGCGCCCCGCAGCGCTCACTCGTCTTCCCACACGCGCACCACCATTTTGCCTTCAGCGTGGCGAAAAGCCACGTCAATCGCGTTCCCGCCGGCCTCGACGCCGCAAAAATTGCACAACTCCACCGCCGAATGAGGAAGGCTCATTTCGCAGGGTTGCGGCAGCGAACTCTTGATGACACCTGCAATCATGTTGGCCACTTCGCTGATGGCGTCCATCATGTCGGCTTCGGCAACGGTCTCAATGGGCTGCATCATCATGGCCGCGGTTGCTGCGCGCGCCAGGTCTTCGGCCATTCGAATCTCGACGCGCCCCTTCCAGGCGCCCTTGAGGTCGATGCGGCCGAGCAGGTGCTTATGGCCCACGCAAAACTGCTTCAGGATCGGCTCAGGCTCAAGCTTCATCGCCAGCATCTGGTCCCAGAACCGGGATGTTGCTTCAATCACATGCCGCTCATCCACTTTGAAGCGCATCGATCCTCCCCGGCTCTCGGCAGAGTTCACCCTTCGATCATCGGTTGATTGGTGGATAGCGTTAGCTTTCGGTGACGAGTGGACGGTGAACGGAGAACGGTGGCCCGCGTCCCGTGAGGACCGGCGAATCCTTCGCGTGAGCCATGTCACTCAGTCTGGTGCGTTCCGGCACATCTTCGCCTTCAAATAGGTGCCAATCTTCCCGCATGTCAGATTGCGGCCATCGCTGGGCGAGCCCGCGCGTAATTCTTGTCGCCACCGACCTCAACGACCTGGACCGGCTGATGCCGTATGCCATCGAACAGGCGTCGGAAGCGGGGGCGCGCCTGATTCTGCTGCATGTGCTTGCGGCCAGCGCCGCAATGTCAGTCGACGCTGCCGGCATGCCGTACTACGACACCACCAGCGTGGTCGAGCTGGCCGAAAAGGAACTGCTGGCATGGAGCGAACGCGCTCAGCTCAAAGACGTTCTGTGCGAGGCCGTGGTGCGCGAGGGCAATCCTACCCAACAGGTCATCGCGGCCATTCGGCAGTTTGAGGTAGATCGCGTCGTTTTAGGCACACGGAGCCGGAGCAAAATCGGTAAGCTGTTCATCGGTTCCGTTGCAGAGCAAGTGCTGCGCTCGGTCAACATCCCGGTCATGACCGTGGGTCCCGAGGCTCATCTCCCGGAGGCATTTGGGGCGCGCAATCGCGTTGTTCTCCATGCCACCAGTTTGCGAGAGACCTCCCGCCCGAGCGCAGCGCTTGCCTGTTCAATTGCCGTCAACCTGAGCGCGAGGCTTGTGCTGCTGCATGTGCTGCCGCATGAGGACGAGATGATGCGCAAGGGACTGCCCACCGGGCTTGATTCACTGGCCATGCACGAACTGCGCAAGCTGGCCGCCGAAACTGGCGCGGGCTGCTGCTCAGCCGTTGAGCCGGTTGTCATCCACGGCAACCCGTCAATTGAGATTCTTTCGGAGTCGGTGGAGCGCCAGGCGAGCCTGATTGTTCTGAGTGCGACGCACCGCTCGGCCTTTGAGAACCTCGCCCGCGACCGCATCATCTACCGCGTGCTGGCCCACGCCCGCTGCCCGGTACTTACGCTGCGCGAGCCGCTTGAAGAGCCTGTCGAGCAGGCCGTGGAGCGGACGGCGAACGCCGAGCAGACTAATCAAGACGCCTAATCCAGGTATTTGATCAGGATGACTTCGTTTCCCGTTTCGTTGTACATCAGTTCGTCCACTGTGCCCGCGGCAAGCAGCATGCCATATCCCCCTGAGCGCATGCCCATCTGGTTGCGCAGAGCGATGTGCGCCGTGGGGTCATCTGCTGGATTGGCATGTGCTGCGTGGGCGATCTCTTCCCGGCGAAATCCCGCGCCCGGGTCGCGCACGCGAAACGTCATCGTGCGGGCCGTGCGGATGGCGTTCACCTCCACCACCTGGTCGGGATTAAACTTGGCGCCGTGCTCCATTGCGTTCATCAGAATCTCGCGCAGCGCAAACATGATTTCCTGACGCTTTTCCTCGGGCAGCTGCGCGGCAAACTCTCTGGCAAACGACATCAGACGCTCAGCAGTGGCCAAACGGCAGTTGACCCTGACGGCAACCCAGCCGGGGCGCGCGGAGACCACTTCGATTTCCTCGTTCGAATCGTCGCTGGTGGCCGCATCCTGCACCACGCCGGCAATTTCCCCGGCATGGAAGGGAAGCGTGAAACATCCAAAGACTCGAGCGCGCAGCGCCGCAATAATCTCGTCCGGTGTGCTGCTGGGCGCCAGCACAATGCACTTCAGACTGGGCCGTATAAGTCTCATCTCCTCCAGCAGGGCGAGAGCTTCTTCAATTACGCTCTCGGCGCCGGTAACAATCACACTGAACGCGCGGCTGCGCAGCCGATGCAGCGCGTCAATATGGCCGGCGGCGTACTCAATTTCCAAACCGGCGCCGGCAAGCAGTTCACCGATTTCCCGGCTGATGGCGATCAGACTGTCGATGATGAGGACTCTGCTCATAGCGACCTCTCAGGGGACCGGCTTGATTTTAGACGTTTGGCGAGTAGCGCACCGTGCGTTTTTTGAAATCTTAATCGGGCGTGGCCCCGGTCTCACAGCGCAAATTGTCAAGCTGAGGGTGCCCCCGGTCCCTCGCCTTTGGGGACCGGGGATGGAAGCTAATCCGCTGACCCGCCTGCCTTTAGCTCCGCTAACTCTGTCAAATCCGACAATATCCATGTATTCGGTATAATAATGCCTGTTATGATTTATAAGTTTCATAAACGGCACGATTATATCTATTATGCTAGCTTGCTTTAAGCGGTACTATGATGCCGTTTACGTTGATATTTTCAGATAAGAGGTACTATTATACCGATATGGACGACATAATATTTATGTCTCCGGACGATCTGCAGGCTGCATTGGGAAAGCAGCTCCAGGAACTGCGTATCGCCAAGAACCTGGATCAAATCACGACTGCCGAAAAGGCCGGAATTTCCGAGAAAGCATTGAGAAATCTTGAGGCTGGTCGCGGATCAAGCATTCAAACGCTCGTTCGCGTCTTGAAAGCTCTCGATTCTCTCGATGGCCTGCGTTTGCTCGCGCCTAAATCCTCTGTCAGCCCGCTGGCGCTTTTGCGCCATTCTCAAACCGCCCGTCGGCGTGTGCGTCGTTCGCGCATTGAGGCAAATAAAGGATGAAAGACGTATCGGTGATTGAAGTGTGGGTTTGGGGCCGTTTCGCGGGGGCTGTCGCTCTTGACCCCAGCCTCGCCTATTACGTGTTCGAATACGATCCTGCCTGGAAAAGAACGGGGGGCGAACTATCTCCCCTTCATATGTCTTTGAAGGAGTCCCGGTCGGTCTACGTTTTTCCGACGCTTCCTGAAGCCACATATTTCCGTCTACCTGCTCTTTTGGCTGACGCACTACCAGATGACTTCGGAAACGCTCTCATTGACGCATGGATGGCCCAACGAGGCATCGCGAGGAGTTCCGTCACTGTTCTTGACCGACTCGCATATATGGGAAAGCGAGGAATGGGCGCGCTGGAGTTTCGACCTGCGAGAGGAGCTCACAAAGAAAGCTCGGCTCCCGTCGAAATGAAACAGCTCGTTGAAGAGGCCAGGCGCCTTGTCCAGGGAACCTTCTCAGTCGACCATGAAGCCAAAGCCGCCCTCGCTAACATCATCAAGGTCGGGACTTCCGCCGGCGGCGCCCGAGCCAAGGCCGTTATCGCGTGGAATCCGGCAACGGACGAAGTGCGGAGCGGACAATTCGATGCCGCCCCAGGATTTGAGCATTGGCTGTTGAAATTCGATGGAGTAGGCAAAGATGAGGAACTCGGAACCGGCGAAGGCTACGGTCGAATTGAATTTGCATACTATTTGATGGCAACGGCTGCAGGCATCCGGATGTCGGATTCGCGCTTGCTCGAGGAAAATGGACGCGCCCACTTCATGACCAAACGATTTGATCGTGAAGTGATTGGTGGAAAGACTCTGAAACACCACGTCCAGACGCTGTGTGCAATCAATCATCTTGACTTTAGGCAACGCGGCACACACGACTACTCGCAACTCTTCATGACGGCTAGCGAGCTCGGCCTCGACGACGATGCGGTGAACCAAATTTTCCGCCGCATGGCATTCAATGTAATGGGGCGCAATTGTGACGATCACACCAAGAACTTTGGCTTCATTCTTCGACAGGGACAACCGTGGAATCTTTCGCCAGCCTACGATGTGACACACGCCTACAACCCAATGGGTGAGTGGACCTATCAGCACTTGATGAGTGTCAACCAAAAGTTCAATGACATCTCCAAGGCGGATCTTCTGGAGGTTGCTAATCGTTTCAGCGTACGAAAGCCCGAGAACGTCCTGGCTGATGTGCGTAGCGCCATTGACAGTTGGTCCCAATTCGCTAAGCGGGCGAATCTCTCTCCATCTCTCCAGGAGCGTGTCGCCAACGATTTACTGCAGCTATAGCATAACGGAGGCGAATAGGGGTTCACTCCAATACCTATTCACCTCGTGGCGGCGGCGTGCTCCGGTCTCATAGCACAAATAGTCAAGTTAAGGGTGCCTCCGGGTCCTTCGCCTTTGGCGGCCGGGGATGGAAGCTAACCCGCTGACCCGCCTGCCTTTAGCTCCGCCAACCCCGCTAACTCCCCTAGCCCCATTGCACTTGCAGTTAATTAACTCTCCCCGGCGCACAATCTAAATCGGAGACCTTTATGCCTAACATCACCGTCACCGTCGACCAAACCGTCTACAGCGATGCCCGCGTTCTTGCCGCCCGCCACAATACCTCGGTTTCGGCAATTGTCCAATTCTGCCTGCAGAATCTCAACAACCTGCGCTTCGGCACCGAATCCGTAGTCGTAATGGCCCGCAACCGCCAGGCCAGGAAAGCCACAGCCCAAGCCCGGCTACAAGCTCGCCGCGCAGCCTGCATAGCCGCTTTCATGGCAGCCCAACAATCCGCCCAATCCACCCAAAACTAAGAAAAAGTCTTAAAAAACGGTGAAACTGTGAAAGCCGGTTGATTCGATTCAATGCTTTACCCGCACTCCCTTCACAGCTCCACAGCTACTCCCCATGAACATCCAACTGGAAGCAATCGTGCCCCTTGTGGTGTTTGCGGAAGTCATTACCGTAGGGATAATCGTCTGGCTCGGATTCGGCTGAAAAATCCGCACAGAGCCGATACGAAGTCTTGCCGGCCAGGTCGTATTCAAAAGGCTGATGTGTTACCGGGTCCTTCCAATTCGACCTGTCCATGAGTCCGTTGTTCTCAAGAGCTCCGATTTGATCGGGCAGCGCCTGGTGCGTGCGGTAGTAAGCTTTGATGGCAAAATCCATCTGTTGCATCCCTTGCAGGCGCTGCTGGTCGAGTGCCTGCGCCTTTACCGCTGAGGGCGGATTGAGAGAGATGGAGAAGCAAACCGCCGCCACGGCCGCAACCGCTCCTGCTATGGCCAGAATCGTTCCAAAGTTCTTCGTGCTCACTCCTTTTCCTCCTTTCTCAGGTCGAAAAGGTAGTAAGTAAAGCACGAACCGGCGATGACGGCCACGACCAGAACCTTAAGCACAAATCGAACCGTCAAATCCCCGCCGAGCAGGTTGTAGACCAGTGTTGTAACGTCGCACAGCAGCGCGCTCGACGCGAGAAACAGCGTGATATACGTGAGCCAGCGGCGAGCGGGCGAGAGACGCTTGAAGGGGTTGAGCGCGATCTGTTCGCCGATGTAACGCGCCAACGAGAAAAAGACCGGGAACCCAATGATCACGGCAGCCGTGGACCAGCGCTGCGCCTCGCGAAAATAGAACTGGTTGCCGGCCACATCGGGATACGCGCGATTGATGAAGGTGAAGAGGAGGTTGCCCAGGTTCCACGCTGCGAAATACAACGAACTGAACATGACCAGGTAAAGAAATGCTTCTCGCGCATTCAGCGAGAGCCTTGGCCTGGGCACGGGAACGGGAAAGTCGATCTCCGCGTAGGCATCGAGAGCGCTCGCAATCTGCGCGCCCGGCCAACCCGCATCTGACATCACCTTGGCAATCTCATTTCTGGCTCTGCCGCATTGCAGCGACTCCTTCACAAACAATTCCAATTGCCGAACGTCCGCCGCCATAGATATCTCCCTTCGGGATCTGATTGTCTTCTCTTGGAAATGTCGAGAAGAGAACCGAACGAGGACAGATTATGCCGCTGACGCCGGCCTCAGGCGGCCAGTTGGGACAGTTTCAAAGGTGTACTAAAAATTGGGAATATGGCGGGTGGGGGACGGCGAGCTGAAAGCTGAAAGCTGAGAGCTAACAGCTGCTGTTACGCAGTCAGCTTCTCAAGCTGGTCGGGTTTAACGATGGTCAGGCTCGTTCCGCGAATGGTGATCCACTGGTCGCGGCGGAACTGGTTCAGCAGGCGCGTTACTGTCTCGCGCGAGGTGCCGGCCATGTTGGCGATCTCCTCGTGCGTGAGCGCCATGGTAAAGCGGATCTCGGGCTTGCCGTTGGCGGTCGAGCGACCCCAGTCGAGCAGTAGGCGCGCAAGACGCCCGGCAGCGGAGCCGGAAAGCGCGAGCCGCTTGGCGTCGTGAAAGACAGTGAGATATTCGCCGGAGAGCGATTGCGCGGCATGCATTGACGCGATGCCGTGGCGGCCGAGGAAATCAACGAATTCCTGCTTGCGGACTGTTTTGACCGTGCAAGGTTCGATGGCCTCGGCTGTCACTTCATGGGGAACGTTGGCCAGCACCGCGCTGAGGCCCATCACATCGCCGGGTGCGGCGATTTTCAAGATCATGGTTTTGCCGTCGCGCGAAGTTGAGGAGATTTTGACCTGGCCGAAACAGATGACGAACACGTTGCGCGCCGCGTCACCCTCAGTGAAAAGCTTGGCGCCGCGCGCATGGCTCATCATGATGCCGATTTTGTCGTAGTCAGCCAGCGCTTCCGGAGTGAGATTACAGAACATCCGCAGATGACGGTGCTCACAATTGAGGCAATCTTCCGGGGGGTGATGAGAGTGAACTACGGCCATAAATTTCCCGCTGGGGCTACTTGGAGTATATCCCATTTTGAATGGCGACCTTCCGGGCTA